>CAZOCS010000056.1:0-15367 GCA_964578365.1 uncultured Candidatus Cloacimonadota bacterium
TATTAGAAATGAACTTAATATTTTGTTTCCCATACTACATCTCCTTTTCGTATAATGTTTTGCAGCTGCCACGCTCTACTTGTTTCTTTTCTTGCTTGGCTGTGGAGCTGTGTGTTAGTAGCATTTTTTATTTCAACAATAAACATCTTCTCACTGCTTCAGTTTTTCCATTAACATTTAATTTATAATAATAGATCCCTGAACTAACTATTTTCCCATATTCATCATTACCATTCCAGATAACAGAATGTGAACCTTTCGAAAACTCATTTTGAGCTAATACTTTAATTTTTTGTCCTTTGATGTTGTATATTGATAAATTAATTTTGGAATCATTTTGGATTGAAAAATTGATTGTTGTTGTTGGATTGAATGGATTTGGATAATTAGTAAGTGAAATCTTTTCTTTAGTAATTATATTTTCCGAAACTGGAGTGAGGTTTTCTAAATCGAGTATTGTGAATCCTTGATAGTAATTTGCTGTTATCAAATAATCTTCGTTTGAAGCCAATTCTGCGGACACTCGATTCCACTTAAATGAGTTGACTAATGCAGGGAAAGCAGGATTTGTTAGGTCATAAACAAGAAGCTCACTCCAATAGATATCTGAAATAATTAGCTTATTATCATGAATTATTGGTTTTGCTTGAATAAGGGAATCAAAATGTGGAAGAATCGTATTAACTAAATATGGATCAGTTGGATTACTAACATTCAATACTTTAAGACCACCATACCAATCGGAAACATAAGCATAATTATCATAAACATTCACTGCTTCTGTAAAGTTCATGGATTCCCAAGTTCCAACAACAAACGGATTTTCAGGATTTGTAATATCATAAATCCGAAAATCACCATTAGTACAAGTGTATAGAAAATCATCTCTAATTACAATATCCCTTACATGAACATCTTCAATACAGTACACAATAGAAGTAGCGGTAAGGTCATTGATATCAAGCACAAATAATTTATCTCGGCCCCCAATGTAAGCGTAATTTTCTTTAACTGCAATTCTGTAAATTCTACTTGTTTCAAGAAACTTTATACTAATTAATTCAATGTTGTTCGGATCAGAAATATCATGGAAATATAATCTAGAATTACCATAAGTAGTTCCAAGAAAAGCAATTATCGAGAAATTATCGCATAATGTTACTGTTGTTGGCTGTTGCTCATTATTAATATTGTAAAGTTGTTCAGGATTTTCGGGATTTGCAAGATCGAAAAAACTCACTTGATCATTATCCCTACTACATACAGCAAGTAAATTGTTTTTTACATCAATTTCTTTTCTATCGCATCTTAAGTTACCATTTCCTACAAAATACTGATTATAAGGGTCACTAAAGTCAAGTATATCAAATTCTGAACTCTCCCATCCTCCAGATCTTGTATATACAAGATCATTTTCTACTTTAATAACAAGTCCTCCTGAATATGTTCCGATAGTTATAAAATTATTAATATCCTGGATATCGAAATGATATAATTCTTGGATATTATTCAAGGAAGCTAAGGAATATAAGTTATCATTATCGACAAAAATCCCACGAAAATCATAATCAGTATTTTCACACAATATTTGGATATTGTAATAATTCTCAACATTAAGAATAAAAAGTCCATCCTCATTTCCCAAATAAGCAATATTATCTATTACTTGGAAATCCCAGAAAATATCATCACCAAAACTATTAACATAAAACGGATTTGTAGGATTAGAAACATCGTATATCCTAAGTCCTGTTTGGGTTGAAATGTAAAGCCGATCATTTTCGTACTGACTTCCATAAGTTTGATAGTAGGGATTATTTATACTCGTCAATGAAATTAATTCGGGATTCAATGGATCTTGTACTGATACAATTATCAATTCATACAAATTGTATATGTAAATAATATCGTCATTTATTATAAATTCACAAATATCTTCGGAAGAAAATGAAAATTCAATTATATAGGTTGGATTTTGTATATCACTGAAATCAATTATTACTATGGATGTATCACGAACAACAGTGTAACAAAAACTATTACATAGCTCTAATTCACGAGGGGTATCATTCAGGCTTATTGAAGATATCATTTCGGGATTACTAACGCAACTGAGATCAAAAAACTGGATTTCTTGAGAGTGTGTACTTGCAACAGCTATGTTATCTTGTATCTCAATATCCTGCATCAAATTCAAACCGATTCCACCAACTCTGTGATAAACCGAAAATAAATTTGAAATAAATATAACTATAAAATATATAAAATAATATTTTTTCATTATAGCTCTCCTTATTATGATGCTACTAACTGTTTCGTGTATGCTGTGAAACTCAACAGATACACATGTTAGCAGCATCTTCTATTTTAATAGTAAACATTTCTTAACTGCTTCAGTTTTACCATTCACATTTAGTTTGTAAAGATAAACACCTGAGCTTACTAATTTGTTGTTATCATCTTCACCATTCCAAATAATAGAATATATACCATTTGTGTATTCATTATTGGCTAAAGTTTTCACCTTTTGTCCTTAAAGATTATAAATAGAAAGTTCAATTTCAGAATCACATTGAATTGAAAATTCAATTGTTGTAGTTGGATTGAATGGATTTGGATGATTTTGAGAAAGAATAAAATAATTTGAGTTATCGATTTCATAATTGGAAACAGAAGTAATAAAATTCTCAATTTTATAAATTGCACCTCCATTTGTTGTAGCAAACAAAGTTGATGTTGAATAAGGTTGAAATTTAAGCTGTAAAACTGAAGAAGCTAAAATCCCCGAACTAAAATCTTCCCAAGTTAATCCCCAATCATCACTTCTAAAAACGGTTCCGAAAGCTGAGGACAAATAAATTATGTTCGAGTTAATTGGGGATATCAAAATATCAGTTATTATTTCATTATGATTATCAATAAGTATTGTTTCCCACGTTTGACCTCCGTTTATAGTCTTATAAAGTGGACCATCCAATAATCCCATATAAATATTATCTGAATTATTGGGATCAATTGCGAATGAAATTATCTTAATTCCTTCAAAAAATAATTCCCAGTTTTGACCATAATCTGTACTTTTATAAACTCTATCTTCATCAGAATTAGAATAAAAGACAATATTTGAATTATTGGGATCAATAATTATTGTAAATGCCGCAGTAGATACCGAATCAGGAGATAAATGTTGCCAAGAAACTCCTGAATCCCAACTTCTATAAACTCCTTTGGTGTATGTACCAACATAAACCGTATTTTCATCTTGTAAATCAAATTTAATATCAAAAATTGTTGTGTCTTGAATTGAATCAACGAATTCCCAAGTTTGCCCTGAGTTAGTACTTCTATATAATCCATTATGATATGTTCCAGCAAGAATAATGTTACTCAATTGTGGATGAACTGCTATGGATCTTATGAAATTATCATCAATACCACTATTTATTTGATTCCAATTTTCACCACCATCAATTGTTTTATATACTCCATATTCACGAGTAGCTGCATAAATTATTTCGGGATTGTTTTCTCCAAAATCACATCTTAGAACATCATAATTATAAGGTCCAATAGATTGCCAAATAGAATCTCTATGCACTATATGACTTTGAGATTTGTTTATAAATGTATCCGTGATAAAAGAATTAGTTGATGGATTCCAAACTTTATTCATTTCTTGTTGTCCATGTAAAGTAATGTTGATAACAAATAATATCAATATTATAATTATCAGCAAAAAAGTAATTTTCATATTTCATCCTCCATTTCTTTAAGTTGCTGCTAATGTTTGGCGTGTGCTGTGAAACTCAACTGACACGCTTGTTAGCAGCATCTTTTATTTCAACAATAAACACTTTTTCACTACTTCAATTCTACCAGACAATAATAGTTTGTAAAGATAAACACCAGAGCTTACTTTCTGTCCTGAAGCGTCTTTCCCATCCCAAATGATTGAATACTTTCCTGCTGTTATTTGGTCGTTTAAAAGTGATTTTATCCTCTGACCTTTAATGTTGTAAATCTCCAATCTGATTTGTCCAGACTCATGCAGATTAAAAACTATTTTAGTTTCTGGATTAAAAGGATTAGGAAAATTTGAAATTCTTAATTGAGTGTCATAAATGGTTAAGTCTTCAGTTAAAACATAACTTGACTCATCAATTTCATAAAGACTACCTAACAGGTTTTGTGTAAAAATAATAATAAAAACTTTTCCAAATGAATCTTTAATAATTTTTCTTATTCCGCTTGAGTTTATTTCGATTTGTTGATTATGTATAGAATTTCCATTATCTAAATTTACAATCTCTAAATTTGATTGTGAGCTTGAAGTTTTCCCAAATAAAATTAATTTATCATCTCCAAGTACATTACCCAAACGTGCCCCAATGTTTATCCACCCATTTGACTGTAAAAACAAATCTTCTTGAATCCATATAGTATCTGTTAATGTATGATTCATTCTGATAACTTGATTAATTATTTCTGTTTGTGTTCCTTGTCTTACTTTAAAGTGAAATACAGCCCCGTATTCAATAAAATCAACATCATTAATTAACATCATAAACATTGGGAAATGAATCCACCAGTCATTCCCTAAATAGTGTTCTCTAATTCCATAATATTGAAAATTTTCTATTAAGGTTTGAGTTTCTATATTATATTTCCCAAAAGATACTGTCAACTCTTGCCAAGATCCATCTGGAAAAAAATAAAAGTGTTCATTATATCCATGTGATACAATCTCGGTTTGGTTTGTATTCATAAAAAGTGTATGTCCGTAATTTTCTAATGTATCAGAATGTTGAAGTGTATTATTTTCTAATGAAAGAACATAGATATAGTTAATATTTCTTTCGTGATAATCATAATCGAAACAATGATAATTGCCAGAGATAAGTATTATTTCACCAATATTATTTGAAGTAAATTCTACATTATTAACAGTAAACGTTGTTTGTTCTGGAATTCCAATAGTATTATAATAAATAGATAAAGAATCTAAAATAATCTGAGATTGCTCTTCTCGAAAGTAAATTTTAAGACTAGCCACATCATCTATGGAATCATATTCATTGATCCAATCGATTTGATATTCAATATTATTGTATGTGAAATGGAAAATGTCTAAATTTTCATTGTAAGTGTCAATAAGCTCACCAGTTAATTCGTATACTTGGATATTATTTGTGTTAATATTTTGAATTAGAAATTCATCCTCATCATCGTTATCATAATCCTCAAACCAGAAGTTGTTAACAGAAGCAGATTCTATCGAAAAATTAAATAGTTCATTGAAAACTACATCTGAATTAATATTAGATACGCAAATTAAAGCAAATATTAATACCATTAGAAATGATTGAGCTTTCATACTCACCTCCAATTTAATTAGTTGCTGCTAACATATGCACGCTGCGTCAATTTTTTTGTTGTACATAACTAACTTATAGTTATGGTAATTTTGTTGTACAATAACTTTTTTTTGGGAGTTATTGTATAACTGCTTATTTTGTTAAATCTATACTATCTAAAGGACTTTTGATTTTTTTCAATCCTGTTGAAGTAATATGCGTATAAATCTCAGTTGTTTTTGAATTTTTATGACCTAAAATCTTTTGAATATATCTCAAATCCTCTCCTTGCTCTAATAAATGAGTTGCAAAACTATGACGTAAAGTATGAACTGATACTTTTTTGTCAATATTTGACCTCTTTAAAGCTTTATAAAATATTTCCTGGACACTACTTTTACTGTATTGACCTCCATCAATACCCTCAAATAACCAAGCCTTTGGTTTATATTCTTTATAGTATTTTCGTAACATTAGTATCAACTCTTTAGACAAGATCGTTGTTCTATCTTTCTTGCCTTTTCCACTACGAATGTAGATCAATTTTCTTTCCGAATCAATATCTGATATCTTAAGGTTTACTACTTCACTCAATCTTAATCCTGCAGAATATATTGTTGATAAGATCGCTTTGTGTTTTAAATTATTTGTGCAGTCAATTATCTGTTTAACCTCAAGTTTACTGAGCACAATGGGTAATTTTTGCTCATTCTTTTTTGGGATATCAAAGTAATATTTCTTTGTTTCTCTCCTCAACACTTTTTCAAAGTAAAACTTAATTGCACTTATTACCTGTTTCTGATAAGAGAAGGAGATTTTCTTTTTAGTAAGCAGGAACAATACATATTCCTTAACGTTCTCATCGGTCAGCTGTAATGGATTTGTTTTTGGGTAATAGTTAAAGAATCGAACTATCTGTTCTTTGTAGATCACTATTGTATTTTCACTGTATCTCTTTAAAATAAGTTGATCACTAAAATCTTTCAGTGCTTTTTCTATGGGTGTTGTTCTCTTCATCTCTACCTGGGGTTTGGAAGGAAATAATTTTTGGAATAGATCTAAGCATTCTTTGGTTTGCGGCATTACCCAGCTTTGTTGAGGTCCACTGAAATAACAGCCTGGAATTGTAACTGCCTGATCTTTTCTGAACTCAAATGAGAATACTTCAATTCTATATCTGTCCTTTGAAATTGGCGTTAAACAATAATCATCAGTTTTTATTTTTTCCATTTCTAATCCCTAATTTCTAATCATGCACCTTATACCTATAACCCAAAACCTCATACCTTGTTTTAAACATCCAAATTATCTAATGGACTTTTTATAGCGCTCAGATCTCTTTTGCTCACTCTCAAATATTTCATTGTGGTTTTAGCATGTTTTTGCCCGAGCATCTTCTGAATGTACCTCACATCAACTCCTTTTTCCAACAAATGAACAGCGAAAGAATTTTTTAGAATGGAAAGCGTTGCCGGCTTGGTTATTCCACTCTTCTTTACAGCAATTTGAAATGCTTTCTGTAGGTTTCTTTTGGAATACCGTTGCCCAGGTCTACTTTCAAACAACCATTTGTGTGGTCTATATATCCTAAAATACTCACGTAACAAATTGAGGATTTTTTCAGAAAGAACTACAAACCTGTCTTTATCACCTTTTGCGCTACTTATAAAGATATTCATCTTATCCGAATCAATATCTATTATCTTTAAATAAGTTATCTCACTTGGTGATAGACCTGCAGAATAAATAAGGAATATCATACACTTATTTCTTAAATTCTCAATATTTTTTAAAATTCTACTTACTTCTTGTTCATTTAATATTATTGGGTTAGTTTTAGCTCGACGTGGTCGTGGAAGATAAAACTCATCGATATCTCGGTTTAGAACACCGTTATAATAAAACTTAATTGAATTTATGGCATTATTTTGGGAAGATGCGGAATATTTCTTTTCTTCAACTAAATATAAAATATATTGTCGGATCTCATCATGGCGGATCTCTTCTGGCTTTGAGTTTTCAAAGAATTTCAAGAATTGTTTGAAATACTGCCGATAAGTTTTTATTGATGCTTCATTGTAATTATGTAATTCCAAAGTTTTTATGTACTTATTTAGAATAATAGTACCTGCGGACTCTCTCTCTTTACTCATTTGTTCCATTTAGATCCTAATCCTTCATTGCAATTTAATTTGTTTTTTAATAATCTTTCTTGTATTTACAAAATCGAAAATGAAGAGATTACTAATAAATGTCAATTAGAAAAAAATAGCAGTTAAGAAGTTTATTATCTACAGTCTTATGTCCGCTGAAAAGTGTTCTAAAAAATGCCGACTGCAAGTTCCGCCCAAATGAGGAAGAGAACTACCAGAAGAGCTGTACAGATTATAATTCGGTACTTGATTTTAGTTACTTTTCTTATTACAAGCTCACACATTAGGCCTGTACCGAGTAGTATAACTCCTGCGATAATAAAATCGAACAGATTCCAATTTATTTCCGTCGTGAACTGCATCACAATTAATGGTATGAGTAATAGAACTGCTGATATAAGTACTATAATGATAAGTCTTCTGTTCTGCTTAATCATTTTCATTCCTCCTCCCTAATCCCTAACCGCTACTATGTTCTTCTTTCTTGATCATCAGCATTTCGATAATAAAAAGTAACAGAGCAGCGATAAGCAGGTATTTCCATAATTCGAAACCATAGCGTGATTGCAGAATATTATCTTTCCAATCAGTATCTAGAAGCAGAAGATTTTTCATTTTCAGATCATCCCATTTGCTAAAATCACTTTCTGTATAATCCAAATTCACAGCTATCATGTTGCCATTATTCTCATAAATTCCTGCTGTTATTGGGAAATGATAACTTTTCTTTGTAGTTATCATTGCACCATCAGGAAGTGTGAGGTCTGGTGAGTTCATAGGAATTTTATCTCCTAGTGTGAATGAGTTATTTACGTGCTCACTTGTGAATTGCAAACAATTATATGCGAAAACGGGGAATACAGGATCCAGCAGAAAATGGCTTTGTATACTTTTTATATCAAATAACCAGAGAACAGAATTCTGATGCTCCAAAGCAATTGGGAGATCCTTTGAACTGAGTAAAATATTGGAACTGCTTTCCACTTCCCAGAAATCTTTAATCTCAATGTTGTTCATGTCTTTCATTATTTTGGTGATAGGATGGAACTTATTTATCTGATCTATATTATTACTTTTACTATTAAATTGCTGGAACTTGCAATTAAAGAATTCTGAAACAAATTCATGCTGATCTTTTGATAAGTTCTCATCTGCAATAAATAAGATCTTGCGTTTGTTTTCTTCTAATTTTCTTAAGATAGATCTCATCTTTGCAGAGAGAACCTGTTTTTTATAAATAATAATATTCTCAAATTTCTTCAAACTTTCATAATTAATATTTTCATCAGTTATTATGGATACATTTTCGGAGTAGATCTCTAAAATTGATTCGAGAGCCACAGGAATTTTTGTAATATCGGAAATTATGGCAATTTGAGGATTTGGATCAAGATAGAAGCTGAAGTAACTGCGGTTATCAAACATCAATCTTTCATTCTTCACAGATGCATATCCCCGATGCCAGCCGGGACTTTCTATTTCGAGTGGCGTGATCAGCTTCTTTCTCTGCTTCGGAAGAAGATCCGTAGCTCTTTGTGATACTGTGTTTCCATCAATAAATAGTTCATATATTACATCTTGCTGCTTCATATTTGAGTTATTAACCAATTCTATCTCGATCTGTTTTTGCATGGTGCGATTCACGATCTCATGTTTGATAGATGCATTCTGGCAGCTTATATTATTTTTATCTTCAACAGAAGATGTGGGAATAAAGAACGTGGGGAATTCCAATTTAATATTAAGTTCGTGTTTTTGCATATCTGTTATATAATAGATCTCTTTATTGGGAAGATGCGTCTCTTTCATTTTAAGCTCTGCTTCTTGTAGAACGTCTTCCAGCGCTAATATCTGCGGAGATATTGTGATCTCATCAATCAGTTTGCCCGATAGTTTTCCAATACCGATCCCTGCGTGAAGTTTGTTCCAATTATTATTTAAAGTGAGTAGAATTGTGTTGTCATTTTCACTTATCATTTCATTTATTTGATGTGCAATTTGCTTGGCTTTTTCCAGGTCAGTTTGTGTATCTCCGAGGTAGTTCATACTGTATGAATTATCAATTATCACAGCGATCGCAGTTTTTGGATGTGCATCTCCTTCTTTTAAGAGATCTGTTTTTATGGCAGGACGGGCAATTGCCAATATTGTAAATAGAATTATTAATATCCTTATGAGTAACAACAGTAGATTTTTCAGATTGATCTTACGTTTTTGTTTCTGTTGGCTCTCTTTAATGAAACGGATCGAACTGAAAATTACTTTTCTTGGTTTCTTTTTTGCAAATAAATATATCAAGATCGGGATGATAACAGCCGAACTTAATAATAGTATTCCTGAATTCAAAAATGATATCATAATTTAATCAAAACGAATTTCCAATATCGAATACAGAATGTCCAATGATCAGGTTTTATACTACTAACGTTCATTGTTCTTTTTTGCAGTATCAATACTTTTGAATAATATTGAAATCAACTCATCTGTTTCTTGCATTAATGTTGATAACTTTGCAGAAGGTTGAATTATTTTTGCTTTAATTATTATTTTTAGCCATACTTCAGTTTCTCTCAACTCTTTCAAAGCAATTTTCAATTTATGTATAAAATCAGCCCTTGATTCAGCACTTTGTGCTTCACCGTAATTTGCAGCGGGTGATGTACCACTTCTTAAAATTTGAAATGCAATGTGTTTGCCAGTTTTTGTTTCAGGTAATTGCTCAGAAAGATTAATAATTCTAACTGCATAATCAATGAATCGTTCCTGTAAATCAAACTTTTTCTTCTCTTCATTCATTCTTTTTCCTTTTTACTTGGATATTCATTATTGGATATTGGATATTGAATTTAGTTTATCTTCTTATCCCATATCCTATAAGTTTTATGGACCCAGCCACCAAGATTTGTTGCAATGCGGTTCATCATTGTATTGGTTTCCAGTATCCAGGACATCTCTGCATTTTCTATATTCAGCTTTTTATGCTCATTAGCTATCATGAAATTCTTTGTATAAAAAACCGTATCGATACCGCGATTTTGATATTCTTTGATAACACCCATTGTGATCACACGCATTGCAGTGATTTTGTTTTTCCCTAAAAGGGCATGGAAAATTCCAAATGGGAAAAGCTTTCCTTTCATCTTCATCAGTATTTGATTATAATCCGGCAGTGCTACATAAAAACCAGCCGGTTCATCACCCACATAAGCCAAATAGAAAAATTCCGGGCGCACAACATCGATCACACTATCAATTTCATGATCGAATTCTTTTTTGGTCATGGGCACAAATCCCCAGTTCCTTTCCCAGGCTTTTGTATAAACAGTAAAAACTGTTTGCAGATCTTGCCGTAATTCTTTTTTACTTTTGGAAGAAAGTTCCCGCACTGTAAATCTACCTCTTTTCTGCAGTTTTTCTGTAATCCTTTTCAAACGCTCGGGAGTTGGTCTTTTAGGGATAAGATATGCCAGCAGATCCATCTCTTTTGCAAGTCCAAAACATTCATAAAGCTTTTGATACCAATCAGGATTATGGGTCATCAAAATAAATGGAGGTGTATCAAAACCTTTTACCAGCAGTCCACATTCATTATTGGTAGAAAAATTCATAGGACCGCGCATTGTATCCATTCCTTTTTCTTTTAACCAATCATACGCTGCTGTAAAAAGTGCATCTGCTACAGTTTGATCATTTATGCTCTCAAAAAAACCAAAGAAACCAACTTTATCTTCATGGAATTTATTATGCTGAGTATTTGTTTGAGCAGATATTCTTCCAACCACTTTTTCATCCTTGAAAGCCAGGAATAATTGTACTTCAGAATGTTCATAATACGGATTTTTTTTAGGATTAAAAAAGTTTTTCTGATCCATAATTAATGGAGGAACCCAGTTGGGATCATTTTTATACAACTTGAATGGAAGCATGATGAATTGTTTCAATTCTTTTTTACTTGTTATGGGTTTAATTTTTATCATAATTACACTTCCTTCCTAATTGGCTTATCATACATTCTATAAGTTTTATAAACATAAGCATCCAAAGTTATAGCTATCTTGTTCATCATTGTGTTAGATTCTAAGATCCAGGAAAATTCAGCTTCCTTAAATGGGATCTTATGATTTTGTGCAACTTCATGTGTTTTGCAATACATCACAACGTCGATTCCGCGTCCTTTATATTCATCCAGAACTCCCATAATGACAACTCTAAGTCCCGGGATCTTGTTTCTATGAAGTAGGAATTTCAACCAGCCAAACGGCAGCATTTTCCCTTTCATCTTCTTTAATACATAATTGTAATCCGGCAAGGTTACCGAAAGTCCCACTGCTTCTCCATCGATCTCGGCGATAAATATCAATTCAGGTAAAATGATAGGAAGCAAGGAATCTACAAGCAGGTCAAATTCCTGGGCAGACATAGGAACGTAACCCCAGTTGTCTGACCAGGCAGTTTCATAGATTGTGAATATTTTTTCTATATCTTCACGTAATTTCTTCTTATTTTTTGTCTTCAAATTTCTTACAGTGAAATGCCCTCTTTTTTCAATTTTATCGGATAACCTTTTCAATCTTTCCGGTGGAGGTTTGACCTCAGCATTATAGGCGAGAAGATCCATCGATTTTTCAAAATCGTAATTGTTGAATAAATTAATATAATATTCAGGATTGTAGGTCATCATAACAATCGGGCTTTTATCAAATGCATCCATCAACAATCCGCATTCATCATTCACAGAAAAACTGGCAGGACCACGCATCTTATCCATTCCTTTTTTCATGATCCAGTTTTTTGCAGCATCAAAAAGTGCATTTGCCACTTCCTGGTCATCAATGCTTTCAAAAAATCCAAAGAAACCGATTCTGTCTTTATGAACTTTATTATGGTTTGTATTTGTTTGTGCAGAAATTCTACCAACTAAATCCTTACCTTTATAAGCTAGGAAAAGCTGAACTTTGGAATGTTTGAAATATGGGTTTTTATCCGGATTAAAAAAAGTTTTTTGATCACTTATGAGAGGAGCTACCCAAGATGTATCATTCTTGTACAATTTAAATGGAAACTTGATGAATTTTAATAGATCCTTTTTAGTTTTAACTTTTGTAATTATAATCATATTTTAAACTATCTCCTTCTCATAGATCGTATAGGTTTTGCTGTCTTTAGCTTCTATCAGGTTTATAAGTCTGATAACCATCTTGTTATCTTCCAATACCCAACCCATATCACAATAATCGTATTTAGTCCGGGAATACTGTTTCTGTTTCCATATCATAATTCCATCCAAGCCAAGACGACGGAATTTGGGCTTAACACCCAGATAACCCAAACGGAATCCTTTAGTGCGTTTTGCGCCCAGTATCAGCTTAATTGCTCTTATCAATTCCAGATGACGGAACTTTCCAATTCTATTTAAGTTTTCTGCAACATTTGGAACACCTCCAAAGAAAGCAGCGGGTTCTCCTTTTATATATAGAAAAATAAACAATTTCTTATCCATGATCAGCATCATGTCGTCAATTATCTGATCGAATTCTTCCTGTGTGAAAGGAACAAAGCCGTAATTCTCATTCCAGGCAGCATTATAAATTTCCAACATTTCTTTCTTGCGTTCTTGCAAAGAACGGTCACCCCATTCTTCTATTGTAACATCATACCGATCTATTATTTTTTGGCACAATCTCACCAGCTTATCTTCCATTGGACGGTCTGGTCTTTGTTCCCATGATAAAACTTTTTTCACAGCTTTAAATCCCAGTTTTTCTACAAGAGAAGAATAATAAGGTTTGTTATAATGATAGTACATAACAGGTCTGGAATCAAATCCTTTAGTAAGGAAGCCGGGGGTTGCATCATTTACCGGGAGATTTTGCGGACCCCGCATAGTATCCATTCCTATATCTTTCAAAAAACTTATTGCAGCATCAATTAGTATCTTTGCAACTCTTTCATCTTCGATACATTCAAACTGCCCGAAAAAGCCAACTTTATCATTCCAACGCTCATTATGCCGGTAATTTGCAAATGCATTACATCGGCCTATTACCTCTCCATTTCTCAGCACCATGAAAAACCTCATTTCCGCATGTTTAAAAAAGAGATTATTAGGTTCAAAAAACCCTGTCATCCCAATTAACTTAAAACCAAGATACTCGTAATCTAAAAGTGGAATATATTGAGGTTCATCTTTATATAGTTCCCAATGATAATTCACGAATTGCTTCAATAGTTTTTTTTCAGCTTTACTTTCATTACCAAACGATATTAGCTCAACATCATTGTACTTGGTTCTTTCTATCATAATTTCTCCTCTTTCTTATCATCGGAGCATGATCTTGCAAGTTTAGTTTATACTATCTAGATCTCACCCAATTTTTTTGAAACAATAAAATTTATGATTCCCATTAATAAAGCGGCAATGAACATTGTTGCCAGTAGGGTAGCATCATCTTCAAAAAAGAAATTAACGAATGGCGGCAGCATCACAACCATATATTGTGCAAAGCGCATTTGCTTGAAAACCATAACAAGAACTATTGCCAGAACCGTTATTATCATCATTGGGTATGGGGCGAAGTATAGTATAAATCCGATATAAGTAAAAAAGCCTCTACCTCCCTTAAAGCGGTGCGTTACAGGTAAACAGTGTCCTATAACCATGAAGAATCCCAAGACAAGCAAATGATTATGTGTTCCGATATTCCCAATAACATTAGTTACGGGTGGGTAATTTAATAAAAAACTAAGTAATACAATGTAGAAATACATTTTACCAAAATCAACTATTCCGGTGAATATCCCTAGTGTTTTATCAATATTATTATAAATATTCTGTGTGTCTGGAAGTCCTGTACCAACTTTATACACGTTTATACTTTTATATGATTTTGCCATTAGTTTTGCAGTCGAAAAACAACCCAGTAAATAGGATATGATCAGCAAAACACTGAAGACTATTATTGATAACATATTCTCTCCAATTTAATAATTTCTTGCACCAAATATGGCAGTACCGATTCGAATAATATTCGCACCTTCTTCAATAGCGATCTCAAAGTCATTTGTCATTCCCATTGATAGGAATTTCATTTCTACATTTGGAATTTCTTCAGCTTTTATTCCATTAAATAATTCTCGTAATTTAATAAAAGATCCTCTTATGATTATTTCATCATGCGTGAACATACTAATAGTCATTAATCCTTTGATCTTAACATTTTCCAGTTTGCTGATAGATCTAATAAGCGGCAATGTATCATCCGCCGTTATACCGAATTTATTTTCCTCACCAGAGGTATTCACTTCGATCAATACATCTTGTGTGATCGAGTGTTGCTTGAGATAGTTATTCAATTTATTTGCTGTTGAATATTTATCTATTGAGTGAATGAGAGTTGGTCTTAGTCTCATCAGTTTGTTAATTTTGTTTGATTGCAAATGTCCAATAAAATGGAATTCTTTGAATTTTTCTTTAAGTAGAGGGATTTTGTCTTCTGCTTCCTGAACTTTGTTTTCACCAATGAATTCGATATTCTTAGAAATTGCTTCTTTAATAGTTTCTATCGATCGTGTTTTAGTTACAGCCAGCAGTTTTATGTCTTTGGGGTCTCGGTTTGCTTTTAATGCAGCTTTATTTATCCTTTCTCTAATTAATTCTATGTTTTCATATAAAGACATTTTTTTCTCACTTATATTAATTAATAATAAAAAATCCTCTAGACTTGCTCACTATCATTCCCGCGCTCAGAAATTATGCAATAATAATTATTTCCCTACAATCTTCTCCCCAATAGTCTTAAGCTGCGAAGCCAAATCAATAATATACTTACCCTCTTCTAATTTATAAATCAAAGGCCTTTC
>CAZOCS010000057.1:0-15137 GCA_964578365.1 uncultured Candidatus Cloacimonadota bacterium
ACCGTAAATATTCTAGGGAAAAACCTTCTGGCAATTACCAGAGATATCACTGAGCATATGCAGACCCAAGAATTATTATTAAAAGAAAAAGAGTATTATAGATCTTTCCTTTCATCATTGACTGATTGGGCATGGGAAATGGATATTAATGGTATACATACTTATTCAAATAAAGCTGTTGAAACTGTACTGGGATACAAAGTGAAGGAGATTGTAGGAAGTCATGTTACAGATTTGTGGTTAGATAATGCTAAAATACCAAAATACTTAAATTTGTTAAATGATGCCTTAACTGCCGGAAAAGGCTGGAAAAATGTAATAGGAAAATTTAAACACAAAAATGGAACAATAATAGTCACAGAGAGTACAGCAATACCCACTTACAATTCTGAGAATAAATTAACAGGATACAGAGGAATTGATCGTGATATCACTAAGCGCATACAAGCAGATGAAGAATTAAACATTAGTAAAAAAAGGTTAAAAATATTAAATTCCATTTTACGTCATGATATCACCAATGATCTTACAGTCATTAAAAGTGCTGTTAATCTTTATACAAATGAGCCAACACATGAGATGCTGGATGAAATAAAGAAAAGAGCTAATAAAAGTCTGAAAACAATAGAACGTCAACGCAAGCAGGAAAATTTCATAGAATCTCATTCCACTATGAAAGAATATAGAATTGAAGAAGTAATATATGAAACTAAAAGAAACTATCCTAACATAGATATCTTTATTTCCGGTAAGGAAACAGTGTATGCAGATGAAGAAATATACTCCGTATTTGAAAATCTGATAACTAATTCTATTAAACATGGGAACGCTACTAAACTAAATATAATAATAACATCCAAAGATAATATATGTGAGATAAAAGTTTGTGATAATGGTATCGGGATACCTGATGAAATTAAAAGAAAAGTATTTGATAAAGGTTTTATTCATGGTAGAAATGGACATACAGGACTTGGCTTATATATTATAAAACAGATTATAGAAGATTATGCAGGATATATTTCAGTTGAAGATAATGAACCCATAGGTACTATCTTTGTAATTATATTAAGAAGAGTTATGAAGAAGTTTGGCAAGATTTAGAGTGTTCGATATTCAAAAAGTTGCAGCGGTTTGGCATTTTATTGTTAATTTGCAGAGAATAATATTTATACTAATATTTCAAACTATTTTACACACTTTTACACATTAACTTTGGACCAGTTTAAGGGGACAACGTTAAAAATATCTTGAATAACAATATCACTGTTTTTCCAAAATACAAAACCTTCTCCCAATAAAAATCGGGAGAAGGTTAGATTCAGATAACAGGGGATTACTTCATCAGAATCATTTTCTTTGTTTCCTGATAGTTCCCGGCTTCCATTTTGTAGAAATAAACACCACTGGAAACTCTCTTACCATCATTATCCTTACCGTTCCATAATACTTCATGGAAATCTGCTTCCAGTTCTGCATTTACCAGTGTACGAACTATTTCTCCACGAATATTGTATACTTCTATCAATATCTTCTCAGGTGTTTTCAGAGAGAACTTGATCATGGTCTCAGGATTAAATGGATTAGGAAAATTATTCAGGTTAAATTTACTTACATTAATTGAATTATCATCAACTTTCACACCGTCCCAGAGTACTGTAATCTCTACTTCGTCTGGTTCGGAGTTAACTAACCCGTCATTAACAACAAGATTTATAATATAAGAAGTGTCTTCTGATACATCTGGTGCTATGAAAGAAGGCTGCATCGAATTAGGATCATCTAGAATTATGTCTTCAGGTGTAGTCCACTGGTAAGTTATCTCATCACCATCCGGATCAAAAGAATTAGATCCGTCTAAGAAAACTAATGTCCCCTCATCAACTGTCTGGTCGATTCCTGCATCAGCAATTGGTGGATTATTGGTAGTAGCAAACTGATAAATATAGGCCGAACCAGAAGCCCATCCTGCTGCAGATGTTTTATATGGTGATCCTGCAATAAGGAGATTATCAACAAAGCAAACAGAAGTACCAAATTCATCTCCCCATGCAACGTTACTGGGAACTATTGTCTGTTCTTCTAGCCATTCACTACCGCTCCAGCTATAGACATAGACAGCACCTTCGTTCATGAAAGCTGATCCAATAACCGCATATTCATTATTTAGATCTACTGAAGCCCCAAAATAGTCGGCATTTTCAGGAATGAGTTTCTGAATTTCTATCCATTCTGTACCATTCCACTGAAAGTAGTAGGCAGATCCTGTGCCATATATTGTGTCATCCATACGTGCTCCAATTAGAATCCCATCATTTTGGATAGCAATCGATCGTCCAAACCAATCTCCAGTTTCTCCATCACTGGCAAGTAATATCTGCTCTTCATACCATTCATTTCCGTCATGTTTAAAAACATAAGCCTTTCCTGTATCACCAGTTACTAATGCTGTAATCACACAAACCTCATTGCTTAAATCTACTCTATGACCAAATTCATTCCACTGAGCCATATCGCTGGCCACTAACTTTTGTTCCTCATTCCATGTTGAACCATCCCATCTGAAAATGTATGATGCACCAGATGAAAATCCTGCATCATCATCTCCAGAGGCACCGATAATTGCTATATCATCCTCGAAAGCTACCGAAACACCAAAATCATCATATGTTTCACCATCACTCGCTGTAAGTTTCTGTTGAAATATCCATTGATCCCCATCATATTGGTAATAGTATACAGATCCTTCATTATCATGAATTGCTCCAATCAAAGCCTTATCTCCATGCATAGCGACTGAATAGCCAAATCCTTTCTCGTAAGTTACGTCTTCAGGAACAATTTTCTGCATTTCAATCCATTGTGTGCCATCCCAATTAAAAGTATAAACAGCACCTATTAACATACCTGTATCATCGTGATAAGCACCAACCATAGATGTACTTCCTTCTATCGATACAGCATACCCGAAAGCAGCAGCTTCCGAAGCATCACTGGCAGTCAGAATATACTCATCTTGAGCGGATAGAAAACATGCTACAAAGACTAAACCGAATATTAAGTAATTTTTTAATGTGATCATAAAATCTCCTTTTTATATTAAAACGAAACATCAGCCGGTCTTTAAACCGGCTGATGTAGTTTATAATTACTTCATCAAGATCATTTTTCTGGTTCGCAGTGTTCTTCCAGCTCTCATCTTGTAGAAATATACACCACTTGCTGCGATTTTACCGCCATCATCTTTACCATTCCATACTGTTTCATGATAACCAGCTTCCATTTCACAACTTACAAGTGTACGTACTTTTTCACCCTTGATGTTATAAACGTGGATGGCAACTTTCTGATCTTCGTGAAGACCGAATTTGATCATCGTGGTTGGATTGAATGGATTAGGATAATTACAGTCTAGAGTTGTTACCAATGGAATCAGATTAGGATCGACTCCAACAGGATCATCATGTATAACTTCTGCATCATCAGACCATTCACCTTCAAATCCGCCTTCAAATTCTGCAGCTACGTTGTAAGTGTAAGTTCCTTCAGGAACATTGGCATGCAGATAGAAGGTTGATGTTGTGTTCAATACAAGTGTGTCGTCTTGATATAGGTTGTAACCAATAACTCCCGGCATTGCTGTCCAAGTACACAAGATGTTTGGCCAGTTGGAAACAGCTGTGAAGCCTGTAGGTGCTGGAAGTGTAATTGTTACGTTTACAGGACCTGCTGGATCTGAAACGCCATCATCGTAGTTAGCTACTATTGTGTAATCGTAAGTACCGGCATCAAGCCCTACATCTGTGTAGTTCAAGGTTGCCGGATCGTCAATTGTAATAACTTCAGTGCCATCACGGAAGATAGTGTAGCCCAACAATGCGCGTGAGTTATCTGTCTGCTGTGTTGTAACTCTTCTGATAGTACGGTTGAATTCCGCTTCAAATGTTGCATCTCCTGTTCTAATACCATTGTTATCATATCCACTATGATTGAGAATCTCTTCGCTTGCTCCACCAGGAAGTTCCCAGGTAAGATCAACACTGTTGTAGTTAATCACTTCAGCTGCGAAGTTGTTTGGTGGATCGAATATTGTAACAACATTATATGTGAATTCATATTCAACGATTTCAGATTCACCTGGATCATCATATACTGCACTAACACCAGCCAAATATGTTTGGCCGTAAACTAAATCTGTGTATTGATAGAATTCATCAGTTGTATAAACTTCCATTTCTCCATCAAGATAAACGTTGTAACCAAGGAAATCTCTTGAATTATCTGAATTAGCAGAAACTCGTAATTGGTTTTTAACTGCTAAATCCTTCTCTTCAGTTGTCAATTCTCTTTGGTCTTCAATACTGATAAAATGATTATCAAAATCTACTACAGGAGCATCCCAGGTTGCATAGCCCTGATCTGTAATCCAAAGGTTAGTTGGAGGATCAAAACTAACAGGCTCATAAACAAATGTATAAGCAACAGGATCTGATTCTCCTTCATCATAGACAGCTGTTATTTCTGCTAAGTAAGTTTGACCAGCTACCAATGATCCATCATCGTAATTCCAGAAGAGATCAGTTGTAAAATCGATATATGTTCCATCAAGATGTATATTGTAACCCAGCAGATCACGTGTGTTATCAATAGCATTTTCTTTTTTCTTAGCTGTCTCCATTGCTGGTGCTACAAAACAATCGCCAGCTGAATATACTTCGATATATGGAGGGCTAGCTTCTCCCCAGCCATCGATATTTAGGAAATAAGTTGTTCCAGAATCACGATCGGCACAACCAACTGCGAACCAACCTTGAGCTAAGGCTGCTTCAAAATCTGCAATTGCATTGTTAACCAGTGGATAACTGTAATCACCAGGAGCAAAAGTACCAGACTCGTTGTTGTAGGAATAACAATCAGGATCATTTACATTAGCCATGATATTAGCCCACAAGGTTACGGCATTCGCTGTTATTGGATCATCAGCACAAGGTGTGATGCTCCAGTATGGCCAGTTAGTAGCATTTACGGTGCAGAAGAATCTTAATGAATCGATTGTTGTTCCAGCAGGAATTGCAGAAACATCGAATTTAGCCCAACCAAGTTCTACATCACCAATACAATTAATCATACTGGTAGCAGTTTTAGTCGTTCCATCAGTAGATCCGGTTCCATAGTCAACAGCAAATGGATCAACCTGACCAGTACCACCGCCACCTGGAGCGTTCCAAATTGCATAACCAAGTTCATCAACAAATAAGTTCGTTGGTGGATCTAATGTAACAGGCTCATAAACAAATGTATAAGTAGCAGGATCAGATTCACCTTCATCATATACAGCTGTTACTTCTGCCAGATAAGATTGACCAGCTACTAATGATCCGTCATTGTAATCCCAGTATAAATCAGTTGTAAAATCGATAAATGTTCCATTCAGATAAATATTATAACCTAACAGGTCACGAGAATTGTCGTGTTCGATTCTATGTGAAAGAGCCGGAATGTGTGATTGATTAAAAGTTGGAGTAGATTTGGTTGCTATGAAATCAACTGAATTCTGATTTTCATAGCTTCGTACATATGTTTTGCCGTTAGCATCGGTTTGAGTTCCGAACAGACCGAAGCTGAGGTTATAATCATTTTGCCCAGGCCATACTATTGTACCGGATGTCCAGTCAGTAGCACCTAAAGCCCAGCCATCACCAGGATTTTTCCATTGGAATTCATAACCAATAGTTGGTGCAGACTGACGAATCCAATACCACTGTCCGGCTGTACCATAGTCCTGACGTGCTTGAACACCTAACCAGTAAGTTCCTTCGGTAAATTGAGTATCTGGAATGATAATATTCAGATTACCATCTAAATCAGGATTTGCAGGTGAATCCAAGTATTCAAACAGTAGTGTGCCTGGAATACCGGCATTATTATCAAAGAATCTTACATTGGCCAGATCGCAAGGTCCTGCAGCATCGTAGAGGCCTAAAATGACAACGTTATTGATGGACCATGTCTCACCTGTAGGAACTACAAATTCATCAGCAGCTTCGCTATCTAAAGCATCAAGAGAAGTTTCGAAGTCTTGAGATGTGATAACACCTTCAGGCGATACGAAATCTAATTGAGAGTAGAGGCCTACAGGAGTTCCACCACCACTCGGAGCATCCCAGGTTGCATAACCAAGTTCATCTACGAACAGGTCTGTTGGTGGATCTAATGTAGCAGGGCTGTAGACGAATTGATAATCAACCGGTACAGATTCACCTTCATCATATACAGCTGTTACTTCTGCCAGATAAGATTGACCAGCTACTAATGATCCGTCATTGTAATCCCAGGATAAATCAGTGGCAAAATTGATAAATGTTCCATCAAGATAAACATTGTAACCAGTCAGGTCACGTGTGTTATCATTTTGAGCTACTTTATCTACCTTGGTGGTTGGAACTTGCTTATGAGAAAGCAATTGATCATCACTCCCTACTGTTACTATACCCTGGATATTGTTATTGGCATCTGGTCCACCAATATTCGGCAGAGTGTCCCACCAACCATCCATACCAATCAGATCGGAGAAGCCAGTCATTACAGCGGGACCTTCATCATAGCTTAATACACTTCCAAAATCTATGAGTTCAATATTGAAACCAATCCATAATTCTTCATCTGCAATTAGATGAGGTGTATCCAAAATTATCTCATTCCAATCATTATATGTAATATTTGAACATATCTGATCAATTACAAGATTCGCCGAATTTTCACCGGTCCACACACGAACTTTATAGTCTGCGACATTGTTTACAGCAACAAATTTTACTTTGGTCAGTTCTTCACCGATAACATCTGTGAGCATATCCGGAGTAAACCGTATAGCTACATTAATTATTCCACCAACCATCAGATCGAAAGTACCTACCTGATTTCCTGTTCCATAGTTCAATATAACTTCAGATCCACCTGCTGGGGCATCCCAAGTAGCATAACCAAGATCATCTACAATCAGGTTAGCCGGTGGATCTAATGTAGTTGGGGTATACTCAAATTGATACTCAATTGGATCAGATTCACCTTCGTCATATACAGCTGTTACTTCTGCCAGGTAAGATTGACCTGAAATCAAAGATCCATCATTGTATTCCCAGAATAAATCAGTTGTAAAATCGGTAAATATTCCATCCAGATATACATTATAACCTAACAGGTCTCGAGAATTTTCACCGGCATCAACTTTCTTTGTCATAATTCTATCATCTGCAACTACAGCGTTAAATGACAGATAAGCATCTGGAACAACTCCGAAATCTCCAGACATAGCTACTAATACACCATTGTTGTCATATATATAATATGCATTTTCATTAGACCAGTCACCAGGTGTGTAGTATATTTCTACCAGGTCACCATCGAATACACTGAAAATGAATGTTTCAGGGCCGGTTCCGTCTACCAGGGTAATGTCATCCAACACTATAGTTCCGTTAACTGCAACATCCAGCATTCCACCGTTCCAGCCATCACCATAGTCATCAGTAAGATCAATAGTGAAGTAGACACCTTGAACAACTGGAGCATCCCAGGTAGCATAACCAAGTTCATCAACGAATAAGTTTGTTGGTGGATCTAATGTAACAGGGTTGTAGACGAATTGATAATCAACCGGTACAGATTCACCTTCATCATATACAGCAGTTACTTCTGCCAGGTAAGATTGACCAGCTACTAATGCTCCGTCATTATAATCCCAGAATAGATCATTTGTAAAATCGGCAAATGTTCCATCCAGATAAACATTGTAACCCATCAGTTCACGTGTATTGTCAGTTTCAACTACTTTTCCTACCTTAGTGGCTGGTACTTGCTTATGAGAAAGCAATTGATCATCACTCCCTACTGTTACTATACCCTGGATATTGTTATTGGCATCTGGTCCACCAATATTCGGCAGAGTGTCCCACCAACCATCCATACCAATCAGATCGGAGAAGCCAGTCATTACAGCAGGACCTTCATCATAGCTTAGTACACTACCAAAATCTGGAAGCAGGATATTAAAGCCAATCCACAGCTCATCGTCTGTAATTACATGAGGTGTATCCAGAATTATCTCATTCCAATCATTATGTGTAACATTAGAACATACTTGATCAACTACCAGGTTCGCAGAATTAGCACCTGTCCACACGCGTATATTATAGTCAGCAAATTCATTAACTGCAACGAACCTTACTTTTGTTAATTCTTCTCCGATCACGTCTGTGAGCATATCCGCTGTATACCGTATAGCTACATTTATAGCACCACCTATCATCAGATCAAATGTACCAACATGATTTCCTGTTCCATAGTTCAATATAACTTCAGATCCACCTGCTGGAGCATCCCAGGTTGCATAACCAAGTTCTGTAACCATAAGATTGTTTGGAGGATCAATGTTAGGATCATATACAAATGTATATTCAGCAGGATCAGATTCACCTTCGTCATATACAGCAGTTACTTCTGCCAAGTAAGATTGACCAGCTACTAATGATCCGTCATTATAATCCCAGAATAAATCAGTTGTAAAATCGGTAAATATTCCATCCAGATATACATTATAACCTAACAGGTCTCGAGAATTTTCACCAGCATCAGCTTTCTTAGTCATTATTCTATCGTCTGTAACTACAACGTTAAATGACAGATAAGCATCCGGTTCTACTCCATAGTCTCCTGAATAAGCTACTAATACGCCATTGTTGTCATATACATAGTATGCATTTTCATTAGACCAGTCACCTGCTGTGTAGAAAATTTCTACCAGGTCACCATCGAATACATTGAATATGAATGTTTCGGGGCCAATTCCATCTACCAGGGTAATGTCATCCAATACTACAGTTCCATTAACAGCAACATCCAGCATACCGCCGTTCCATCCGTCACCATAATCATCGGTAAGATCAATAGTGAAGTCGACACCTTGAACAACTGGAGCATCCCAGGTAGCATAACCAAGTTCATTTACGAACAAGTTTGTTGGTGGATCATGTGGATTGCTGAGAATAATTTCTACAGGATCAGTTAATACTGACTCCTCATTACCTTCATACAATGCGCTAACATTATAATTATATATTCCCCATGCCAATTCTTCATCAAGATATGTCGTAACCAATGGATCTGAAATAGTGTTGATTAGAACATTATCGCGATAAACGTTATATCCTGTTAACACAGGATTATCTCTTGTATCTAAAAATGCCGCTTGCTTATAAGTAAGAAGATTTTCATCAGTTCCGACTGCTACAATACCCTGAAGATTAATATTAGCGTCTATACCAGCAGCATCCATAAGTGTGTACCATGTTCCACCCAAACCAATTAGATCCGAGTATCCGCTCATTACAGCTGGACCTTCATCGTGACTCAATACGCTGCCATCCATTACAGTTACATTGAAGCCAATCCACAATTCCTCGTCTGCAATAGTATGAGGTGTAGCTAAATCAACTTCATTCCAATCGTTATAAACAAAACCGGGAAAATCTTGATCAACAATCAAATTAGCAGCATTTGCGCCTGTCCATACCCGAGCTTTATATGTTCCAAACTGGTTAGCTGCAAAAAAACGGATCTGGGATAACTGACCACCAATGACATCTGTTAGCATGTCCGGTGTGAAGCGTATTGCCACATCAAATGTTCCACCAACAAATACATCAAATGTTCCAGTTGTATTCCCAGAACCATAGCTCAATACTACAGGATCTGCACCGGTAGCAGGAGCTTCCCACTGCAAATTAACATCATTATCATTTTCCACTACAGCTGTTAAATCAGTTGGTGGTATGAATGGATCCGTTAGCTCTAATTCGACCAGGTTTGAAGGACCAGATTCACCTTCACTATAAACAGCAGTAACAGTATATTGATAGATACCGAATTCAAGATCTGTAATCAAATAATCAAGTGTATTAGGATCACTGATTTGAGCTATATCGTTTCCATTCTGATAAATATTATAACCTATCAGGTCACGAGAATTATCCATCGTATCAGCTTTTTTAGTTGTTATTCTATCATCTGCAACTACAGCATTAAATGACAGATAAGCATCCGGAACAACTCCAAAGTCTCCAGACATAACTACTAATACACCATTGTTGTCATATACATAGTATGCATTTTCATTAGACCAGTCACCTGGTGTGTAATAAATTTCTACAAGGTCACCATCGAGTACACTGAATATAAATGTTTCGGGACCGACTCCATCTACCAGGGTAATGTCATCCAATACAACTGTTCCGTTAACAGCAACATCCAGCATACCACCGTTCCAACCGTCACCATAGTCATCTGTAAGATCAATAGTGAAGTCTACAGTTGAAGCAACTGGTGAATCCCACTGCAATTGAACATCTCTGAAACCAGCAATTGTTGCTGTTAAATTCTCAGGAGGATCCAATTCTGTAGTAATAGTAACAGTATGATCTTGTGAAAGTTCAGATTCCATATCGTCATAAAAAGCGGAGACATTATATGTATAACTTCCTATTTCTAAACCGGTGTCAACAAAGCTATCAATTGTATTATCAGTTATCTCATGAACCATAACTCCATCACGATAGATCCTGTATCCGGATGCAAAAGTAATTATATCCCAACTGATTTCTACGCTGTTATTTACAACATTGTATGCAACATTTTGTGGAGTAATAACGGGATTCATCAGAAAGGCCCGTGTTAGATCATTGTGAAGTCCAAATCCGGCAATCTGACGACTATCATTGATCTCAAAAGCATAGGTTACATTCCATTCAGATTGAGCAGTCGATGAAATGAAATCGGATAGAAGATGTCTTGTAATTGTTCCACTAGTTGTTTCAAATGCAATCCAAGCCTCGCATGGAATCCCGTATTCGATCGAATCATCATATCCGACAATATCTCCTTGATTATTAATATGTTCTGCCTGACCATGCAAAAGATCCCATCGTAACTCACCGGTTGGAAGTTCAATTTCTGTTCCATCAGCTTTCCAAAGCATTGGACGCTGGTAATTGTCGTATCCATCACTATATCCAACTACATCGTTATTATCATTGATCCCATAACCAAATGTATGACGGTATAAATCACTAATTTGAAGATCATCGGTAATATTGGTAACAGGATCGTATCTGAATGCATGTAAAAAAATCTCGTCACTTGCATTTTCTCCGCATACTATACCACTATTATTTATTTCCCAAGCACCGCCTACAAAACCTCCAGTTGCATTAACATGTTCGATCAACGTAGCACCATTAAATGCATCCCAATAATGCGGTCCTCCATTATCGATCGCACACTGATCATAATTATTGATGCCCCAGGACCAGCTACCTGCAGTAGCAGAAGCTGAATCAGGTAAAATTACAAAACCGTCTTCTTCCGACCACCAGAATCCAACACCAATTCCAGCACCGCTGGGTAGTTCCATCGAAGTCTGACCAACAACATGATCCAGATCATTCAAGCCTTTTCCGTTTCCTCCACCCAGGCTAAATAATTCTCCATCACGATAGATAAAGGCAGAATTTGCCATCTGGGGAGTAGCATAATGGTATTCTGAAAATCCAACAACATGACCATCTTCATTAATACCTGTTGCATTGGAATTATCGGTTGGAAGTGCTCCTGGAAATACACCTAAGTCAACAATTTGATAAGTACTTGGCAGGTCTTCTCTCAAATTCCCAACAGTCGATGAACTTTGATTTTTCACTCTTGAATAAGCTTCTTTGTTGAATTCGATTTTGTAAACCTGATTTGGGTATTCCCGTCTAAATTCATTGTAGCTCCCTTCTTTAAAGGGAGATTCACCATTATTTGAGAAAAGGGAAGTGGTCATTAACATACAAATTAAACCTAAAATGATTTGTTTCTTAAACATTTGTCCTCCTACGGATTTTTTTTATTTTCTTTTATTTACTGCATTTTATTTATAGTTTGGAACTTTCTAAGATTTCCATTTGCTTTAAATTGAAGCTATCTAATAATTCCATTATAGGTAACGGTTTTGCAAAAACTTTCTCGGCTCCTGCATCTAATCCGATCATTACTGTCGCATAAGTAATAGAACCTGTAAAAAGATACACTTTCGTATGGGGTGTTTTTTGCTTTATAAGCCTGGTAAAGTCAAATCCATTCAGTTTTGGCATTTTAATATCAGATAGTATTATATCATATTCATTTTCGAAATGTTTATGTAAGGCAATTTCCACATCATGTTCTGCATCTACATCAATACCATTCAACTTCAATGCTTTTTCCATCGAACGTAAACTAAGCTCGTTGTCATCTACCAATAAAATCCTTAAACTTATCATCAACAATTCCTCTGCGAATTATAGTTGCAGGAATTGAACCAGAGAGAATATTGAATAAAGATAACACTCACTAATTCATTGTATTTATAAAGGTTAACTGATTTTATATGAATTTATTTAGTAGGCTGATTATGAAGCAGTGCTTCAAAATCGATGCTTCATATTGAAGCAGTATACGAATTTAGACCATACAGAACAATCGAAGGTGTTGTAACACTTGAAGCATCGCAATTCACTATCAATATTAGTCTTCTAATTACTTGGAACTGCAAAGTATAAATATAGTAAAATATAAGATTCTCTATTTCATACACATCACTCTTGAAAGAAGGATCTCCATTATTTTAGGAGAGATATAATGTTTGAAAATGTGATTTCAGTTTGATATATTTATAATTTTCTATTTAAGCGATTTCGAGTGATACCCAGATAAGTAGCAGTTTTGCTTTTGTTCCCTTTAAAATTCTTCAAAATCTTATGCATCAGATCTTTTTCCAGTTGGATATAAGGATATTTGTCTTCCAGTAAATTTAGGTGAATAAATTTTCCATTTTCTGCTATATGCTCAAATGGAGAAAGAAAAGACAGATGTTCAAGTTTCAATTCGATTGCATCATGAAGCATTGTAACTCTTTCAATCACATTTTTCAATTCCCGAATATTTCCTGGCCAGGTATGTTTTAATAGTATTTTTTCAGCCTTTGGAGAAATCATTCTAAAGCGTTTACTTTTTGCATTTGCAGCTTCCAATAAGAACATTTGCGCCAATGGTAAGATTTCATTAGCTCTCTCCTTTAAGGAAGGAATTTCAAGGTTAGCTGCATTTATACGATAGAAAAGATCTGAACGAAAGCTACCTTCTGCGATCATGGATTTCAAGTCACGATTTGATGCACAGATAAATCGAACATCCAGCTTTATTTTCTTTCTTCCACCTATCCGGTAGAACTCCTTCATCTGGAGTACTCTAAGTAATTTAGGCTGCATCTCCAAAGGCATATCACCGATCTCATCCAAAAAGATCGTACCACCTTGAGCCATTTCAAGCTTTCCCATCTGTCCTTTTGTTCTGGCTCCAGTAAAAGCTCCGGCTTCATAACCAAAAAGCTCGCTTTCAAAAAGTGTGGCTGTAATCGCTGAGCAATTCACTGTAATGAATGGTTTTAATTCCTTATTTTTCTGAAAATGTATCATCCTGGCAAAAACCTCTTTGCCTGTTCCAGTTTCTCCAGTAATCAAAACCGATGTTTCACGATGCTGATGAAAAGCATTTGCCAATTGTTCTAACTGTCTTGAAGTTTCTGAGAAGAAGCCCATTTTTCCTAATCCAAAGATCTCTTTGTAGGCAGTTTGATATTGAGTAAGTTTTATTTTCCCAGTCTCTACAATTTTCTTTTGCTCTTTAATCTCTTTTTGTAATTGCTTGTTCTGCTCTTTGATCTTGATAGTCTCTTGAATGCGTTCTACCAGTATGGCCAGCTCATCCACATCTATCGGTTTTTGTAAGTAATCATAAGCTCCTGCTCGTAAGGCTTCAACAGCAGTTTTCAATTCACCAAAACCTGTGATCATGATGATAAAAGATTCTTTACCTGTAGAATGATCTTTGATCTTCTTAAGTAGTTCAATACCGTTCATTCCCGGCATTCTGATGTCGCTAATAACCAATGGATAAAATTGAGATAGATACAATCTAAAACCTTCATCTCCGCTTTCTACTTCATCAACTTGCTGTCCAAGATAACTTCTTAAGAATTTTGCTATTGCTCTGCGGCTTTGAGCATCGTCATCTACTAATAGAATCCTCATAATTCCTCCACAATAACCGGAATAGAAAATACAAACGAAGCTCCATTCTTCTTATTATTTTCAGCATAAATTTCACCATTCATTTTCTGCAATATATTTTGTACAATTGCCAGTCCTAAACCCATTCCCTCTTTTGGAGATTTTGTAGAAAAGAAAGGATCGAAGAGCTTTTCTTCATTTCCAATCGGCAATCCCATACCATTATCACTAATTGTTACTGTGCATTTTCCATTTATTTCACAGCTTTCAATTATGATCTCCTTATTGTTAGAAGAGCTAGTATCTAAACTTTGCATTGCATTATTCAATAGATTTATGATAACCTGCTCCATATTCACTTTACTGGTTTTCACAAGTATCTCTTTGTCACATAATAGATTACGAAGGTTGATGCCGTGAGCATATAGTTGTCGTTCCACCAATCCGATCGCAGATTTTATTGCTTCGTTCAGAGCAATCTGTTCGGAATCTTTGCTATCTTCCTGCGGAACCCAGAACGATCGCATATGTCGGATGATTTCATCAATCCTGCTAGCACCTTCTGAAATCTGATCCAGTTCTTCAATAAAGATTTCAGGCAACACTCCTTTGTTTTTTCGATTCCAATAAAGTACGCTATTAGCACTTACTGAGATTGCATTTAAGGGCTGATTTATCTCATGAGTTATACCCGCTGCCATCACCCCGATGGTTACCAGTCGTGATGATTTTTCCATCATTTGCTGAGCTTTCAATTCTTTTTGTTCGATCTCATTCACCGCTACAATTCCAGCAATTTTTTGAGTGAGTTCGGTATTGAAAAGTTGTTCTCTTAATGTTTGTTCTTCGCAGGAATATTCGAACGCTTTGCGAAAATCTTCAGTTAAAGCATGATAGTTTTTCAAAGCTTCAAGACATTTGATCCGCAGCATTTTATCCTGAACATTTTCCGTGAGTTTTAATGCAGTTTCGTAATTCTGTAATGCTTTCACC
>CAZOCS010000058.1:0-5465 GCA_964578365.1 uncultured Candidatus Cloacimonadota bacterium
AGTTCTTTAAAAGTATATAGAGTGGGATGAAATAAAAAACCTCCGGAAATAAATCCGAAGGTTTAAAATTACTTGTTTATCAAAATCTATATAGTTACTTTAACTTCTTTGATCTCTGCAAATGCTTCTAAATGCTCTTTGATCTCTTCAGCTACATTTTCACGGTATTTATCGAATTTAGGAATGTCTACATCAACGATCGCAACACCATTTTCAAATCCTACATACTTAACCATTTTAAGTGTAACGATATCTTCTCCAACGCCTGGATAAATAACTTTCTTGAGTTCTTCAACAATAGTTTTCTTACTAAAAGATTCTGCTTCTGCCAATCCGTGTTCTATCTCATATTTCTTGATCGCTTTTTTTAGTGTATCTACAGCTAGAACAGAACAGTGCATTTTTACAGGAGGTAATCCATCAAGTGCTTCTGCAGCTCTCTTCCAGGAAATCTCTTTTGCCTCTTCGATTGTTTTTCCCATTGCCAGATCAGTAATAATAGAACCAGTTGCAATGTTAGAAGCACAACCATAGGATTGAAACTTGATATCATCGATAATTTTTGTTTCGGGATCAACTTTCAGAAAGATCGAGATCTGATCACCGCAAGCCGGACTTCCTTCAGTTGCTTCAGCATCCGGATTTTCCAACTTACCTACATTGTGCGGTTTCATGAAATGATCTAATACTTTTTGTGAATATTGCATAATATTCTCCTTATTTATCTTATAATTATTAATTACATAGCGGACTTCGTGAGCGAAGTTCTTTTACTACTTCAGCCAATTTCTCTACAGTATAATCTATTTCCTGGATCGTATTGTATCTGCTGAATGTGAATTTCATTGAACTATGTGATTGTTCATGACTTCTACCGAGAGCCATTAAAACATAATTTGCTTTTAATCCTTGGGAAGCACATGCACTTCCTGTCGAAATGGAAACACCACTTATGTCCATCATCATCATAATTGCTTCTCCTTCGATATAATCAAAGGAAATATTTATATTATGAGGAGCGCGCTTTGCACCTCGTGGACCGTTTAATAGAGTGTCTGGAATTGTAGATTCTATTTTATTGAGGAGGTAGTCAGATAATTTTCGGATCTGTGCAATATTCTCATCCAAGTTATTAAAAGCAAGTTCCACAGCTTTGGCAAATCCTGCGATGGAGGCAATATTCATACCACCTGTTTGCAGGTTATCCATTCTGTTTACACCGTGTTGAACTTGTCCTAATACAATTCCTTTTCGTTGATACAAAGCGCCAATACCTTGAGGTCCGTGAATTTTGTGGGCACTGATAGACATCAGATCTATTCCCAGTTCATTCACATCAATGGGAACACGTGCATAAGCTTCGCATGCATCTACATGCAATGCAATTTTTTGTTCTGCACCATCCAATATTTCTCTGATCTCTTTTAATGGCTGAATTGTGCCGACTGTATGGTTCCCCATAGTAACCATGAATAAAATTGTGTCTTCACGGATAGAATTTTTTAATTGTTTAAGATCAATGAAGCCTTCATCATCAACTTCAAGATAGGTTACATCGAAGCCGCTTTTTTCAAAGAAAGCAGCATTAGTAAGAATATCCGGGTAGTCTATCACAGAGCAAATTATGTGTGTTCCTTTGTTTGAATTCGCAGTTAAGTAACCTTTAATTGCTAGATTATTAGCTGCAGTTCCTCCGGATGTAAAATGAATTTCTTTAGAATCTGCTGTTATTGAATCTGCAATGATATTTTTTGCAATATTTAGATCAGAGGAAATATCAGTCCCAGTTGCATTGAAATTTTCAGGGAAGTAAAAATTTTTCTTCATATATTCGGTTGTTATTTCTATAACTTCCGGTGCGGGTTTAGATGTTAAACAATTATTAAAATATATTCTTTCCATGAATTCTCCTTAAAGTCTTGCTACGATTTGATCCAGTTTTATCGAATCAAAATAATTTTCGGTATGTTCATTTATTTCATCCCAGAGTTTTTTAAAACCGCAGGGTAAACCTATACAATGTGAATGATCTTCTGGTTTTCCATTGCAGAAAGGTGCAACGTAGTTCTCATCAACGGCTTCCATGATGTCTTTTAGGGAGATATTGTAAATTTCTAAGGCAAGTTGATATCCACCTTTTGCTCCATGGATACTTTTTACAAGACCATTCTGTTTCAACATCCTAAAGAGTTGCTCAATGTATTTCACCGGGAGATGCTGATTTTTGCAAATATCATTGATGGAAACAGGTTTGTCTGCAGAGTTTATGGCGAGTTCTGTTAGAGCTCGTACAGCGTATTCAGTCTTCGTTGAAATATTCATCATCATCTCCTTTAGAGGATAACATATTAAATTAGTATGAATTGGCAAATTGTTTTTTATAAAAAGGTAAAATATATGATAAATTTAAAAAATGTAAGTGTTTCGTATCAACAAAAAAGAGTTCTGGAAGATCTTTCATTAGATTTTCATAAAGGAGAATTCTGTGCTCTTTTAGGACCTAACGGAGCAGGAAAATCTACGTTACTAAAAGCCATTATTGATTTCCAACTAGAAAAAACGGGAAAAGTTATAATTTCCGGAAAGGAATTTCATGATTGGTCACGGCAGGAGCTTGCAAAGCAGATAGCAATAATTCCACAGGACTTCCAACTTCAATTTGATTACACGGTCGAAGATCTTGTGCTAATGGGTAGATTTCCTTATCTTGGACGCTGGCAGAACTATACAAATTTAGATAAGAAAAAAGTAGAGCAGATATTAATGCAATTAGACCTTATTTCCTTAAAAAATAAATTTTATTCTCAACTTAGCGGTGGGGAACGAAGACGAGTTTCCATTGCTAGGGCATTAGCGCAAGAAACCCAAGTTTTATTAATGGATGAAGCATTTGCAAATCTCGATATCAATCATCAATTAGAGATCATGCAATTGCTCTCTGAAATAAACAAAGAACACAATAAACTTATAATTTTAGTATCCCATAACATTAATTTAGCAAGCGAATATTGCCAGAGAAATATAATGCTTAAAATGGGAAAAGTGATCGCCGATGGCACACCAGAAGATATTGTGAATTCTAAGAATTTAAAAGAACTATATAATGCAGATCTGAAAATAATAAAAAATCCAGTTTCGGGAAAACCAAATTTAATATATCCGGGGAAAAATGCGAGTTAAATTCATAACCATTTTACTTATTGTATCTATAAGATTGATCGGTCTGAACATTGCAGGACGCGTTGTAAATGAGGTCGGAGAAGCAATTGAAAATGTTGTAATCACAGTGAATAATAAAGCTGTGATCTCACAGAAGAATGGAAATTTTAAAATTATGAATGTATCTGCAGAAGATGAAGTTAACTTTCATAAGATAACTTTTAAAGATAAAACAATATTAGCAGGCGATATAACAAAGCCAGTAATTTTAGAAGAAGATATAATCACAATTCAAGGAATAAAAGTAATTGAGCAAAGAAAAAGAGAATTGATCGGTTCAAATGAAATTGTTATTATACAAGCTGGGGATAGTTCCGGCTCTGCAGCAGATATTTTGCGCGAGAATACAAATCTAATAATTTCAGGAGTTCCTCTCACCGGAGAAAAACAGAAGATCATTTTTCCTGGTTACAAAGCGCGTCATACGCTGGTAATGCTAGATGGAATTCCTATTAATAAAAGTGGAACAGCATTTGATATATCCACTATTCCAGCTGAGATAATCGAGAGTATCGAGGTAGTGAAGGGCAGTTCCAGTAGTATTGGTGGCGCAGGTTCAATGGCTGGTATTATAAACATTAATACCAAAAGAGCGACTAATAAATATATGATAAATACTACTCATGCTTTCGGCTCGTTTGGTTTGGACAAACATTCAATAACATTATCTGCAGCAACTTCTAAGATTCAATTTTATGCTTTTGTTAGGAAGAGTTTTGCCCGAAATGATTTTGAATATATCCCTGCAGAAGATCCGGATACATTGAGAACAAGAGATTTCAATGATAAATCCATTTATGATGCAAATATCAGCTTAGGTTATTCTGGTTCAATAGGATTGTTATCATATAAATTACTCTTTCAAGATTTCTTCAAGAAACTCCCTGGTAATATTGAATCTTTGGAATGGTTTAGGAATAGCAGACTCACAGGGCAATCGCAAAAACATATAGTAAACTACTCCAAAAAATTAGAAAATTACAGATTAAAAGCATATCTTTTCTATTCTCTCGATAAATCTCTGTATGATAACACCCGTCTTGATTGGCCTTGGTCAACGTATACGATATTAGCTACACTAGCTAGAAACCAGCAGATTAACAGAGGAATAAAAATTCACTCGGAGTATTTGAGTGATGTTTTTTATATAGACTGGGGTGGAGATTACCGATACGAAGATTTTAAATATTCAGATCTGAATTATCCAGATCAATCTATAGAAAAAGTTTACCGGGATAATTATGCAGTTTTTGGAAATACACAATTCAAACAGAAGCATTTTCCTTATTCAACTAGTTTAACCGGATCTGCCCGTTGGGATAACACTACAAATTTCAATGATCATACAAGTTGGAAGATAGAGCCTTTAGTTTCTTATGAAAATTATTTTAAGATATCTCTGGGGGGAAATGTTGCAAATGGTTATACTTTACCCTCTTATTACAGTCTCTTTTGGAAGGGAGATACCCATGTATCTGGTAATCCATATCTAAAACCGGAAAATTCTCTTAGCTGGCAGATCTTTTCTAAACTGGATTTTTTAGATAACTCTTTTAAGGTTACTTATCGTCATGATGATATTGATGATATGATAATCTGGATCAGAGATGAATGGAAAAAGTGGAAACCGATGAACCTCTCTTTTGCAGAAATTGAAAATTGGGATTTTGAATTGAATTTAAAATTATATAAAATTCTGGAAATCGAAGCAGTTTACACCAGAAGTTCAGCCATCAATAGAACGAAGAATGATCCAAATTATGGAAGTAATATTATTTATGTTCCAGATTATTCATTCGATATAAATGTAAGACTTAAATCTGGTAAATTTCTGGGGAATATAATATATAAACATATTGGTGAGCAATGGGTAAACTCCTATCAGTCCACACCAGAACACCTCCTTCCTGCTTACAATCTACTCACGGCAGGTGTTGAATATGCTGTTGACTGGAAAGACTTCAAAATCACACCCGCAATTAGAATTAATAATATTTTTAATAAATTGTATGAGATCTACCATCATGTTCCACAGCCCGGTATAAACTGGGAAGTAAATTTAGGAATAGAATGGAAGAAGTAAACTCAACTCTCTTATGAGAGGAGAGAGAGTTTCATGTATATTTGCAGTAAATAAAATAAATGGAGATGGATGAAAATGAAAAAAGGTTTTGTAATTTTGATAATGCTTACAGCGTTAAATTTGTGGGGAACAATTGGTTTTGTTGTAAATTCGGGAAGTGAAA
>CAZOCS010000058.1:5565-14924 GCA_964578365.1 uncultured Candidatus Cloacimonadota bacterium
ACAGCGTTAAATTTGTGGGGAACAATTGGTTTTGTTGTAAATTCGGGAAGTGAAACTTTATCTAGAATTGATTTTGAAACGGGTGTTGTAGATGAAATTTTTTGTGTACTAGGATCATCACCCAATCGTGTAGAACTAACAAATGAATTTGCCTATGTTGTGAATTCTAGTGATAATAGCATTCAGAAAATTAATATCAATACTGGTAGCACTATTACAGATATTTATATTGAAAATTCTTCGAATCCTTATGATATTATTATAGATGAAGATCATGCCTATGTTACTGGTGGAATGATAAATAAAGTTTATAAAATAGATCTCGATACTGATAGTGTAGAAAGCTCAATTCCAGTAGGAGGGAATCCTGCCGGTATGGCTATTCTGGATGGTAAGTTATATATAGGTAATACCGATTATGGGAGCGGATATTCCAATTGTTCTGTTAGTGTTATAGATCTGCTTACATTTAGCGTTGAAACAACTATTCCAATAGAAGTTAATCCCCAATTTCTGGCTGCAATTAATGGAAATATTCATGTGAGCTGTGGGGGAGATTGGAGTTCGATCTTCGGTAAAATATGCATCATTGATCCAGCATCGAATAGTGTTACAAATATTCTGAATATTGGTGGAGTAACAAGTAATTTTGCTTTAATGTCAAACAATACTGTTTATGTAGCGGATGGTTTTGGCTCATCTCTATATGCTTATGATGCAGATACTTTTGAGATAATCTATGATAGCTCAAATCCTTTCACACCAGGTGGAACAATGGTAACTTCCAATGATGATAATCTTTTTGTGCTTGGTGGGGAATGGGGACAGAATTTTACAGTTAAGGTTTTTGATGGTAATGAAAATCTAATTAATGAATATACTGTTGGACTATATGCTACCGATATAAAAATAGCCCCTGATGCTGTTTCAGTACAAGATGAACAATTGCTAATACCCGATTATAATTTAACTAATTATCCCAACCCTTTCAATCCATCAACCACGATCTCGTTTAGTTCAACCACAGAGCTCACGGAGAACGTGGAGATTAATATCTACAATCTGAAAGGTCAAAAAGTGACCACATTCCCAATTTTTCCATCTACCAATTCACTAATTCACCAGGTTGTCTGGTATGGAACAGACGAAAATAATCAACCTGTTTCGTCTGGAATTTATTTTTTCAATCTAATAGTAAACGGGAATTCTGTAGCATCTAAAAAAAGTATGTTACTTAAATAACTTAAGTCTAGCATTTAATGTTAGTTTTGTGAAGCAATAAATAGGTGGCTTTAAGAAGAAAATCTTGTTGTTTCAAAACGACAAAATCGGTTCTGTTTGCTATTTCTTATTTCTTTACCCTTCACAGGTAATACTACCGGTGGAGGGTTTTGTATCATTATGTAGAATTCTTTTTCTTTTCAATTTGCTTCAATATTTTTTCCAATTCTTCTGTTGAAAATTTACTAACACCAGTTTTATCTACAGTTGCAGAATTCAGCATTTGCAGAATTTTTTTTCCTTCTTCAGAATCTTTATTGAATTTGAATACTGTCTCACTCTTCTGAGGTGGTGTTAATATCTTTAAGTGATTATTATCATCTATAAAAAATTCAACATAAAATGAATCTGTAATGTTATCAATATTTTTAAAAAAAACCCAAACCTTATAAACAGTCTGATTTAATTCTATTTCATAATCAACAATTCTTTCTATTTCATAAGAAGGATTATATTTCTTCAGATCAACTTCAGAGAAATAATAGTACATTTTATCAAGTGAATTTTCTTCTAGATGTGTTTTGAAACTCTTTAAAAATTTAACAATTAGATCATTTATTCTTGGTGTAATGATTTTTTTGGTTACAATTACTCCTAGTTTTTTAAAAGTTTCTGCTTTCAGCTTACGTTTGATTCGTGATATTTTTTTCCTTAAAGCATCATAAGAAATATCAAGTAATAAATGCATACTCCTAATTTTCTGATCACATTGAAAATAATATAGCATAGTCTTCATCTCATCATTAGTAAGTGTTTTCAATGCTTCCTTATATGTTTTACTCAATTCAGTATCTTTAATTGTAACCATGCTGTTATCTAGTTTATCGAACAAGTCTTGTTGGTACTTTTTAATATTATCATGATCCTGCTTCTTGGTTCTATAATGCGATTGGATATGGATCTTGGAAGTGTTTATTATCCATTTACTAGCTTGTTCGCTATCTATCTCATCGGCTTTTAATAAAAATACACCAATAGTTTTCATAGAAATCTCATCAGCAAGATCAAAATCTCCCGTACGGTATAAAGAATAATTATACGATAATTGTTGCAATTTTTGCAGATCACGATCAATATATTTCATTCTACTCCTCTTATAAGAATATAAAGTAATATGAATGTGTTTGAGAAATTAACGTCAAGAATAATAAATTTAATAATGAATTTGTAAAATCTTAAATTAACTATGGAGTTAATAAGAAAACTAAAATGTAATAAAAAGAAAAAAAATACAAATTAAATAGAATAAAATATTTTATGATGTAATTTATTGAAAAATATGATGATAGAGATTTTTTGAATCTGATCGCTATAGAGCTATTTTAAAATTATTTGAGTGGTTTCGTCACACTTTCAATATTTTTGACATATAATAATAGATTTAGAAAAATAGAAATGGAGGTAGTTATGAAAAAGATTATTATTATTAGTTTAATGGCAATTTTTATGCTTTGTTCTATAGTTTCGGCACTAACTCTGGACGATCTGGATATTCCGGATCAAATGACGGTCGAGGAGTATTTAATTGAGAATTTTGATGAAATCACACAAGTGAATATTGATGACCTGGAAGGTGAAGCATTCGAAATCTTGGTTGTTGGTGATAAATGGGTAATTGTTATTGTTGGTGATGATATATTTGTAATATTAAGGTAATTAGAACTGTTATGAAAAAGATATTCGAGAATAAAGATTATTTCATTATAATAATAGATGGAGAAATACTTATAGTAAAAAAATAAATTATTCCAGTGCTTTTTGAATACCCTAAGCAGTTTAATGCCCTGGGAATTGAGTTTTTACAGAGCGGGATCCCCGTGTTAAGGAAGGAAATTATGAGAATTTTAATAGTTGAAGATGAAATAATAATAGCAGAAGATTTGAGATTAACAATACAGAATTTTGGTCATGAAGTAATTGCGATAGTATCATCAGGAGAGGAGGCAGTATTATATGCAGACAGGCTAATACCCGATATTATCTTTATGGATATAAACCTTGATGGTGAGCTAAATGGAATTGATGCAGCTATTAAGATCAGGGAGAAATATAATATCCCGATAATCTTTTGTTCTGCTTATATTGACAGAGTTACACAAAGAGAAACTTCTCTAGTCAAACCAGGCATCTTCATTTCAAAACCAGTGGAAGAATCAAAGATACAAATTGCAATTAATAAATCTTTAGGATTAAACCTCAACGCAAATGTAGCATTGCAATATAATATAAATTAAGTTCTAGTTTTATTAATAAGCAATAAAGAATTTAAGAATAACATTTTTTTAAAATTGACAAATAATTAAGATTTCCAAAATTTATATTTATCTTTAATAAGAAATATCAATTATTAATTTAATTTATTATTTAAGGTATTTATATGAAATCATCTGAAAACAAGAAATTAACCGAATCTGACATAAGATATAAAAATCTTTTTGAAGAATCTCCGATCTCTATCTGGGAGGAAGATTTCTCTGATGTTTACAAATATTTACACTCCCTTAAAGATGATGGAATAACAAACTTCAAAGAGTTTTTTGCTGATAATCCTGATCAGGTTGACAAATGTACTAAATTAGTGAAGATACTAAATGTTAATAATGCAACTGTTGAGATGTATAATGCTAGATCAAAAGAAGATTTACTAACGGATCTAGAAGCTTTATTTACAGAAGATTCTAAGAGAACATTCGTAGAGCAACTAATTCTCATTGCTAATGGTGGAACTAGTTATGAAGGTGAGTGCATTAACAAAACAATTGATGGCAAAGAATTAGACGTTTATCTTCAATGGTCAGTCACAAAGGAGCATAAGAAAGATTATTCAGTTGTTTTTGTATCATTGATAGACATTACAAACATGAAGAATTTTGAAAGAGAATTAGAGGAGAGTGAAGAAAAATTCCGAACTATCACTAATTCTGCAAATGATGCAATTGTTATGATCGATAATTCTGGGAAAATAAATTTTTGGAATAGAGCTGCTGAAGTAATATTTGGAAGAAACTCTAAAGAAGTAATTGGAAAACCTTTACATCTTGTATTAGCACCCGAGAGATATAGGGTAGCTTTTCAAAAAGGATTTGGAAAATTTAAACATACTGGAAAAGGAAATGTAATTGGTAAAACAATAGAGATGTTTGCTCAACATAAGGATGGTTCTGAATTTCCAGTGGAACTGTCTGTAACTGGAATTAAAATAAATGGTCAATGGAATGGATTAAGCATTATAAGGGATATTACAGAAAGAAAGAAAGCTGAAGAAGAAAACAGACGTCAAAGAGAGCAAATAAAGCTAATTAATAAAATTCTCAGGCACGATCTCGCAAATAATCTGGCAGCAATAAATAGTTCCATTAACAACTACAAAAGGAGTAACAATGAAATCAATCTGAAAGTTGCCAAAGACTATATTACAAAAAGTTCTGATCTGATATTGAAGATGAGAGAACATGAGTTTCTTATAGCTTCAACTAATCTAATAATTTATGATATCAGTGAGAATTTTAGAAAAATATTACAGAATTATAAAAATATTAAATATTCAATTAAAGGAAAATGCAAAGTATTTGCAGACGATTCTTTAAATTCAGTTATCGATAACCTTATTAGAAATGCTGTTGTGCATAGTGGAACAGATCGCATTGATATACATATTACATCCTCAGGAAAGACTTGTGAAGTTAAAGTTATAGATTATGGAAAGGGTATTCCGGATGAGATTAAAATGAAGATCTTTGATGAAGGCTTTAAATACGGTGCTACTGGGCATTCTGGTTTGGGATTACATATTGTACAAAAATCTGTAAAAAACTGGGGTGGAGAATTATTAATTAATGATAATATACCTATGGGCTCAATCTTTTCATTGTACTTAAGAAAAGTTAACTAATCTACATACAAAAAAAAAGCCTTCCACATTAATAGCTGGAAGGCTTTTTTTATTATATAACTATCAGTTTTGCTCTATCGCAGCTTGAGCAGCAGCTAATCTTGCTATCGGTACACGATAAGGAGAACAACTAACATAGTTCATTCCCACCAAATTGCAGAATTTTACAGATTTTGGTTCACCACCATGCTCACCACAAATACCAACTTTAAGATCAGCATTTGCAATACGGCCTTTCTCTGTTGCCATTTGTACCAGTTGTCCTACGCCTTCTTGATCGAGAACTTGGAAAGGATCATCTTTTAATATACCCTTATCTATGTAGATAGGAAGGAATTTACCTGCATCATCACGGCTGTAGCCAAAAGCCATTTGTGTAAGGTCATTTGTTCCGAAACTAAAGAACTCAGCTTCTGCAGCAATGAGATCAGCAGTTAGAGCGGCACGTGGAATTTCAATCATTGTTCCAACTAGATATTCAACAGTTTTACCTGTCTCTTCAAATACTTTCTTTGCTGTTTCATTAATAATTGCTGCTTGCATTCTGTACTCTTCAACAGTTCCAATAAGTGGAACCATGATCTCAGGCTTAGGATCGAATCCAGCTTCTTTCACATTGATTGCAGCTTCGATGATTGCTCTAGATTGCATCTCAGTAATTTCCGGATATGTATTTCCCAAACGACATCCACGGTGACCAAGCATTGGATTGAATTCATGAAGAGAATCAACTTTTGCTTTAACCTCTTCTATAGAGATTCCCATTTCATCAGCCATCTCCTGTTGGTTAGCAGGTTCATGAGGTACGAATTCATGCAGAGGTGGATCCAAAAGACGTACAGTTACACCAAATCCGGTCATCTCTTTAAAAATACCTTCAAAGTCAGTTCGCTGGAATGGAAGTAGTTTTGCTAAAGCTCCACGACGTCCGGCTTCATCGTCTGCCAGTATCATTTCACGCATTGCTTTAATTTTGTCACCTTCAAAGAACATGTGTTCTGTGCGGCAAAGACCAATTCCCTTAGCACCAAATTCACGAGCTACTTTAGCGTCATTTGGTGTATCTGCATTTGTTCGAACATACATCCGGGTGAATTTATTTGCAAGTTCCATCAGTTTTCCAAAATCTCCACTGAGTTCAGGATCGATCGTTGAGATCTTTCCTTGATAAACTTCACCAGTAGATCCATTCAAAGATACCCAATCACCTTCCTGGTAAGTTTTTCCATCAATAACCATTATACGTTCTTTATAGTTAATTCTTACTGATCCGGCACCGGAAACACAGCATTTTCCCATACCACGAGCAACAACTGCAGCATGAGAGGTCATCCCACCACGAGCAGTAAGAATACCATTAGCAATGTTCATACCTTCAAGATCTTCTGGAGATGTTTCGATTCGAGCAAGGATAGCATTCTCGAATTTGCTCGCTTCATCTGCAAAGAATACAAGCTGACCCGTAGCAGCACCTGGAGAAGCTGGAAGACCTTTAGCTAGAACAACTGCTTGTTTAATTGCGTTACCGTCAAATACAGGATGAAGAAGCTCATCTAATTTGTTAGGTTCAACGCGTAACAAAGCGGTTTTATCATCAATAAAATTCTCTTCCAACATTTCAATGGCCATACGAACCATAGCAAAACCTGTTCTCTTGCCATTCCTAGTTTGAAGAAGCCATAATTTACCATCCTGAACAGTAAATTCAATATCCTGCATATCTTTATAATGATTTTCAAGTTTTGTTTCAATTTCGGATAGTTCTTTGTAAAGTGAAGGCATTGCTTCTTCAAAAGAAGGAAAGTTTTTAGCACGATCTTCTTCAGAAACTCCTGCGAGTTTTGCCCATCTTTTACTACCTTCAAGAGTGATCTCCTGTGGTGTCCTAATTCCTGCAACCACATCTTCACCTTGAGCATTAATAAGGTATTCACCATTAAAGATATCTTCACCAGTCCCTGCATCTCGGGTAAAGGCAACACCTGTTGCAGAATTGTTGCCCATGTTTCCATAAACCATAGCTTGCACATTTACTGCAGTTCCCCAGTCACCTGGAATCTTATTCATCATACGATAATAGTTTGCACGTGGGTTATTCCAACTTCCAAAAACTGCACCAATTGAACCCCAAAGTTGTTCCCATGGACTATCCGGAAAATCATGTCCGGTTACTTCTTTAACTGCTTCTTTAAATTTTGTAACAAGAACTTTCAAATCTTCAGCAGTAAGTTCGGTATCGTTTTCTACACCCTTTTCTTCTTTCATATTATCTATGATCTCTTCAAAAGGATCAATATCCATTTTTGTCTTTGGTTTCATATCTAAAACTACATCACCATACATTTGAACAAAACGACGATATGAATCCCAGGCAAAACGAGGATTATTAGATTTTTTTGCAAGCCCTTCCACAGCATCATCATTCATACCAAGATTAAGAACTGTATCCATCATTCCAGGCATTGAAACTCGGGCACCAGAGCGAACTGAAAGGAGAAGTGGATTTGTGTTATCACCAAATTTTGCACCTAAGATCTCTTCAGTATTTCTAACTCCATTTTCAACTTCTTTTTTTAGAAGCTCTATTGTTTTCTCTGTACCCAGTTTGTTCCACTCAGCACAAACCTCTGTAGTTATCGTGAATCCAGCAGGAACAGGAACACCGATCAGATTCATCTCTGCAAGATTTGCTCCCTTACCACCAAGAAGGTTTTTCATCTCAGTTTTACCTTCTGCTTTACCATTTCCAAAAGTATAAACTCGTTTTGTGTTCATTATATTTCCCCTATGTTATTTTAATTATTAAGATTTACATATCATATTTATTTTAAATATCAATAATTACAATTCTTTTTTGATGGTTTATGTGTCAAATGAAATTCAGTATTTTGAAATTTGGTTGAGTGATTTGTAAATTATGTTAGACAAAGAATATCACATTTATTTTTTGTATATATTAAATTAATAATGGAGGAATTTGTGGAATCGAGAAAGATTGGAAATAAATACATTATCCGAATAGACAAAGGAGAAGAAATTGTAAGCATACTTACCGAATTCTGCAAAAAGAGATCAATTAAACTTGGAAAAATATCTGCAATTGGTGCAGTTAATGAAGTTGAAATTGGTGTATTTGATCCATTAACAAAAGATTATCATTCTAATTTAATAAAAGGAACTTTCGAGATTTTATCTGTAGTAGGAAATATTACAATAAATAAAGAAAAACCATATTTACATTTGCACATAACACTTTCTGATAGTGAATACAATGCATTTGGCGGACATTTGAATAAGGCTGTTGTAAGTGCTACTTGCGAGGTTATTATTGAAGAACTGAGTGGGAATCTGAATAGATATTTTGATGCAAACAGCGGTCTTAATTTAATTGAGTTTTAAAAAATTTATTCTGATTCAAAAAGTAATACATAATATGCAAGTTGACAGAATAATACGATATCTTCTATCTGAATATTTGAAAAAGAGATAAATTGAATTCATGAGGTTGGATGATAGCTATATATGTAGATAGTAAACTGAAAAGATTTGAAAACAAGATCAAATTCACCTTTGATTTTATTTTCAACACTTTAGGATATGAATTCAAGTATATTCATAAACTAGATCAGTTACAGCGAAATGACATACTATTCTACTACGGCTTGATAGAGCCTACAATAGAAGAAGCATACATTCTTGCAATGGACAGGATACTGTTCTATATTCCTGTTTTATCTGAATTATTACAGCCGGATAAACTAACACTTGAAAAGATCAAAGAGAATACAGAAAAAATTAAATTGAGGCGTAAGGTTCCGATAATCTCAGATAATGAGACTGAAGTTCCAATTAATTATTATCATAAAGATGATCTTTTTTACGGTATCTACAAATTTGATATTATTGGAAATATTCTATTTAATCTGGAGTTCTCAACTGAGATCGAGGACGTAAAAAGAGACGATCATGGTTGGCTCTCTGATGAGGACGTCCCATTTGCCGAGTTTCATCAAGAACCTTATATTAACATGTTGTTATGGTTAATAGAAAGATGTATTAAGGATTCCCTACAAAGAAATGGATCTATTTTTTTGATTAAAAAAGCATATTGGCCTTCTGACGAAGTTTTTGCTGCATCATTTTCTTATAATATAGATAAGCTGCAAAAATGGTCTTTGGGAAGAAT
>CAZOCS010000059.1:0-14832 GCA_964578365.1 uncultured Candidatus Cloacimonadota bacterium
ATAACAGCATCAGTAACTTCCATATCTCTATCAGCAGGAAGGCAATGCATGTAAATTCCGTTCTTATCAATAAGTTTCATTTTCTTTTCATCACAGATCCAATCCTTATTCTTTTCAAATAGATCTTTCATGCCATCCAGATTTTCCTCTCTGATCTTTTTCCCATCTGCACCCATTTCGGCAAAGTAGGGAAGAGCGCCCCAGCTTTTTGGATAAACCACATGAGCACCTTCAAAGGCAGCTTCCATATCATCCGTCTCTTCAAAAGTACTGCCATTTTGAGCAGCATATGCATGACATTGCTTAGTAACCTCAGGATCAAGTTCGAATCCTTTAGGTCTAGCCAGAACTACATCCATTCCTAAGAGAGATGGAGCCAAAGCAAGACTTTGCGGTACTGCGAATGGTTTTGATGTCGAACCGGAATAAGCCCAACTTATTACAAATTTCTTCTTCTTGAATCCACCGAATTTTTCTTTGACCGTAAGCATATCTGCCAGTGCCTGTGATGGATGATACTTATCGCATTCCATATTAATTATAGGAATATCTGAATAATGAGCAAATTCTTTCATTGTTTCGTGTGCAAATCCATAGATCCATTGAGATGGCGCGCCATACATACGAATAGCCAAAGCATCTCCGGTTCTACTAAGAACTTGAGCAACATCACAGATCCTTTCTGTTTTATAGGGAACTTCAAATCCTTTACGTGCTGGTGTGTATGTTTTACCAGGTTCAAGGTCTACATGAAAACCACCAAGCTGCTGAATTCCTGCCGCAAAAGTACTTCTTGTTCTCAGTGAACTATTAAAGAACATTGTATAAAGTGTTTTGCCACTTAATATATGTGATGTATCCTCATTCAATGCATAACGAGTTTTCAGCTCTTCTGCTAATCTTATCAAGGTTTCCCATTCTTCTTTTGTATAATCGATTTCAGGGCTTAACCAATCTCTGCCTAAAAATTTGTTACTTCTCATTCTAAATCTCCTTGTAATATATTAAATACTAATTTTTTTATTCTCAGGATAAATGATATATAATCGATCTGATCATTTTAATTTATAATTGGGAATTAGTGGAGTTTAATTAATTTATTAAATGAAGATACAGGATAATCTGCGCATCTCATAGATGCGTCTAAGCATAACATCGATTGTAATTTCACTTTTCATATCCGTACCTCCTTCAATAATTAACTTTGTAAACACAAAAAAAACCATTAATTATGTCAACCAAATTATCTAATGAACAATTACTATTAAATTACTTAGTAACTGAACTTAGAGATCATCTTTTATTTAGATTCGCTACTTTCCACCCATAGTAAGCTGCATAACAGCTTTAGATGTATGGATCCTATTTTCAGCTTCATCATATATGATGGAATGAAATCCATCGATCACACTATCTTCCACTTCATTTTTCCTATCTGCAGGGAGTGCATGCATATATTTTACATTTCTATGAGCAAGAGCCATTTTTTCTTCTGTACATTTCCAACTTTTGTTAGCAGTTAATAGATCATCAATTACATCTTTACCAGGGTTTGTTACCCAGTTACCCCAGTTTTTTGGAATCACATAATCAGCATTTTCGTAAGCTTCTTTCTCATTATTTGTAACTGTTAAAGTACCACCACGGTTTTCTGCATTCTGTTTAGCTTTATCGATAACCCATTGTGGAAGTTCATAACCTTTTGGATGAGCAAGCGTAACATCCATTCCATAACGTGGGAAAAGTAATACTTGAGAAACCGGAACAGAAATCGGTTTTTTATGTGTATCTGCATAAGCCCAAATTATTGAAACTTTTTTGCGTCTAACAATACCAGATTTTTCTTTCATTGTCATCAGATCTGCAATTGCTTGAAGTGGATGATAGAGATCATCCTGCATATTTATAACCGGAACCGAAGCCCATTTTGCCAGATCATTAAGATATTTGTTTCCAACCCCCCAAAAGCAATTCCGGCAAGCTATTGCATGTCCAAATCGAGATAGAATTATTGCTGTATCTTTTGCTACTTCACCGTGTGCGATCTGCATTTGACTTGTATCCAAATAATTTGCATGCCCACCAAGTTGAGCTATTCCTGCTTCCATTGAATTTCTAGTTCTAGTTGATTCCTCAAAGAACATCAAGAACATGGTTTTATTGGTTAAATAGGGAGTATCGAGTCCCATTGCAAATTGTCTTTTTAATTCCATTGATACATTAAGTAGTGTATCGATATCTTCTCTCGACCAATCTTCGAGAGTGATTAAATGTTTTCCTCTTAATTCTGTTTTCATTTTCTATTTTTTCTCCTTTTTCTTATAATATTGCCACTAAGACACGAACGCACGAAGTTCACAATGCATATCAAGTCTTGCAATATATACTTTGTTCATCAATTTTCTCTTTGTGTCCTTAGTGTCTTTGAGCCTTTGTGGCTAAGACCTCTCATTTAGTTGTGCAACAAACCCAGCATAGAAAGCAGCTGCAGCACTGAGGTCAGATACACGTGTCATTTCATTAGGTGCATGTGCTTGATCTTCATCACCAGGTCCCATACCCAAACATTTCATTTCCGGATGTTTTCCCATAATGAACACGCAATTTGTACTAAATGTCCATTTATCTATTTTCGGCTTATTCTCTAGTGTTTTTATATAGGAAGCTGAAGCATTCTTAACCCAGGTTGAATCTTCTTCTAATTTCCAAGTTGGAAAATATTTTTCTACTGAATATTCTTTGCCTGTGTAGGCAATGGCATCGTATTGAAGAACTGTAACTTTAGCATCGTCAACTTCAGCAAGCTTGCAGCATTCTTCCAGTTCAGCAACTGCAGATTCTTTAGTTTCACCCCAGGTGAGGCGGCGGTCTAATTGGATTTTTGCATAATCTGCGACTGCACATTGACTGGGTGAACCTGATTCAAAGATACTGGTTGTGATAGTTCCTTTTCCTAAGAAATCATCGTGTTTTAGCCTGTCATTAAGTTTCTCTACTTCGTTTACGATCTTTGCCATTTTGTAGATAGCATTTACACCACGCTGGGGTGCAGAACCATGGCAGGATATCCCTTTAACTTCAATTGTCATTTCCATTCTACCGCGATGTCCTCGATAGATATTTAAGCTGGTTGGCTCAGTACTTACAACAAGTTCCGGTTTGATGCCATCTTCTTCTATCATGTGTTCCCAGGCAATCCCATCACAATCTTCTTCCATCACGGTTCCTGTGAAGAGGATGGTGAATTCTTGGTTAAGGTCGAGTTCTCTAATTATTTTGGCAGCATAAACCATACTGGCCATTCCACCAAGTTGATCTGAAGCGCCGCGTCCCCAAACCTTTCCATTCTCAATACGTCCTTCATGGGGTGGAAAATCCCAGTTGTCGAGGTTTCCCGGATAGACTGTGTCGATATGGGCATCAAAAGCGATGAGCCTGGGTCCATTACCAATTGTTCCGATAATGCTACCCAGACCATCAATTCGTATATCATCAAATCCAACTTTCTCCATCTCTTTCTTGATCACCAGGATCATTTCTTTTTCTTTCATAGAAAAAGATGGAGTTTGGATCATTTTAGCTAAAAATTCAGCTGTTTCTGTTTCAAATTTAAGAGATAATTCTCTTATCTTTTTATATATATCATTCATGATTTCTCCTTATTTTTCTTGCCACTAAGTCACCAAGGCACGAAGTTCACAATGTGTCTAACGTATATTGTGCATTCTATTTCTTAGTTTTATTCTTTGTGTCTTTGAGTCTTTGTGGCTACTTCAATATTTTCACTTACTCAAGTTATAAGAAGATACATGATAATCTACGGCTATTGTAGATCTGATCTGTTGATTTCCTCCAAGTTATTTTCATTATTTTACCTCAATTATATTGTTTCACCTAATTTTTCATATTTCTCTAATAACTCAATTTTATCGCTCTCACCACTTTCACCGGTGAAATCGCCTTCGTGGATCACTGCGATTTTTTCTAAATTAAAGAAATCCTTTCCCAGCCATTTTTCTAAATAATCAGAAACATCTTTAAAGCTATCTGAAGGAGCTCCTGAGGTTACTACAGAAATGAATTTTTTATTTTCAAGATCTCTAATCTTGAAATCTTTAACTATAAAAGTATACCATCTATCAAACATCGTTTTCATTTTTCCAGTGATGTGTCCCATAAATACAGGAGAGCTAAAAATGATCAGATCAGCTTTACGGATTTCAGGAAGTAAAATATTCCTGAAATCATCATCGTGGATACAATCACTTTCCATGTGAATTTTATTCGCATCTTTACAGGCGATACAATCATTCATTTCAAGATCATACAAATGAATTGTTTTACTCGAATGATCATTCTTCTTTGAACCTTTAAGTATTGCATTTGCGATATTTTGAGTATTCCCTTTTTTATTAGGACTTCCATTAATAGATAATATTTTCATTTTATTTACTCACTTTCAAGGATTTACACAAACAGGAAATTATGGTTTTCGTAAGTCCACCAGATTATATTCATCAGAGAATCAAATTCAGCCTTTTGTTCAATTTCATGATCTGATATACAATTCACTAATTTACCTGTATTATCAAAATTAACAATATAAATTTTATCATTAACACGAACTTGAAATTCTGTTCCATTCTCTTGAGAAGTCAGCAGGAATCCATCATTACCGTTAATCTTCATATCTTCAACGTTCCAGAAGAGTGTGAATTTATCTTTGTATGGTGCGCCATCATAAGGACAGAATGTTTCACAGTTACCACATTCATTACAAAGTCCATCTAAGTGCAAGATCTGATTTTCGTTTTCAAAACCGGGAACTAAAATAGAAATGTTAGCTCGGTTCGGGCAAACTTCCACACACTTATTGCAAATGAAATTACATTCCAAACAACGCTTGGTTTCTGCAGCAACTTCATCGTCGGTTTTTAGAACTTCTACAGTTGGATTGATCACACCTTTTTTAGCGCGGATCTCTTTGATGCGAGTTGCATAATCAAATTCGTAATCTTCGGGATTTACTCTTTCCAGGTTGATCCCCTCTTTAGCCAGAATACCGTTAGTTACAGACTGACCATCGGCAATAGATTCTACAACTGTAGATGGACCACGATAAGCATCACCGGTGATAAATACATTTTCTACACTGGTTTCTTTGAATTCATTTATTTTAATGTTACCTTTATCATCCACATCGATACCGTTGCTTTTTAATACATCGTAATCTACAAGTTCACCAATAGCAGAAAGAACAGAATCGATCTGCATATCAATAAATTTCCCTTTAACAGGAACCGGACGTTTTCTGCCGCTGGCATCTGGTTCACCCAGTTCCATAACCTGGCATTTAAGAATGCCATCATTATAAGAAACAGGATTGATGAGTTCTTTAAAGATCACACCGTCTTTTATTGCATGGTCAAGTTCTTCCCGATCAGCTGGCATCTGTTTAATTGTACGACGATAGATGATGTAAACTTTTTCTACACCAGGTGTTTTCTTAGCAGCTCTGGCACCGTCCATAGCAGAATTTCCACCACCAACGACAGCAACATTCTTACCTAGATCTACTGTTTGTGGATCCTTATTCCAATCCTGAAGGAACTTAATAGTACCATATACTTTGGAAGTGTCACCTTCCAATGGAAGAGTACGGGATTTCCAAGCTCCAATTGCGAGATTAATATATTTATATCCTTTTAATTTTAAGTCTGCAATATCTATTTTCCCATCAGTATTCAATTCGAATTTAACACCCATGCGTTTTATCAGTTCAATGTCGTTTTCAATTGCCCAATCTGGAATCCTGAATCCTGGAATTGTATGAGTTACAGTACCTCCGGGTTTATCAGTTTTATCAAATATTGTTACATCAAAACCCTGACGTGCCAGGAAATAGGCAGAAGCTAAACCAGCAGGACCGGCACCAATGATGGCAACTTTAACACCCACTGGAGTTACATCCAGCTTCATCTTATCCATATAATTATTGAAGCCTTTTTCGGCAGCAACACGTTTCAATTCACGAATCAGAACCGGCTCTTCATAATCGTTGCGCACACATTTGAACATACAATTATGATCGCAGATATAACCTGTGATATGGGGAAGAGGGTTCTTGGAAATAATAAGTTCAAAAGCTTCTAAGTAACGTTCTTCACCTATAAGCCGGATATATTCAGGAACATCCTGATCGATAGGACAACCCTCTATGCAGGGAGCTACAAAGCAATCCAACATTCCCAGTTTTTTATCGATAAACATTGGATCCTGTGACTTGGCTTCCATACGGAAAGTTGGTCCTTCCATAGAGTCAAGCGCCAAAGCATCTAATTTTTTTAGATCAATTTTAGAAGGTGCTGGTTTTGCCATACTTTCATCCAACAGATTAGCCATCTGCGTAAACTTTGTATAACCGCCAGGTTTAAGAACATCAGTTGCGATAGTAATAGGTCGAATACCAATTTCAAAAAGCTGTTTAGCATTAAAATAGTTTGCTCCACCGGCATAGGAAATACTAAGTTCTCCATTGTATTGGTGGGAAAGCTTTTTTGCCAGATTAATTGTTAATGGGAAAAGCGCACGGCCACTCATATACATTTCATTTGTTGGCAGCATATCTTTATCATTAACCACAGCCAGCGTGTTAGAAAGTTTAGCACCAAATTCTACGTTATGTTCCTTGGCGAATGGTATGAGAACATCCAGCATTTTAACAGCTGGTTCCCATTGCATGTCGTGTGTAAATGACTCTTCTTTTAATGTAATATGGTCATAACCCAATTTAGCGAAAGCATTTTTCACATATTCATAACCATGCAGGGTTGGATTCATTTTAAGGAAAGTATGAAGTTTCTTTTCACTCATTAAGTATTTACAGATCAACTCCTGATCTTCTGGAGGACATCCGTGCATTGTAGAAAGCGTGATAGAATTTGAAATATTTGGTGAGATCGTTTCTACAAATTCAGGATCTGTAATGCCTGGGATATCTCCAGCTGCGATTGCTTCTTTAAGTACAGTTTTACATTCCAAAAAATCCGGATGCCCAGAAGCATCTTTCAAACCTTCAATAAAATTATCGATCTTAGGTGTTTTTATACCTTTTATGTCATATCCGACACTCATATTAAAAACAAAGCTGCGTTCATCAACTTTGGAGAGACCAAACATTTTGTTTAACATATGAAGCAGGAACCAACCTTTAACATATTCTCCATAAGCTTGAGGTACTGTGAGCTCTGTACTCCACTCAGTATTATAACCTTCGTCAGTAGCTTCAATACATGGCTTCTCAACATCTAGAGTATCCATGATCTGAACAGTTTTAAGTTCGAAAAAACGGCAACCGGTAAGGTATGAAGTTACAATATTTGGTGTCTGCTGTGTATGTGGTCCGGCAGCAGGTCCAAGAGCTGTTTCGCATTTTTCACCGAAAATTGTAAAAGACGAAGCGTCAGGTTTTTTATAAAATTTATCTTCATGAATTCCAAAAATAGTTTTTTCTTTTTTATACTCTTCCAGCATCCAAGATAATAATTTTTTAAACTTTACGGGTATCATTATATCACTCATATTTTTTCTCCTTTTTTTCTTTTGCCACTAAGGCACGAAGGCACAAAGAACAATATTTTTTATAAGATGACTCTTTGTACTCCGTCTTTCAATAGTGGTACATTAAAATTTATTAATAATCCTAATCTTTTCCCAGTTACTTTCAGATAGCTTAAAACTTGAGCTTTCCAAACTGGATTAAAATTTTCAGCTGCTTTCAATTCTATGATTATCTGATCTTCAACAAGAATATCAATTCGATATCCTTCTTCAAAGCTTATTCCATCATAAACGATTGGAACATTCGCTTGCCTCTCAAATTTCAGATTTCTTTTTTCGAGTTCATGACAAAGACAAACTTCATATACTTTTTCCAACAATCCCGGACCAAGAGCTCTATGAACAGCAATTGCTGAGTCGATGGTTTTGCTTGCAATTTCTTCCGTTTCTTTCGGAAGAGATTCATAGTGCTTTTTCATTTTCTAACTCCTTATGTCCTTCGTGCCTTAGTGTCTTTGTGGCTAGTACTTTCCCTTATTAATCTCAAATCTCTTAAACATTGCCTCTGATATCTCCCATGATCGATCAAACAGATCTTTATAAAGATCTTTGGTTACGTGGTAGTCATCCAGTAAGATCTCATCATTTTTTATAACGTATTGGCAGCGTGATTCTGTTATCCCAAAGATGAAATGTCCTAAGAATTGATCCGTGTTAAATGGAGTTGTTGGCTCATAATCGAAGATCGCAATATCTGCAGTTTCACTTTCTATAACTCCAAGAGGAAGTCCGAAAGCTTTTTTAAGTTTGAAGTTATTTAAGAAAAGAGCATTCATTTCCGGATAGCCAAGATCACAATTCTTATTCAGATATTTTGTGAATATATTAGAATTTTTTAAGGCTTTCATGGTGCTTGGATGCATTCCATCAGTTCCCACTGTTGTCTTAATCCCTTCTGAAATAAACTTGGAAATATTTCCTACATTAAGTCCGTTATTCATATTGGAATCTACAGCCTGGGCAATGAAAATATCGCGTTGTTTCAAAATCTCAAGGTCTTTCTCTGTGAGGTTGCTGCAATGGATATAAAGAGAATTATTGCGAACTAATCCAAAACTATCAAATCTCTCGATCAATCCCTTCCCATATTTTTCCATGCATTGAACACCGTCAATTTCACCTTCTGCTACATGAACATGAACTGGAAAATCTTCAGATGCATCAGCAATTTTTTGCAGGCTCTCATCACTAAGTGTGAATGATGCATGAAGTCCGATCATGCCCTGAACAGATATTCCTTTTTGTGCTTTGGCAAACCGAACATTCTCATCTAAAGATCTCTGGAAAAACTCTTCTCCATTCCTATCGGAAATTTCAAATGCAAGTGTTCCGCTAACTCCGTAAGCATCGAAAACCTCTGCCATATCGGAAAGTGCATTTTCTGTGTAACCGGAAATATGATGATCAAAAACTGTGGTTACACCATGCGAGATCGCATCTTTCATGGCAATAGCAGTAGACAAAACCATGTCTTCTTTGTTCAAAGAATGATCTAGTGTCCACCAAAGATTTTTGAGGTTTCCCATAAAATCATTGAATGGAACATCGCATGGAACTCCTTTAGAAAGTGTAGAGTAAATATGATGATGTGCATTTGTAAGCCCTGGGAAAATAATTTTGTTGGTTGCATCGATAATTCGGTCTGGCTCATCAAAAGGTTTTGTAAAATGGATTTTTCCGTCTTGGATAAAAAGTGTTTTCTTTTCTACTTTGGTGCTGTCATCTTGCGGAGTAACGATGTAGGCACCTCGAATTTCTAGATTCATAATCTGCTCTCCTTTTTAAGATTTATTTAGTCGCACCCAAATTGGTCGTTTAGAGATCAGAGTAAGTCTCGCCTTTTTTCGTTTAGATATAACGATAATTTTTTTGGTGCTGAATGATGTCAAATATATTTTTTTTGAATATGTTAGGTTGTATGTTTTTGCTATTCACATTAAAAAAGAATATACTTTGTATCTGACTCATTATTAAATAAAAAGGCAGGACAAAAATCCTGCCTTCCTTTGTATTATTATTTCTTTTTTGGAACTGGAAGTACAATGTTAGCAATTATTGCTGTAAGACCACCAGTTGTGATCGGTGAGCCAAATATTTTTTGGATCACATCCGGCATTTTACTAAGAGTTGCAGGAACCATCATCACACCAAGACCAAGCCCGAAAGAGAGAGCCATGATCATCATTGCCCTTCGATCTATTTTGTGCGATGCGATAATTTTGATACCAGCTGCAGCTACAGTCGCGAACATAACAATTGTAGCACCACCCAGAACTGATTTTGGCATTTGTTGAAAAACTCCACCAATTATTGGAAACAAACCAAGTATAACTAGAAATCCAGCGATATACATTCCTACATAACGGCTGGCGACTCCGGTAAGTTGGATCACGCCATTATTTTGGCTAAATGTAGTATTAGGGAAAGTATTGAAAGTGGCCGCTAAAGCTGAGTTTACACCATCCCCAAGAACTCCGCCTTTAATGCGTTTGATATAAACGTCACCCTCAATAGGCTCACCCGAAACCATCGAAGTGGCCGTAAGGTCACCGATAGATTCTATTGTTGTAATAAGATAAATAAACGCAATTGGAATAAATGCTGTGAAATTAAATTTGAATCCGTATTTGAATGGAATTGGAATACTAATTACAGGAAGATTTCCCAAACCGCTGAGATCTACTTTGCCCATAAAAATAGCTACAATATATCCAATTGCCAATCCTATTACAATTGAACTCATACGCAGAAATTGATTTTTACTACGATTAAATATAACAATTATTACAAGAACCAATAATCCTAAACCAAGATTTTCGAGAGAGCCAAAGAACTCCGGTTTATTATCCAACAACCATTGTCCTCCAGCCATGTCCGTAATTCCCACTTTGATCAAACTAAGACCGATAGTTGTAACCACAATTCCGGTAACAATTGGAGTAATGATCTTTTTAAGGTGGTGCAGGAAACGACTAAGGAACATCTCAATAAAAGCCCCAAAGAAACAAATCCCATAAATTGTAGCCAGAATTTCTCTGGGACCACCACCTGAGTTTTTCACTATAAATCCTGCTGCGAGGATCGAACCCAGAAAAGCGAAACTGGTTCCCTGAATACTTAACAGTCCGGAACCGATTGGTCCAACTCTTTTAACTTGAATAAACGTAGCCACGCCAGAAACAATAAGTGCCATGCTAATAAGATAAGGAACTTCTTTGCCCAAACCTAATACGCCGCCGATGATCAAGGTAGGCGTAATAATTCCAACAAAGATAGCTAGCAGGTGCTGTAGGGCTGCAAAAATTGAATCTAGAACAGGAGGTTTGTCATTCAAACCATAGATAATGCCTTGTGTGTCCTTCAAGGCAGCAAATGGTTCTTGACTTTTGTCATTTAAATTGTCCATTTAATACTCTCCATTATAATAATAATTCCTCAATCCTTTTATAATATAGAAAGTACCTGGTACACCCGAATCTTCTATCTCGGGATAAACCTAAAACCGGTTTAGATATTTAACAATTTATTAATTTACAAACATCAACCTCTGCTTTCTCTAAAGTAAGATTCACCAAGAGCTTTTGGAAGATTGGATCTCTTTCCTTTTAATGAAATAAACAATAAGAATAAAATTGTGAAAACGTATGGAATACTCTTTAACAGTATTATAGGGAATGCAATATTGAATTTTTGAAGATTTAGCCCTAGTTGAGTTAGGCCTCCGAAGAGATAGGCACCACCATACGCGATGAGTGGATTCCAATTTGCAAAGATCACCAGGGCAATTGTTATCCAACCCTTACCGGCTGTCATCCCCTCTACCCATAACCTGGAATAAGCAACCGAGAGATAGGCACCACTGATCCCGATGAAAATACCACCAACAATAGTAGCTATATACCGAACCTTTATTACATGTATACCCATGATCTCGCTGGAAAGAGGTTCTTCTCCGCTGCTTCGCAGGGCAAGTCCCCATTTTGTTCTATTAAAAACAAACCAGACAATAAATGGAAGAATAAAAGCAAAATAAACCAAAATATTATGATTGAATACAATCTCTCCTAATATTGGGATCTTGCTCAATATTGGAATAGGAATTACTTCGAAAGATGCTTTTAGTGTTTTACCCACCATGCTAACGCCAAAGAATGCACTTGCTCCTGTTCCGAACATTGTGAGGGCAAGCCCTGATACTACCTGATTAGCCTGTAATGTGATCGTCATGAATGCATGGATCAATCCCATTAAACCGCCAATAACAGCTGCTCCTATAATCGCCAAAAGCAAGCTCTCAGTTGTATAAGCTACATAGAAACCAAAAAAAGCTCCCATCAGCATTATCCCTTCTACACCAAGGTTGAGAATTCCTGAACGCTCAGTTATTATTTCACCAATTGTTGCATAAAGTATTATTGTTCCACTAGCTATTGCTGCATACAGAATTGTAATAATATCATTCATTTTTCCCCCCTGATGATTTTAACATTGTAATTTTTGAAGAGCTCGCTTCCCAGAATTGCAAAAAGAATGAGAGCCTGCATCACAATTCCTACGGAAGCTGGTAAACGCATGGCGATTTGCAACGAGTCCGCCCCCTTCAACATTATGCTGAGGAAAACAGCAAATATGACAATTATAAACGGATTTGATCGAGCCAGCCAGGCAACGATAATTCCTGTATAGCCATAGCCTGTGGAGATCTGCTGATGAAGTTTGTATTCGATTCCACTGATCTGACTTACGCCTGCAAGTCCTGCTAATGCACCACTTATCAAGAAAACCATGAACATTGTCTTTTTGATATTGATCCCGGCATATTTTGCAGCCTTCAGGCTGGATCCGGTAAGACGTAATTTGTAACCGGTCTTTGTATGATACAACATTATATATAGAAGAACAACTAAAACCAGAGCTAAGAATAATCCTGTATGAACCCTACCAAAACCAATCCTGTCGAATCTGGATTCTAAAGGAAATTCCGGTGTGTAAGGGAAATTATCTTTTCCTTTCCAGGGTCCAAATAGAAAATAGTCTGCAATATTTAATGCTACATAATTAAGCAGCAAAGTCGATATCACTTCATTCATTTTGAATTTAATTTTCAAGAGTGCCGGTATCGCAGCCCACAAAGCACCACCTGTTGCACCGAGAATTACTAATACAGTTATCCCCAGAGGTTTTGGAAGGACTGGACCATAAATAACAAATGCGGTGGCAAGAGTTGCTCCAAAGAAGAGCTGTCCTTCAGCACCAATATTCCATAACTTGCTATTTAAGGCAATCGCCACTGCTAATCCTGTGAAAATTAGTGGAATTGCTTTTACAATTGTTTCAGAAATACCATAAGGAGATCCAAGGGCAGATGTGATCACCTTCCATAAAGCAACAAATGGATTTACTCCATTTAAAGCGATAAAAATACCGGAAAGAACAAAAGCAATGCCGATAGCTGAAAGTGTGATAATGAGATCCTCTCTTTTGGATACTCTTTCTTTTTGTTCCAGTTTTATCTTAATCATCAGCCACCTCCGTCTCTATATCTTTTTCAGTATGTTCGCTTTCCTCCTCTAAGGTATTGTCCTCAGCTTGTCCGCTCATCTCCCTCACAGCTTCTTCTTCAGAGCATCCACTCATCATCAACCCGATCTCTTCTAAAGAATGATCTCCATTATTGAATATCCCTGTGAAATTACCTTCATACATTACAGCAATCCTGTCAGATAAACTAAAGATCTCATCGAAATCACCTGAGATCAAGATAACTGCTTTTCCTTGATTTCTCATTTGTAAAATGGCATTTCGAACAAATTCTGTAGCTCCCACATCCAGGCCACGTGTAGGATAAACAAATACATACAGATCACAATCTCTTTCCATTTCTCTACCAATGATCAACTTTTGTAGATTTCCACCTGAAAGTAGTAGAGCAGGTAGATTGATACTTGGTAAAAAGATATTATATTTTTCAATAATTTTTTCTGCATACTCTTTCAATGTTTTATTATTTAACAGCAGACCTTTTTTGAATATGGGCAATCTATAAACTTTCATGATTATGTTTTCCCACACAGATCTATTGCCTGCTACACCTACATTAATTCTATCACCGGGAACATAGCTAACCCCTTTATCAATCCTCTTCACAGGAGTATCATGAGTAATGTCCTGGCTTTTAAAAAGTACTTTTCCTCGAATCACATCACGATTACCCGTAAGTGCATCTGCCAATTCGACCTGACCATTTCCGCTGACTCCGGCAATTCCAATTATTTCTCCACCGGCAAGATCAAAAGAAAGATCGTTAACTGCCAAAACCCCTTTATCAGAATTCACAAACAGGTTTTGTATTTTTACAACATCTGGTTTTATTTCTACTTTCGGTCTTTCAAAAGTTATCTCACTTTCTTTACCAACCATCATCTTTGCCAGCTTACGTGGATTTGTATCATTTTTGTCTACGGTAGCAATTTTAAGACCTTTTCGAAGAACTGTTATCTTGTCAGCAATTTGAAAAACTTCTGACATTTTGTGTGTAATAAAGATTATCCCTTTTCCGGTTTTAGCAATGTTTTTTAGTATTTGCATCAAATTATCTGCTTCTTGTTTTGTGAGGACAGTAGTAGGTTCGTCAACGATAAGAACATCTACTTCACGAACAAGCATTTTTAATATTTCTACTTTTTGTCTTACACCAATAGGTAGTTCACCAACTATTGCATTTAAATCAACCTGGAAATTGAATTGATCCATATAGGTTTTTATTAATTTTTTCTTCTCCGGTATATTCAAAACAAATTTATTATTTGGATGTCCTAGGATCAGATTTTCCAGTACTGTAAGATTTCCAACCAGGCTGAATCGTTGATGAACCATTCCAATTCCGATCTTAAGAGCTTCTCCCGGAAAATTAAATGTTAATTTCTTTCCTTTGAAATATATGTCTCCTTCATCTGGGAAATAGACTCCTGTAAGCATGTTCATGAGAGTGGTTTTCCCTGCACCATTCTCACCAAGTAGTGCGTGAATTTCTCCTTTTTCTAATGCGAACTCTACATCAGTGTTAACTTTATTTCCAAAAAATGATTTCGAAATATTCTTCATTAGAACAAGGGTGGAATTGCTTTTTATCTCAGACAAAATCATCTCCTACGTTTAATACGGAATCCTAAAAGATTATAAATAAATTTAAAAAAATAATAGGAGGCTGGA
>CAZOCS010000060.1:0-14586 GCA_964578365.1 uncultured Candidatus Cloacimonadota bacterium
ATTCATAAGAAATATTACTCAACAGGGGACCAGAAATAAATTTGTTCCCATCCGCTTCAAATTTATTCATAAGAAATATTACTCAACAGGGGACCAGAAATAAATTTGTTCCCATCCGCATCAAATTTATTCATAAGAAATATTACTCAACAGGGGACCAGAAATAAATTTGTTCCCATCCGCATCAAATTTATTCATAAGAAATATTATTTAACAGGGGACCAGAAATAAATTTGTTCCCATCCGTTTCAAATTTATTCATAAAAAAATATTACTCCACGGGGGACCAGAGAATAAATTTGTTCCCACCAGAGTGAGTACATTTTTTTGTTGTTTCAAGTAATTTTTCTATAAGTATCTTAGCGGTATCTTTTGGAGTAGCAATAATCCCCCCAATAGATAATGTTATATCGATCAATCCTTTACCTATTGAGAATTCAGCTTTTTCTACAATATCTATTATCCGGTGTCCAATCATATCAACAGTATCTTCTCTTACGTTTACCAAAACTGCTGTAAATTCTTTTTCAGACCATCTTCCTGCAATATCAAAGGGACGAAGGTCTTGCTTTATTAATTTTGAAATTTTAGTGAACACATTTACTTTTAGTTCATCACCATAGATATTACTTAATTTTTCATAATTATCGATTTCAATTAACAGTATACCAAAGGGTCTGTTATATCTTCTGAATTCACTTAGTTTTGCATCGATCGACATTTCCATGCTAATGTGATTCGGTAATTTTGTTATCGGATCGAAAAAAGAATTTTGATATTCCTCAGACTCCTCTATCAAATGTTCTAGATGGTCCTTATTATCGGTGAATAATTGAGTGGCACCAACTACTTGATCTTTGCTGTCGTACATAGGTGCAATTCTAGCTGAGATAGGAAATTTGTGACCATCTTTGTGGGTTATGAGCAGTTCAAACTGTTTAATAGAGCCATTTGCAAGTGTATTGGTGAATAAGCTGGTAACACCATATAATTTATTCCCATCAGCGTCTGTAGGACAAAGAAAGTTTTCGGAACACATTTTATCAAAAACTTCTGCACTAGTATATCCGGTTATTTTTTCTGCACCTTTACTCCAGTATTTTATTTGTCCTACTTTATCAACGTAAAATAAGCCTTCATAAAGGTTCTCGATAAGGTTCTTATAATTTGTGCTAGCCACAAATCCTCCCCTTTGTTATTGAACTAATTAACCCAAGATACAAAATCTTTTTTAACACAATACACATAAAGAGAAATTATGAAAAACTCTACTGGAAGTCAAACATTTAATTTATTTTAACTCCGATCTTAACTTTATATTTATTTTTCCATTTATCAAATTCTTTTTTCAGGAATCTTTTTTCATGATATTTTTTCTCCGAATAGAAATCTCTCTTAGATGGCTTGTTAAGTTTCAAGAGTTTATAGAATAGAAGTTTTTCTGAGTTAATGGGAATTACAGAACTGCAGTAATTCTCTTCATGCTTTAAGATATCATCAAATACCGCTTCACTAAAATCTACACCCGGTATCTTACTTGTGAGCGACATATCGGAAATAATTTTCCAACCTCCAAGATAATACAACAAAGAATCCGGATCTGAACCGGAGGCTATTTTATCTTTTATCTCAGATACATTCGCCTTGGCAAAATCAAATTTGGTTTTAGAATTATGAATCTCAATGATCTGTGGTAATGCATCTTCAAATGTTAGTTGACGTGACCTATTGATCTTTAACTGGAAGATGACAGCGTATGCATTATCCAGTCTTATTATCCCTGAGTATTTCTCATTATTCCACATTCTGAGGAGTTCTGTTCTATATCTGGAAATATCTCCTAAGATTTCAAAATCATCTTTTGCATTTTGAAACTCTGTTCGAAAAATATCAGGCTCTTCAACATAATCTAAAAGATGAGCAAAGTATCTTGTTGAATCAAATACAACTTTTGCCTTGTTATGAGCAATGCTATCTGCAATAGAAAATAGTGCTTCGCTTCTCAGTTCAGCTTTTATATTAGCAAAAGATATTGTACCGGCATTATAGCCTTGTATTTTATGCAAGACAATCCAACCATTATCATAACTAACTGGTTGTGTCCAAGCTCCCGAATTTATCTTTGAAAGTGCTGAATTTATCTGCATAGGTAATTCTTCATAAGATATGATCTTATTTTTGGATAATGAGTTAGAGCAGCCAAAAATCATTTCAAGTAATGAAACATCAACTCCATCCGTAGCCTGCTCAGAAATAATTTCGGCTGTATCGTAATCACGGGTAAAAATGTAATTGAATTTCACAGATCTTTCCCTATAAAATTCATTTATTCTTTTATTATATTCATTCTTTAACTCATTATCAGAAATAGTCTGCTCTAGCTTTATATATTCATTTTGTGCAGAAAAAACAACACCACCGATCTGTAAACTGTCCGGTGTTCTAAAATCTCTTCTATGAGAATCAAAATAATCATTGAATTTTGTACTGTCCTCTTTGGAATAGGTCATAAATTTTGGAAGTTGAGAACTGATCTTTTTGTAACTTGGGATGTACTCAGGGAAAAAGGTAATAGCCTTGTAGAAGATATATTTTTTCTCAATAGGTATAAAACCCCAGGTTTCACCACGATTCATTCTTATCGCTATCATATCATTAATGATATTTGAATTATCAAACTTCTTAAGATAAATGCTTTCTTTAGATTCAGAGAGATTGTATTCTTGTACAATTCGGGCAATTTGATATTCGCTATCTGCGTTTCGTTCTAATAAATATTTTATTTTCTGTTGATATTCTTCTTTACTGGTTGAAGAAAAAAGAGAAGGACTTGCAATCTCGACCTTAGTTACAATTGCTGCAGGAATAATAAATTTCTCAAAATTATCTTCAAAATATTGTCTATGCACATCATCATTTGTTACTTTTATTTCTTCAGCTATATAATCTTGCCATATAGCTCTGGCAATAGCCTGTTCATCCTTCCTGGCAAATTTCTTTTTATCAACTACTTTGAATACAAGATATCCTTCATCAATATAAATAGGTTCGGAATACTGTCCTTCATCCAACTCAAAAGCGCTGTTTAGAATAATTTCCGGCAGCTCACCAAGTTTGTCATTAATACCGAGATACGATGATTCTATTATCTGTTGTGAAATATTGGCTCTTGCCTGCAGGAATTCTGTTACCTGAACTGCTTTTTGTCTAGTCAAAACTCTTGTTTCTTCTTTAGTAAGTTTTGTGCGGAGTTCTGTAGTGTTTTCTGCATCAATGGTGCTATCTGCTAATATCATTGCAGTTATTTTCCTACTTACAATTGGCTTAACTGCTTCCTTAAAATCATCTGTCTTCACTACAAAAATATTTAATTTGATCTTTTCTTCTTTGTTAAATTTATATTTATGGCGTTCGTAGTACCATTCAAAGTCTTCAGGAGAAGTTTCGATCTCAAAATCTACATCCTGCTTATCAATTATCGCATAGCCAAGATCTATCTTTGTATTTTCCATGAAATACTGTCTCAGCAGCTTATCTTCGGTAACACCAAAAGATTTTTCTAATATTGTCCTGGTTTTTGTAATGAGGATCTCATCTTTCATCTCGTTTAAAACTCTACCGCCGCTTATAGAGTTTTTAAAATTAAGGAATTTGCGTCTGTCATAGACGCCATTTGTCTGGAATCTGGGTAGATCTCCAACTTGATGAATAAAGAATGCTTCTAGTTCAGAATCATCAACATATATCCTTTTTTCTAAAGCATAATTCTTAATTAAATATTTATCAATAAGAGCCGAAAGTGATAATTGTCTTATTGTGCTGTATGTATATTGTTGTTTGCCTTCATAATTTTCCATCTCTTTTTGCAGTTCAGCAGAAGAGATCTTATATACTCCAACTTCGGCAATGGTCTTAGCTGACAGAAAAGAAGAACAGATAATTAGAATTAACGCCAAAAGATATTTCATATTTTAATTCCTTAATACTTTGATCATGTACATAAATTAAATTGTGAATATTTAATCAAGAAGAATTTATTTTGTTTATGATCTTTTAATTTGACTTATTAGAGAACAAACTTTATACGGAAACTGAAACGAAATTATTATAGAGGTAGTGGATGCTTAGAAGTAAAATTATAATTTTGATAATATTTCTACCAATTATACTTTCTGCACAAATATTAGATTCTTTAAGCATAACAGTTCTGGATTCATGTCTAAGTTATCTTCATTTGGAACATAATGAACTCGGTTTTGAAAAAGCATGGGTTGTAGATGATACATTTAAGCTTGAGACCGTAGACTATTTACTGGATAATCCATTAGAATTAGCCGGATACGTTGAGGAAACTGTAGAAACAGCAAAAGATAACAACATAAAAGAGCTTATGACATACATTACAAAACAGCTTGATATAGTGGTCGATGAAACCATTGAATATTACTCAATAGATTCAAAAAAGCCAGAAGATAATATTGTAAACGCACTTGATCAGGCAGAACCATACTTATCAGAATTCTATTCCAACTTAGATTCCCTTGAACTGCACGACCTTGTAATGGCAGCCCCAAATTTGTGGTGTGGTGAAGAAACCCCGCAAGATGCAGCACTAAAAGGAAGCTGGCAACATGAATTCAATGTTAAAGCCGATACATCGCGCTCGGTAGATAGAGACAGAATACTAAATATCTTTAAGAAACTAGATAGAAGTTCATTACATGCTGCAGGGTTGATATTTATAGAACTAATTGAAGAATTGCAGCATAAAAATTTTGAAAGCTTAGAAATAAACAACAAGCTGAACATTGCAGGTGCTGATGGTAAGATCTTGTATTATGTTCAAACAAAATATGGAGAGCTTATAATTGGTGGAAAAGATGAAAATGTTTACTCACGAGATTTTGCCTTCATCATCGATCTGGGTGGGGATGATACATACAGATGCCGTGCCGGAGGAGCTTTAGGGACTCTGGTGAATTCCTATTCATTTGTTATAGACCATGAGGGAGATGATGTTTATTTTAATGAAGAAAGATCTGTAAGTATGGGCTCCGGATTCTTGGGAATAGGAATTTTATATGACATAAAAGGCAATGATGTTTACCGCGGAACACATTATTCTCTTGGTACCGGGATCTGTGGAATTGGAATTTTAATTGATAATGCCGGAGAAGATGATTATCGGGGTGGTTGTTTCACACAAGGCTCAGGTCATTACGGCATCGGAATATTACAAGATATTGGAGAAGGTGACGATAGATATCTTGCAAAACTCTGGGCACAGGGATTCGGATCAACTTTTGGTTACGGATTATTGCACGATGTCGGAGGTGATGATACATACAGAACTGGAGGAGAATATCTCCATGCACCACTGCTGCCTAATGATTATCAATCTTTCAGTCATGGTTTTGGAATGGGTTGGAGACCCAGAGCAGGTGGTGGAATAGGCGTTTTATATGATGAAGATGGAAACGATTTTTACGATGGTGAAGTATTCTGTGAAGGCTCTGCTTACTGGTATTCACTGGGGATCTTGGTAGATGGTGGTGGAAATGATTCTTATAATGCTGCTCAATATGCTCAAGGTGCCGGAATTCATCTGGCGGTTGGTGTGTTGTGGGAGCAAGGTGGAGATGACCAATATCACTCACGAAACGGTGTTGTAGGCGGAACCGCCCACGACCTGTCTGTTGCTATGCTCGTTGATGAAAGTGGTGATGACAGTTATATGGTATCCGGCGGTTATGGAATTTCTCTCACAAACTCATTTGCCTTGTTCATAGATAAATTGGGAAACGATATGTATTCTACCTGGGAAGATCATAGTTTTGGTTCTGTAAGATGGGCAAGGGGTTTTGCTGGCTGCGGAATTTTTATGGATCTGGAAGGAAGAGACAGATACTCACGCAACACACTTGCCAAAGATGGAGGACTATGGACGTATAACGGATGGGGAATCGGGATAGACCTGGCACGAGATATAGTTACAAAACCGGCAGAAGAAAAAGTTGAAGAAATTATCCTGACTGCAGAAGATTCGCTGAAAACGATCGAAGAATTATTTGAAGAAGCATCTTTGTGGGAAGTGGGTTCAAACCGTAAAAAAGTTGCACGTGCCAAGAAAGCTTTTTTGCTGCGGGATATGGAAGCTGTGCAATATATTTGTGATAATAAACTAGATACAAACAATAGTTTGGATATCAGATTAATAGATACGATCACAAAAGAATATCCCGACTCAATTGCACCATTATTACTTACAAAGATAGATGACGAAAATAAAAAGATCCAGAAAAATTCAATCCGGCTTTTGGGTGTTGCAAAATATGAACCGGCTTATATTCCTCTTATCGAGATGCTTGAAAACAAAAAGTATGACTACATAAAACGAACCTTGATTGGAGCATTGGGCAATATCGGAAATAAAAAAGCTACCAATATTATCTCCGGTTTTATTAATGATGAAGAGGAACTTTGCAGATTAAGTGTGATAAGTGCATTAAAAAAATTAAAAGATGAAACTGCGAATAATGTAATGATAAGTGCACTTGATGATGAACTATTCACAGTTCGCTCAGCTGCATTTATTGCTATAGTAGATCTGGCAGATCTTAACACATCACTACTTTTATACAATAAAATAAAAAATGAGCAGTTCGATTATCCTGAACTGGCGATTAGAACATTATCTAATATTGAAAATAGATTTGCAGACAGCACAATGGTTGAATATAAAAAGCAGCGCAAGCGATCACAAAGATTGTTTATTCAACTTATTAAGAACTCAGATGAACGCATTCGAGCGGAAGCTGTAAAAGCAATATATTTAAATTGCGATAAAAAGAAAAAAAAGTGGCTTGAGGATCGTATGACAGAAGAAGAAAATCCGTTTGTGAAAGCTGCTTATGAAGAAATTAATAAGAAAAAATAGAAAGGAAAAAAATGAAGAAGATAATTATTATTCTCAGTTTGCTATTTGTTACATTGCTTATCGCATTAGAACCGCATTTTATGAGCTGGCCGGATATCTCAGCGGATGGTGAGAAAGTATGTTTCGTATACAAAAATGATCTGTGGCTCGTGCCATTTGCAGGAGGAGATGCACAGCGCATAACCTCAACAGAAGCGGAAGAATGGCATCCAAAATTCTCACCTGATGGTAAAACAATTGCCTTTAATTCTAATAGAGATGGATGGACTGGCATATATCTTTATTCCTTGGAGCGCGGAGAAATTGAATTGGTAAATAAAGAAGATCTAAATATTTTAGACTGGTTCCCAAACGGCAGATCAATACTTGCTCGTGGTCGCAAAACAGGCAGGGGGGATATATTTTATGAAGTGAAGCTGGATGGTTCTTATAAAGAGCTCACCTCGTTTGCAGGTAGGAATGCAAATCTTTCTGAAGACGGGAATAAAATTATCTTTGATAGAAGAGGAAATATATATCGTGAATCTTACACAGGAAGCTATAATGGTGATCTATGGGTTTATGATATAGTAGAAAATACATTTGCACGATTAACAGAGACCGAACTAAGCGAGAAATTTCCTGTTTATTCATCAATCTCCAACAATGTTTATTTTGCAGCTTCAGACAGCAATGTGTTCCAACTTTACAAAGTGAGTGATAGCAACTTTAAAGAGCGTGAACAACTAACAAAATTTAAGAAATGGTCTGCTAGGAATATTTCAATTGCTACATTGAATGATCGCATTGTTTTCGAGCGATTCGATACTTTATGGAAATACGATCCGGATACAAAAAAAGCAACAGAGCTGGAAATTGAAGTAGGCCAGGATTGCTATGTGAATCTGGTTGAAAGAGAAGAGGTGAAGAATTCAGCTTCTAATTATGAAGTTTCCGATAATGGAAAACTTGTTGCATTCACATACAAATTCGATCTCTTTGCTATTCCCGAAAAAGGGGGAGATGTAAAACAGATAACACATGACCAAAAAGGAATAGATGAGATCGAGATAATGAGTGATAACCAGACAGTTCTCTTCACAAAAAGAGTTGATGGTCAATTACAATTGTACAGAGTTAACATCAAAGATATCAGCAATATAGAAAAACTAGAGTGGAGCAATGATAAATATATTGATTGGATAATGCGGGAAGGAAAGACCATGGCAATTGGATTTTCTGATGATAAAAGGAAACGTCAGGTTGCTCTGGCAGATAGCCTGGGAAATAATATCCGCACAATTATCAGCGATCAATTTGTTTCACATATTTTTGAAATAAGCCCTGATGAAAAATTTGCTCTCTATCGAGAGACACTGCCGGAGGAATGGACTCAGCACCTGTATCTGTATAATATTGAGAATAATAAAAAAGAACTGCTCTATAATTTGAATGGTAGGATCTCAAGTATCTTTTGGGGTAAGGATAATAAATCAGCTTTTTTTAGTGAAAATTGGAATATAAGAAGAGCTGATCTACTGGCCAGGAAAGATTTTTATAATGAAGAAGACAACTGGAAAGATATCATCGATCCGCCGGCAGTGAAAAAAGACAACGACAAGAAAGATAAGAAAGATAAAGAGAAAAAAAAGAAAGACCCTCTAAAGATCGATACGGAAGGTTTTGCAGATAGAATTACTACTATAATTTCTAAACCGGGAAATAACTGGATCGCACACGTAATAGACGATTCTACATTTTATTATGTAAATTACAATAACAAAAAATACACCTTGAGAAAAGCAGATTACACCGGTGAGAATGATAAGATCATAACCTCTATTTCTACCGATCCGGGAAATTTAAAGTTTAATGAAAAGAATAAAGTTTTCTATTATATTCTTAAAGATAAATTATACAAATATACTCCAAAAAAAGGAAAGAAAGCAAAACTTATAGAAATGGATTACAAATATTCTTACGATAAATTCCAACTTAATAATGATGTCTTCCAACAGGTTTGGATTGAATTTGGTAAAGGATTTTATGATCCCGATATGCACGGCGTGAACTGGAAGAGATCTAAAAAAGATTTCTCTAAATTTCTACAATATGCCGATGATCCATCCATATTGAAAAAGATAATTGATGAAATGATTGGTGAAGTGAATGCTTCACATACAGGATTTTATCCGCGTAGTGATTCCAAGTATAAAACTTATACAACAGCTTATTGCGGATTTGAACTCGACTTGCAGGATTTTCCAAAAGATGGGGTCAGGATAAAAAAGATCTATAAAAAATCTAAATTGAATAAACCGCACAACATTAAAGCGGGAGATATTCTGCTTTCTGTAGATGGAAAAGAGATCGGTAAAGGAATGGATATCATCGCTAATTTCAAAAACAAAATTGGTGAGAAGATCAAGCTGGGAATATTGTGCGATGATGGTATGAAAGTTGTTACTGTAAAGGGATTGGGCAGCAGAGACAACTATGCACTTTATTATGATAACTGGGTGGAAGAACGTCGCGTGAGAGTTGAAAAATTATCTAATGGCAAAATTGGTTATCTTCATATACGAAGCATGAATAATAGCAGTTATCAAAAATTTGTTCAAGACCTGTTTGCAGAAAATGCAGATAAGAAAGCTCTGATAATTGATGTAAGAAATAATGGCGGCGGTTATATTCATGACTGGCTGGTTGAGATCTTAACAAAGAAACCTTATGCCCTGAGTACTTACAGAGGTTATGGTGGTGATGTGAAATATAAAAATCCGGGTAACACAGTAGATGTTCCAATGGTTCTATTGATAAATGAAAATTCATTCTCCGATGCAGAGATCTTTCCAACTTTATTTAAACAGCTGAAACTAGGAAAGGTTATAGGAATGCCTACCAGCGGCTCTGTTATTGGAACGGGACATTATACATTTATGGATGGCTCCAGCATGAGAATGCCTTCCACCGGATGGTTTACTCCAACGGGCAAAAACATGGAAGGAAACGGAGCTATTCCTGATATATTTGTAGATCCAACTCCCAAGCAGGTTATTAACGATGATGATGTTCAACTAAAAAAAGCTGTAGAAGAGCTTTTGAAAACGCTTTAGGCGTTTTCGATGAGGGATTAGGAATTAGCGATTAGGGATTAGGAGTTAGGATGTGGGGATTAGGGATGAGTGGTTAGGAATTAGGGATTAGGAGTTAGGAATTGAAAAATCTGTCATTCAGAGGTTTACCTGCCGAAGGCACGGATTTCTTACAAAGGCATTCGACGAAGAATCTCAGATTTTCTAACAAATCCTGCTGCCTGCCATATCAAACTTGTGACATCTAGAGCCCTGATTGATCGGGAAAAGATAAACCTGAATAAGAGGTAAACTTATGGATATTGAACATGATTTTACGATTTGGGGAAGCGTATGTGATTGCGGTACCGAATGCAGTATTCTGCAGAATAAAGTTCATCCCTGGGATAATATTAACCTTATCATTCGCTTGGTTTGCCCCAAGTGCGGGAACGTTGTAGACATTGATAAGAACAAGGCATCCAAGTTTTATGACCAGAAGATATTCAGTTATTATGATGACTTATATGGAACTGTTATGGATCTGGGTTGCGGAGGTGGACTTCTAACCAAACACATCTTAAAGAATGAAGATATAACAAAAATAATCTGTATAGATAATGATGAGAGTTACCACAAAAAGATCATTGCATTATCTACATCTGGTAGAATTCAATTCTTCAATTTAAATATTTCAAATTTAACCGAATATTCAGGAAGTAAAAGTATAGATTTCATGATCTGCAGAGACGTATGCATGTTTGTTGATGATACAGATAAATTCTTTGATGACATAAGCCGCATAGTGAAAACGGGAATGAGAATAATGGGCTGGTACACCCCTGATCATAAGAATATGCATAACACACTTCACCCCGAAGATATCTGTAAAGAATTCAATAAACGTGGCTGGAAAACGAAACTGGAATACCTCAATTGGTATAAATCAGGCTATTTCATATCTGTCCAAGCTTAAGATTAATTTAGTCTTCTAGCATACATTATGCTTGTCTTTACCCTCACTACGTTCCTGTAAAGTCAAGTAGGTACAAATCAGGTTACTTCATATCTGTTGAGATGAATTAGAAATTCTAACTGTAAGGGCTTGCCGTGGCAAGCCCTTACTCTTTCTGCTCCTCTTATCGTTGAGACGCAAGATTTTGCGTCTTTACAGAAAAATGACAAACCTCTGCAACCTCTCAACAACTTAACATTCTACACATACAACTCAACCTTGTTAACTCACATTCCGTTTTTTTGTATCTAAAAACCAGAAGACGAACACCATACCTGTATACAAATATTGAATGATGAACTGGATCCATTCCGGTTTTGAATACCAGCCGAATACAACGTGCAAAGGAATTCCCAGAACGCCGTCTTTATGACTGAATATGGTCTTTGAAACATCAAATGCTTTTATAAAAACTGCATTATCTCCCGAGATCATCTCATATCCTTTGAGAGCAGAGAATCCTTCATGAAATGTATATCCAAGTAAATAGCCTGCCTGAAGAATGAGATATGCAAGTGTGATCTTGAAAAGAAGTGCAATATCTACCTTAACTAGAGAGTAGAATATCAGCAAGGTTAAAATTAAAGATGCCAGAACACCCAAAATTACAATATTAAAAGGGTACTTTCCGGCAAAAGAGAATATTGCGATCTCTGTACCCTCACGTGCAACTATAACAAGTGAAATAAAAAATAATCCGGCAGCAGAAAGATTCTTATCTACCTTACCCTCCACATGTTTTGCCATATCATGCCCATGACGTATCATCCAGAAGATGAACATTGTTACAAGAGCAAGCGCTACCAAACTGGCAACACTTTCCCACACTTTTGTTAAAGTTGTAACGCCACCCAATCCAGCTGAAACAGCATTTAACAGCAAGCCCAGCAGCAAAGAAATTATCAATCCGGCTATTCCACCCTGAATGACCTTACTCCTTAGATGGAATTGAGCAGATTTGGATATATATTTGAGAATGATCGCAATTAGAAGGAATGCCTCAAGCCCTTCCCTAAAACCCATTATAAAACTTGGTATCATCTGATTCAAATTAACCTCCATATTAATATTATTTACTTCTATTTATTTAAACTAACTCATTAATTCTTAATGCAAATAAAAATATTATTCTGTTCTCCTGTAGTCCTGTTTTCCCTACCCCTGTAAACTAGTACTCCCTTACTCTCTTATTTTCTGTTTGACATTTATATTTCTTTTAACCAATTTCGTTTACGAATTAATTATGTGTTTTGGAATAAAAATTTACAGAGAGTATTATGACAGGTAATGAAGTATGGAGGTTATTAAATGATATTTCAAGAAAAATTTTTGAAATTGATTTAGGAAAAATTGATAGAAATTTATATGGTTATACATACGAATTGAACAAGCCAAATCAACAAACGCATATAATTAAATTTGAACACTTATTTGGTTTGGAAAGTAGAGAGTTGACTTTTTATTTAAATATACAACCAACGACTTCTTTTAACAAAGCTGCTGTAGTTTACAATTTAGACCTCGGAACCAATCAGAGGAAGAAGAATGTAGATGTATTATTTATCTCAGATGTTGTTTTAAATACTAAGGAAGAAATACAATATGGTACATTGCTTCATGAATTATGTCATTATATTTTAGATTGTAAATTTGAATTACCTTTTGAGTTAAATGCAATTTGCTATTCACAAAGTCAATATCTTAATAAAATAACAAGATTTAATAATAGTGATGCAATACATACTCTTGAGTGGTTTGCATTATTATATAAATCAGCACATTTATTATATAAAAATTATCCAAAGATTTTCAATGGACATAATCATGCAGTTTATAATTCAATATTTTATGATGTTGAACCGAAATTCAAGAAAATTGATTATAAAATATTACTGAAGAACATCAAATGGTTACATTTATCACTGTATCGGAGCCAGTAACCGTGCAACTTTAACTGCCAGTTTATACCAGAACGGTTTTTTTGTGTAATCTTCTTCTGTTATCTGGAAGCTATTGGCAAAATCTTCTATCATCATCTCTTTAACTTTAGATGTAAACTCTAAGCTACTGAATAATATGTTTATCTCAAAGTTTATGCGGAATGAGCGGTTATCCAAATTGGCAGTACCGATCATAGATCTTTCATCATCTATCAGCATCGTCTTTTGATGCAGAAATCCCTTTTTGTATCTATAAACTTTAATGCCGACCTTTGTTATATCCTGCAAGTAAGAAAGTGTAGAGAGGTTGGTAATGAACAGATCAGATTTTTGGGGGATCATTAACCTCACATCCACACCACGTAGTCCTGCTAACTGCAATGCACACAGAACCTGCTGATCAGGTACAAAATATGGGCTTATAATCCATAATCTCCTTTTAGCAGAATTTATAGCATGTACAAAAAATATACCGCAGGTTTCCAGTTCATCCGCAGGTCCGCTGGGCAGAACCAATACATTATTCTTCCAGTCTTGTTTGTAAGTAGGTTCCCAGTTCAGTTCAGGAACATTTCCGGTTGCCCAATACCAGTCAGATATAAAGGGCAGTTGCACACTTTGCACTGAGGGTCCTTCTATTTTCACATGAGTATCGCGCCAGAAACCATATTTGGGATGATTTCCCATATATTTATCACTTACGTTCAAACCACCCACATAAGCAATTTTACCATCAACAACAACAATTTTACGATGATTCCTAAAGTTCAAACGTAATCTATAAGCCCACCCTTTCCGGCTTTTAAAATTGTGGACCTTAATTCCGTTATTGCGCATTTGTTCCATATAAGAACGGGGCAGAGGTGTACAACCGATATCATCATAGAGCAGGTAGATCCGCACGCCCTCTTTTGCCTTTTTTATAAGTCTGGTTTGCAGATCCATCCCAAGTTTATCATCATTGATCTTATAAAACTGTACCAGAATATAATCCTGTGCTTCATCAATTCCCTTAAAAATTGCTCCAAATGTTGCTTCGCCATTTATGAGCACTTCTGCTTTATTATAAGAGGTGAACGGCATGTTCGCCAGTGTTTCAACAACGCTGAAATCTGGATGCTCATCTATTGAGATAAGGTTATTGTTTTCAAATTTATCTCTTAAGTCATGAGCAATATTGTTTATCTTAAGGTCCCCTGAACGACGTGCATTTATGTAACCGTGAAATTTTCTATCACCGAACATCCAGTAAAGCGGAACTGCCAGATATGGAAAACTGATGAGAAAAATAGCCCAGCCAACCGATCCCTGTGAAGTTCTGCCCTTCCAAATAGCATCTAGAGCTGCTATAATTCCTAATACATAGAATACAACAACAACAACCCACCAGGCGATCTTAAATCCTATCATTTTCTATTCTGTCCTTTTGGTTTTTCTATCTAGATAAAGCACAATTTTATCGTGCAACATAGAGAGTGTTACAGAAAAAGGAACGTTCTTTTTTGCTAGTTCTGCCACCGAAAATGCTTCTCCATATCTATCATGTTCCAGGTATATCTGGATTAGTTCAATATAAACAACCGGATCAAATGGATTTTTCTTAATGCCGTCCATCAACAATTCTATAGCTTTTTCTGTTTT
>CAZOCS010000061.1:0-14478 GCA_964578365.1 uncultured Candidatus Cloacimonadota bacterium
ATTATCTTATCTTTCATAATTAATTCGGGAATTGTGTCACCAAGAGCATTGGTTGTTTCAGCCAGATAGTTATCATAATCATGCCTTAAATGTTTAACATCGATTCCAAAATCTAAACTTAGCTTTTTTGAGAATCGTTTAAAATTAACATTTCTAAACTTAAATTCCTGTTCGTTGCTCCTGTTTTTTATATCTGCAATTCCGGTTGGCTCTTTAAATGTTTCATAGTAATCTTCATCAAACTGCGAGGAAGTAACCGACAGTGAAGTATTGGAAAAAGCAGATTCATCCCAAACTGCACGCCAGTTAAAACCATAAGTCCCCTGATACAGATCCTGATTTCCATAATGTGACATATAATTTTCCGCAGCATTTTCTTGATCCGGTGAATTGTGATCGTCGGCAAAAACTGCTAAAAGTGCAAGCTTATGAAAAGGATTAAATTCATAGGTAAATTTTGCCTGAATATCACCATATTCGGGTGCTGCAGAAGTTCCGATATCAATTGCATCGATGATGTACTTTAAATAGCTTCTTTTTACCGCCAGCATAACAGAACTATTTTTAGTAACTGGTCCTTCAAGAATACCACCGAAACCAACCCAACTGAAATCGATCTGTCCATCGAATTCATTGGGATTACCATCCCGGAAGTCAATTTCCATAATGGAAGAAAGCTTGTCTCCATAAATAGCAGAAAAACCACCTGTATTAAAAGTAACATCCTGGATGAAATCCACATTCAGAATACCTATCGGTCCACCGGAAGAACCCTGATGTGGGAAGTGATTGATATTTGGAATTTCGATATTGTCGATATAGAATGAATTCTCCATTGGGTTTCCACCCCGAACGATAAGATTATTGCTCTGATCATTAACTTTTGCAACGCTTGGTAATGACATCATTATGCGGCTTACATCTCCAGCAGAGCCGGGAGCACGACGGATCTCTTCATTAGAAAAACTCACAACGCTGGTTGTTTGTTCTTCAGTTTCAGCAAAATAATCTGTTTTTACTTTAATTCCCTCAATTTGAATTGCTGCTCTTTTCAATTCACCATTTACAAATGTAGTTCTATTTGAACGAATTATTATATCCGATTTTAATTGTGGGTGTGTGCCGATAACCTGAAAAACAACAGTATAATTTCCTACCGGCAAGTTCATGATCTTATACTGGCCCTTCTCATTTGTATAAACACCTTTTTCCAGCTCCCTTACAATAACTGTTACATTGGATAGGGGATAGCTTGTCTCGGCATCAATTACGCGTCCCATTAAATTTCCCATTTGTGGCTCATATGCATACAATATAGAACTTAATATGATTATAATTAATATAATTAATGTAATTTTGTTTTTCATATTTTTCTCCTAAGAGTCGGCTTGCTATAGCAAATGACTCAGTTTTTATTTTATATGATTTTCTATTAATACTTTGATAAATTTCTTTTGATTTTCTGAACTTCTTAATTCATTTCCTAAAGATTTATCAAACAGACCCGGCATCATGCCTATTATCAAAATTGATGAGAACAATTGAACAGCAGACATTTTGCTTTCAAGATCATCTTCGGAGCGTAAAATGTTTTTGATCAAACCATGAAATTCTGTTAAGAATTCATTTATCTTAATAACGGAATTTGTATTAAAATCATTCTTTATAAATGGTTTTGCTAAATGTGCTTTTGTAAGGTTTGGATAGTTAATAGCTCCTTGCAGGGTCTCTTCCAAAAAAAGATGAAGCGCTTTTCTTGTATCACTTTTCCAGAGATCTTCATAATCTTTAATGTTGTTTACAAAACTTTCATTCAAGGTTGCATTCATTACAATTTCGAACAGCTGTTCTTTAGAACCAAAGTGGTAATTAATTGCTGCTACATTCACTCCAGCCATATCGGCAATTTTTCTTATAGTCGCACCCTGAATACCCTCTTGTTCAATGCATTCGATAGTTGTTAGAATGATCTTATGTTTAACTTCTTCTTTACCCATGTCATCTCCCACTTTCATATTTTTCAAACACTTATTTAAAACACATGTTTGAAGAAAATATCAAGGGTAATTACGTCAAGTATTTTTTTATGGATTTAATAATTGAACAAAATATTTTCCAATATTGAAATTAGCAATTTAAGGAAAAATAATTATTTCCTCTAAACGGAAATAATTCTAACAATTAATCAGCAAACGTATTTTTTTTATTTTATTTTATTGCTTTTCAGTTGATATTAAATGTTATAATAGAACTAAGTTAAGTAATTGCAATTGCTAAATCAAAATCATTTAATAAGATAGAGAAAATATGTGTACAAAAGTATATATTTCATAGTGTTAAATATATCGAACACACATGAAACATTTTGCTTGACACGAAAAGATAGACGCCGTTTAAGGTGCCACTAAAAAGGAGGAATAACGTATGGGAAAAGTATCAATAACCATTAATGGTTCTGAAGTAAAAAATATTTATCCAGCTGTCACGATTGGTGTATCTGCCGCTGCCAGTGGAGACGAAGTAATTATGTTTATATTACCTAGCGGATTACCGGCTTTTAAGAAAGGAGCATATGTAGAATTGAACGAGAAGGCTCCTAAACTTCCGGATCTGGTAGAGATGATGGAAGGACTAGAAATGCTTGGAGCACGTATTCTGATTTGTGAACTTGGATTTGATGTTCATGGTTTAAAAGAAGAAGACCTTGTGGAAGGCATCGAAGTAGTAGGTGCTACTACATTCGTAGCAGAAGCTCAAGGATCAGATTTAACATTTTCATTCTAACAAATAATAAAAAAAGGAGAGAAAAATGGCTGTAAAAGTATTAGATTGTGTTGGACTTAAGTGTCCTCAACCTATTTTAAAAGTAGTTGCTTATATTCCGCAAATGGAAGCAGGTGACATATTGGAAGTTAAGGCAGATTGTCCTTCTTTTCCTACTGATATAAAAGCCTGGTGCGACAGAACTGGTAAAACACTTTTATTCTGCATGGATGATGGTACAGGTAGTCATTCTGCCCAAATCCAGTTTTAACTTGATGGGGGTGCACTAACGTTAGTGTACTCCTTTTTAATTTTAATAATATTGAGGAATAATGGAAAATTTTAAACCTAAGATCGTAGGATTTCTTTGTAACTGGTGTACATATGCTGCAGCAGATCTTGCCGGTGCTTCAAGAAAGGAAATAAATCCATCTTTGAATGTAGTGAGAGTGATGTGTACAAGCAGGATAGACCAGAATTTATTATTAAACACATATTTTAGTGGAGCAGACGGTATTTTGGTTGCTGGCTGACATCCCGGTGATTGTCATTACCAGGTTGGTAATTACTATGCACGTCGAAGAATTGCATTATTAAAGAAAGTCTTTGAAACGCTGAAAATAGATTCTGAGAGAATTCAACTTACTTGGATTTCAGCATCAGAGGGGAAAAGATATATAGAAGTTGTAAATGAATTCTCTGATAAAATTGCAAAAATAGGACCCAATCCTGTAAAGCAGGATACTCATATATAAAAAAAACTAATGAAGATAAATTTAATAACTTATAATCTTATAGAAAGAAGCTTGAGAAGATAAATGCAATTTTATAATATTAAGGAATAGTAAATGGACCAAACTAACAATATTTTAATAATTGGATCTGGCGTTGCAGGAATGGAAGCCAGTCTGATGCTTTCCAAAGCAGGAAAGAAAGTAACATTGGTAGAAAAGCTCTCTCTTATCGGCGGGAAAACAATTAAGAACGAAGAGACCTTTCCAAATATGGATTGTTCCACTTGCCTTGTAGCACCCATTCAGCAGGAAATCCTGCAAGATGAAAACATTAATGTTCTCACTTCAAGTTTAGTAGAAGAAGTGAAAGGTGATGCTGGTAATTTCACTGTGACAATTAACAAGAAAGCCGGGTATGTAGATCTTGTAGCTTGTCTTGGTTGCGGTATGTGTTATCCGGTTTGCCCTGTAGAGCTGATCAATGAATGGGAAGAAAACCTGACTAATAAGAAAGCGATCTATGTTCCATGCGCCGGATCATTACCCAATGTTCCTGTGATCAATGCTGAAAAATGTTTACAGTTAAATGGAACTGAATCCTGTAATAAATGCGTGGAAGCTTGTATGTTCGGTGCCATTAATATGGCAGAGAAAGATGAACAACTGCAAATAGAAGTTGGTGCAATTCTTGTTGCAACAGGTTATGATATGCTTGATGTAAGCACGATTAACAATTTGGGATATGGTAAATACAAGAGTGTATATACGGCAATGGAATTTGAAAGACTATTTGCTGCGAATGGACCAACTGAAGGAGAACTGGTAATGAGAGATGGAGAAAAAGTTCCATCATCTGTTGCCATTGTGCATTGTGTAGGAAGATCACAAACCAGCTACTGCTCGAATGTCTGTTGTATGGCTTCTTCCAAACATGCTCATTTTTTGCATCATAAACTTCCCAAAGCAAAGATCTATAATATTTATTCAGATATTTGCCTTCCAGATAAAACTTACCAGAAATTCCATGAAGATATAAAAGCACATTCCTCTAAATTTATCTATCAAGCAGATCGTGAAAAAATGAAGATCAGTGAAGCGAAAGATAAACTGAAAGTTGGGTATTTAGATAATAATAATAAAGATGCTTTCATCGAAGTTGATATGGTGATTCTTGCAAATGCTTTAGTGCCTGCGATAGGAAGTGATGATCTTGGGAAAGCACTAGGATTAAATCATGATAAATTTGGTTTTATAGAAACCCAGCCATTCAGGATCGGCTCAGTTGCAACTTCCAAATCTGGTATTTTTGTGGCAGGTTGTGCAGAAGGCCCTAAAGATATTCAGAATTCGGTTATTCAATCTGAAGCTGCTGTGGCACAGATCGTGTCGCTTTTAAATACATAAGGAAATAATATGAGTGAAAAAATCGGAATCTATGTATGTGAATGTGGTCCAAATATCGCCTCGAAAGTAGATATTGAAAAGATCATGAAGGAATTGGCAGAACTTGAAGATTTCAAAGATAAAGAATTGGTTATTAAAAACCATAAATTGCTTTGCTCTGTAGAAGGAAAGAAATTCCTGGAAGATGAGATAAATGAAAATAAGTTAACTCATCTTGTCTGCGCAGCATGTTCTCCACGAGATCACGATGCAACATTTATCAATGTATGTAAAAAAACGCATTTGAACCCATATATGTATCAAATGGTAAACATTAGGGAACAATGTGCCTGGATAATTCCAGATATAGAAGAAGCAACTTCAAAAGCCATTCGTATGATCCATGGTGGAATGGACAGAGTTCTATATCAACAGCCGTTGGAAGAAAAGAAACTCGATAGTAATCCAGATGTTTTGATCATCGGTGGTGGAATAGCCGGAATGGAGGCAGCTCTTACTCTTGCCGGTAAAGACCGGGCAGTTTACCTGATAGAAAAAACTGAAAAATTGGGTGGGAAATCTGCAAAATTAAAAGAGTTATTACCAAGACAAGGTACTAATCTTAATGTTCTACATCAGAAAATTTCTGAAGTTCAAAGTAACAGATTTATAAAAGTTTTTACCAATACAGTGTTAGATTCAATTGTTGGATTTCTTGGTAATTTTGAAATTGTAATAAGAGATATAATTGAGCATGATAATACAACTGAGCTTTTAGCTGGAGCTGTAGTTGTAGCAACCGGATTCGATCTTACTGATGTCTCTTCACTCGACTCATACAATATAAAAAAGGATGACGAAGTTTATAATGCTTTAGAAATTGAAGAGATGCTATCACAATATGGCAAGATAACTATGCGGAATGGAAAAGAACCCCAGAAAGTTGCTCTGATACATTGTGTTGGAAGACCGGAAGTTGGATATTGTTCCAATGCATGCTGTGATTATTTATTGAAAATTGCTAATCTGATCAAGAATCAATCATCGAAGATCGAAGTAACAGAATTATACAAACACATGTGCCTTCCTAATAAACATGATGAAGAATTTTATCAGCAGATTCAGAAAAAAGGTATTGATTTTATAAAAATAAAAAATGCAGAAGTTCATGGAACAACAATAAACCTTACAGACATTGCAGATACTAAAAGGAAACTTGAAGTAGATATGATAATTGTGGGAACAGCAATGATCCCGGCAGAAGGAACGGCTGAACTTGGTGTTGAGTTGAAGATCGATCAGCACGAAACAGGATTTTATCAGGAGGCACATCTCAAAATAAATCCGGTTTCAACAAATACTGACGGTGTTTTTGTGGTAGGTGGAGCTCATGGACCTGTTGGAATAACTGAGTCGATGTTACAAGCTCAAGCAGCAGCAGGTAAGATTTTCACACAGCTTATTCCGGGACAGAAGATAATTCCTGAAGTTAAAGTATCAGAAATATTAGAAGCATATTGTACTGGCTGTCAGACTTGTCTTGAGGTTTGTGGATTTGGTGCGATATATTTCGATGAAGACAAAGGGATATCTGTTGTGAACGAAGCAATATGTCGTGGTTGTGGAAATTGTGTAGGAAGTTGTCCATCCGGTTCTATTCGAACAAGACATTTTACAAATCCACAATTATACCAGGAAGTTAAAGAAGCGCTTCGTTAAATTCGAAGTGATAGATAGAGGAGAATTTACTAATGACTAAAATCTCAAAAAATGGAGCCCTTCTGGAACTGAAGAATGATGTACAAACTTTGATCCTTCAGTTCTTTGCTGATGCTGTTGAGAAAAAGCTTTTTGATGCAGTGATGTTGCCAATGAAAGTACCGTCCGGTGATTCTTTTGCCTGGATCATGATAAAAGATGCAGAGATTCTAAAGGAAGCACAACCGCTTGCCCCTATTATGCCGGTGAATGCTGCTAAAGCTTTGAAAAGATACACTAGAAAGGGAAAGGGAACACTTAAAATTGCTGCTTTGATGAAACCATGTGAAATTCGTGCAGCAATCGAATTAACAAAGTTGAATCAAGTGAATCTTGAAGATGTAACTTTGTTTAGCTATGATTGTGTTGGAGCTCTTCCCATGCAGGATTATATTGCTGATCCGAAATCTGGTGATGAAAAATACAGAAAATTGTTAACAGAGAAATATTGGAATTCTAAAGATGTAAAACCTGTTTGCAAGATCTGTGATAAGTTTTCTCTCTCTGCTAGTGATCTGCATTTTGCCATGAATGACCAGGATATTATCTTAGTTTCTAACAGCGAAAAAGGTGAAAATCTGCTAACAGATCTTAACTTGAAAGCAGAAACAGACCTAACTAAATGGCAGAATTACATAGAAAAACAAAAGAAAATCAAATTAAATAATAAAGAAGAAACATTTGAGATCACTAAAAGTATGGTAGAAGGATTTGAGAATCTCACTGAGACTTTTGCCAATTGCATTGGGTGTCATAATTGTAGCAGCTCATGCCCGATCTGTTATTGTCGGCAGTGCTATTTTGATTCTTCTGTAGCAAAGCCTAATTCTGATATTGTGATGATGCGTGCTGAAGATAGAGGAGCAGTTTCTTTACCATTGGATCGCATTATGTTCCATACAGGCAGGATGGCTCACATGAGTCTTTCCTGCGTTTCCTGCGGACTCTGTTCCGATGCTTGTCCTGTAAACATTCCGGTAGCAAAGATATTTAGCTATGTAGCCAGTCAAACTCAAAAAACTTTTGAATATTCTGCTGGAGCAAGTGCTGGTGATGCCCTTCCAATGAAAGAATATAGGCTTGATGAGTTAGGTGAGTTGGGAGAATTAGTGAAAAGTGCAGAAGTTCAGGAGGGTAGTAATGAGTAAAATATTGAAGACTAATGATCCTGTTGAACAAACACTCAATGATCTACTGAAATATTTATTGGAATCAAAAAAAGTGAGTGCAGTTTTTTCTTTGCGTAAAGTAAATAAGAAAGGTTCTGTAGACTACGGTCTGATCTCTGATGTTAATAAAATAGATGAAATCGCACCTTTACATCCCATAATGCCGGCTAATGCAGGACAACTTCTTGGAAGATTTACACCAATGGATAAGCCTGTGGCAGCGGTTGTGCGTCCTTGTGAATTCAGAGCTTTTGTAGAACTGGCAAAAAGGGAACAGGGACAGATGGATAATTTCCTGTTTATTACATATAGTTGCGGTGGTGTTTTCCAACTCAAAGATAATGCAGAAGACAAGATCAAAGATAAAATAGATGGATATTGGGATTCAGTAAAGAAAGGAACAATTCCTGAAGACATTAGAAATTCATGTAAAACCTGTGAGTATGTTGCTCCATTAAATTCTGATATATTTATTTCATTAATTGGTGAAGAAAGCGGAAAGATCTATTTGAATTCACAAAAAGCAGAAAAATTGCTGAAAGAATTTGAAACTGATACCGAAGAATCTAAATTCGATGAAGCAATTTTGAAGAATACATTAAAGGAAAGAGCGGCAAATAAGAAAGAAGTATTTTCTAAGATAGATACAAAAGATTCCGGTTTGGATGGATTGATCGATATTTTTGGAAAATGTATCGGCTGCCATGGTTGTAATACGGTTTGCCCTATTTGCTATTGTACTTTATGTGATTTTGATTCATTCAATTATGATTACAACACACCTATCATGGAGAAAGAATTAGCAGAGAAGGGAGCTCTCCGTTTACCTCCGGATACTTTGTTCTTCCATCTTGGAAGACTTTCTCACATGAGTTTTTCCTGCGTGGGTTGTGGAATGTGTTCGGATGTTTGCCCGGCTTCAATTTCCGTTGCAGATGTTTTTAAGAAAACTGGTGAAGAAACTGCCGGTATGTTTGATTTTGTTGCAGGAAGAAGAGTAGATGAAGAGATTCCTGTAATGATATATAAAGAAGAAGAATTTCCTGAACTGGGAGAATAGATTATGAAAAAAGAAAACACTCCAAAAATTATTAGTTTTTTGTGTAAATGGTGTTCTTATACTGGAGCCGATCTTGCCGGTATCAACCGTTCTCAATATCCCACCGCGATATTGCCGATCAAGGTCATGTGTTCCAGCAGGGTAGACCCCGTATTCCTGATAAAAGCCTATATGCGAGGAGCTGATGGTGTATTGGTTGGTGGCTGACATCCCGGTGATTGTCATTACCAGGTTGGTAATTATCATACACGTCGGCGCATGGCAATTGTGAAGAATATTTTTGACATACTAGGTTTGGAAAATGATCGTCTGCGGCTTACCTGGATATCTGCTTCCGAAGGTAATAAATTTGCTCAAGTTGGAACTGAGTTTACAGAACAGATCTTGGAAATGGGAGAAAACCCAACCAAGAAACATATATTTTTATAAATTTCGAGGATAATTTATGGGTTTGAAAAGTAGATCGGTAATGGTCGTGGGAGCTGGAATAGCTGGAATTCAAGCTTCTCTTGATCTGGCGGAAATGGGACTTGATGTTCATCTTGTAGAGGAATCTGCAACTATCGGCGGCAGAATGCCGCAATTGGATAAAACGTTCCCGACCAATGATTGTTCCATGTGCATTCTTGCACCCAAGATGAGTGAATGTGCCCGTCACCCCAATATTACTATTCATATTAAATCATCTGTAGCCACAGTTATAGGCAACCCGGGTGATTTCACAGCAAAGATCGTGGAACATGCCAAATATGTAGATCCAATAAAATGTGTTTCTTGCGGACTTTGTGAAGAAAAATGTCCGGTTAAAGTTGACGATGAATTTGATATGGGATTACGAAAGAGAGGAGCCATTTCACGCTCTTTTTTGCAAAGTATTCCTTCTGAATATACAATTGATGAAGAAAAATGTTTGTATCTAACTAAAGGTGTTTGCCGGATCTGTGAAAAGGTTTGTCCGGCAGGTGCAATAAATTATGAAGATAAAGATATAGAAATTGAATTGAAAGTTGGTGCAGTTATTTTAGCTTCCGGAATAGATGCTTATGATCCAATAGGATTTGGACATTTTGGCTATAAACGTTATCCGAATGTTGTTACTTCACTCGATTTTGAAAGAATGCTATCGGCATCCGGTCCGCTTGGTGGTCATGTTGTACGCGCTTCAGATCATGCCGAACCAAAAAGTATTGCCTTCATTCAATGTGTTGGCTCACGTGATGAAAGTATTGATCACAACTATTGTTCATCCGCTTGTTGTATGTTTGCCATAAAAGAAGCAATTATTGCCAAAGAACATATGAAAGGTTTGGAATCTTCTATTTTCTATATGGATATTCGTGCTTTTGGTAAAGATTTTGATAAATATTATGAAAAAGCAAAAGGTCAATATGGTGTGCAATTTATAAAATCCAAAGTTTCTGAGATCAGAGAACTGGAAAACGGAAGTCTTTCACTTCGTCATGTTCTAGAAAATGGTGATATTGAATTTGCTGAATTTGATATGGTCGTGCTTTCTGTTGGTTTAGAACCTAGGAAGAATATTACAAAGCTGGCAAAAAACCTCGATATAAAACTTAATGAATTTGGTTTTAGTAGATCAGATACTTTTGAACCTCTTAAAACAAGCAGGGAAGGTATTTATGTTTGCGGCGCGATGAATGGTCCACGTGATATTCCTGAATCCGTAACAACTGCTTCCGGTGCTGTGGCTGATGCTGTGAAATATTTAAGATTGGATAGACAAGAAATTGCAGAGAAGAAAATACCTGAAAAAGATATAGTAGGTGATCGACCTAAAGTTGGTACATTTGTTTGTCATTGTGGTATCAATATTGCCGGAGTTGTGGATGTGAAAGATGTGGCAGAATATGCTAAAGATCTGCCAAATGTGGAACATTCTGAAGATTTAATGTATGCCTGCTCTCAAGATTGCATGAACACGATAAAGCAAAGGATCGAGGAACATGGATTGAATCGGATCGTGATAGCAGCTTGTACACCTAGGACACATGAACCGCTTTTCCGCGAAATGGTTAGTGAAGCAGGTTTGAATCCATACCTCTTTGAAATGGCAAATATCAGGGATCAATGTTCCTGGGCTCACATGAATGAACCGGAATTAGCTACTGACAAATCGAAAGACCTGGTGAATATGGGAGTGGCTAAAGCACGTGAACTTACACCTTTGGAAAGACTTCCGATCGAGATCAATCCTAAAGCTCTTGTTATCGGTGCTGGTCTGGCAGGAATGACAGCAGCCGAAGCTCTGGCAGATGCCGGGCACGAAGTTTTCCTGGTAGAAAAAGAGGCTGAACTGGGTGGAAACTTGAGGAATATATATTTTGCTTTTGACAAAGATCCTCAAGCTTTACTAGCTGAAAAGATCAATGCTGTTTCGAAAAACAAACTTATACATCTTTTTAAAAGTACTCAGATTGAAAAAATTGATGGTTATGTTGGAAATTTTATTACAACATTGAAAACTGAAAAAGGTGAACAAACTTTAGAGCATGGGATCGTTATTATTACTACAGGCGCAGAAGAACACAAAACCAAAGAATATAGTTATGGAGAAAGTTCCTGCATCATTACTCAGGTGGAGTTTGAAGAGATGCTGCACACACAGAAATTCCCAACAAACAAACTTAAGAATGTAGTAATGATCCAATGCGTTGGCTCACGTGAAGAAGATAAAATGTATTGCAGCAGAGTATGCTGCACAAAAGCTGTAAAAAATGCTCTCACTTTGAAGAAGAAATTCCCTAATGTAAATATTTATGTGGCTTATCGTGATATTCGTACTTACGGATTCAGAGAAAAATATTATACAGAGTTACGCGACCTTGGTACTATGTTCGTGCATTATGACCTGAATAAAAAACCAGAGGTAACTTTAGTAGATGAATGGGATCCAAACAGTCAGGTTAACGTAACGATCTTTGATCCGATCATGGATAAAGAAGTGGAAGTGAAAGCAGATCTGCTGGTTCTAGCCACCGCTGTGGATGCCAGAAAAGAAAATATTGATCTTGGTAAGATGCTGAAAGTACCTCTTAATGCAGACGGTATGTTCATGGAAGCACATGTGAAACTTCGTCCGGTTGACTTTGCTACAGATGGTGTATTTGTGGCTGGACTTGCTCATACTCCCAAAGATATGGATGAAAGTATGACTCAGGCAAAAGCTGCTGCCAGCCGTGCCCTTACCTTCCTGAATAAAAAAGCAATTCTGGCAGAGGGAACAATTGCGGAAGTAAATGACAGTCGTTGTACAGGCTGTGGATATTGTGAGCAAATATGTGCCTATAATGCAATTGAAGTTGATCTGGAAAAGGAGATCGCAATTGTTAATGAAGCACTTTGTAAAGGTTGTGGTGCCTGTGTTGCCTCATGTAGATGTGCGGCACTTGACTTACGTGGATTCAGCAATGAACAACTTTTCTCAGCTTTTGATGCTTTGGATATGGTTAATATATTAGAGTAATTATAAAAAATTTGTTATTAACTGAAAAGAGGAAAATATGAAAGATTGGCAGCCAAAAATTCTGGCTATTTTGTGTAACTGGTGTTCCTATGCAGGAGCAGATCTGGCTGGTGTATCACGTATGCAATACCCGCCAAATGTTCGGGTAATTCGTATACCCTGCTCAGGTCGTGTAGATCCGCTGTTTATTATGAAATCATTACAAAGCGGATTTGATGGAATTTTGGTAAGCGGCTGACATCCAGGCGATTGCCATTACCTGTCAGGTAATTATATAGCTAGAAGACGTTACGCAACAATCAAACCATTATTAGAGTATATAGGTATAGAACCTGAAAGAGTTCAATTCTCTTGGATTTCAGCTGGAGAAGGAGAACGTTTTGCCGAAATTATCACAAAGATCACAGATGAAGTTAAGGTTATCGGACCGGCCAAGCGTTTGGTTAAGGGAGCAAAATAATGCAGCAGTTAGTAGAAAAAGTAAAAGAAATTATTAAAAATAAGGAAGTAGATGTTGTTGTCGGTTGGGGTAGAGGTTCTCTACCATTTTCTGCAACTCCAATTTTTGTTGAAACTCAAGAGGATGCAGAGAAGCTGATTTTTGATGAAACCTGCCGAAACAACCTTACAACTTATCTCACAAAAGATAAACGTCGCATATCAAAAGATCATAAGAAAATTGGAATTGTTGTAAAAGGTTGTGATTCACGATCGGTTGTTCTTTATACAGTAGAAAACCAGATCAAAAGAGAAAATGTAGTTCTCATTGGTGTTCCCTGTAATGGTGTATTTGAGAAGAAGAAGATATCCCAACTCGCTGAAGGTAAAGAAATTCTGGATTTTCAGATCAAAGGTGAAAAGATATTATTAAAAGGTAGGAACTTTGAACAAACTCATTCCATAAAGGACGTGCTTTGCGATTCCTGTCTATCCTGCCAATATCCTGATGCACCTGAACATGACTATTTTATTGGAACTCCCAGAAAAGAGGTGAATGTTCCTGATGCATACAAAGTAATCGATGATTTTGGAAAAAAATCTGCAGAAGAACGCTGGGCTTATATTCAAGAAGAATATTCTAAGTGTATTCGCTGTTATGCCTGCCGCAATGCGTGTCCTTCCTGTTATTGTCCGGAGTGTTTTGTAGATCAGAACGATCCGCAATGGATAGGTAAAACACCCGAAGTTACAGACTCTATTATTTTCCATCTTATTAGAAATTTACATGTTGCTGGTCGCTGTGTAGATTGCGGAGCTTGTGTAACAGCATGCCCTGTAGATCTTGATCTGCGGATCATGAGTAAGAAGGTGGAGAAGGAGATCAAAGAGAGATTCGATTACACCGCAGGAACCGACATCAACGAAAAACCTGCAATGGCAAGCTATTGCGAGAATGAAAAACAAGATTTTATTATGGGTTAATTATGATAAAAATAAAAAAAACCGGATTAAATGAATTTGTAGAACTTCTGATGAAGGAATATGATGTTTATAGTCCGGCTGATGTTGGTAAAAAGACCGCATTCAAGAAGATCAATTCTGCTTTTGAGATCAAACACGATATAACGAACACACATCTTTCACCGAAAGATGTTTTCTTTCCACAATCGGAAGTGATGTTCCAATATTCTGATGATGGATTGAAAGTACCCCAAAGAAATGAAAAACCAATTGCTGTGTGGGGTATGAGAAATTGTGATACAAATAGTTTATTGATGCTGAATAAAGTTTTTGGTGATGCACATCAGATGCCGGGTAAGGATATGTATAAAGATCCTTATTGGAAAATGAAGTATGATAATTGCCTCATTTTCAATCAAGCCTGTAATGAACCTCTTTCTACCTGTTTCTGTAACTGGTTTGACGGTAATCCATTTGCAAAAAAAGGAGCTGATATCTTTGTTGTAGATACTGGTGCTCATTTTATTCTGGAAGGCATAAGTGATAAAGGTATAGCATTTCTGGCAAAATATAAATCTGGTGAAGAAGCAAATAAAGCTGATCTTAGTAAAATTGCAGAACTAAAGAAAACCGCAGAATCATATTTACCTGATGTTGTGGATATCAAACCACTATATGCAAAGATGAGTGAGATCTGGGATGAACCGATCTGGGAAGATATAAGCA
>CAZOCS010000062.1:0-13943 GCA_964578365.1 uncultured Candidatus Cloacimonadota bacterium
TCCACTGTTTCACCCGGATCCCACATGTAATCGCCATTACCGGATGCTGTGTCATTTATTAGAAATTCCAAGTAACCAATAGCAGGGGCATGCACTTCAATTGAAAACGAACTGTTCCAGATAGTAGCTCCACTTATTGCTGCAACATCAAAGAGCACAAAATGTCCATCAGGAACATCACCGGCTACATCAAAGGCAAAACCGTCTGTAATAGAAACTACTGTGTTGGCAGCAATATCTCCGTAAACTTCCGTGTTGTCTGTTATAGTGATATACGTGTCTGAAGTACTGATCTCAACTGTAACATTATCAGCTTGTTGTACTCCCACATTTTCTATATCAAGAGTCATCAAAACAGATTCTCCGTAATCAAGTTCACCATTCCCATTACCACTTGTATCATTGATAGAATTACCTGCATACACACAGTAAGGTCCGGTTTGGGGAATTACCGGAATATCCTGCTGGTAACGCAGATAATTGTGAGATTGGGCTGATACATAAGCAGTGCCGGGATTTTGAACAGCACCATCAAACTGAACCTGTGCAACTCCACTGGCATCTGTAAAAGCCACACCATAAATACTATTATCATCATTACTAACGCATACTCTGGCATTTTCTAATGGTCCATCTATACCCATCACTGTCACGTCAAACGTTGACATTCCCAGGAAGAGCTGACCATCATGAATAACGTTGAGTTCTTCGATCTGTAATGTCCAAGGTTCTATTGAACTATCACCTAACCAAAGGTAGGTCAAAACATTCTGAATACCAATGCCGCCATGCAGATTTATTACAAAGACATTAGCATAATTCGTGATATATCCAATATTTGTTATCCCTTCATTAAAAATTGCTTTATACGATTCTTTATCATAATCATGATTTGGAATAGTGTAGGAAGGAACAATAGCTCCGTTGATTGCAATGGCTGCTTCATCTGCTTTCATAAATGATTCTGCCAGGCAATCTCCTGGGTGTGCAACAATATCCATATTGTCGCAGCAAACATCGAACATTACAAAATTTCTGTTATTATTAGTAAGTTGATTTACATGTGTAGCAGTAAAACTTCCTGATGCTCCCCATTGCCAGAGTTCAGTTGCACTTCCATGACCACGGTAATTGAAAATACCACCAGATGTGTTATTCACCCAATCGATTATATCCTGGTTTGTAGCACCAGCTCCACCATAACATGGTGTGAAGATCGGAGTTTGAATTGAATATGGAAAGTCCATGATCTGCTGTTTACACTGGGTATATTTTAAGGGATACTCCTCAGAGTGTGCAACCAGGATGCTGTTCTCTCCCCAGTTTGTTGTTTGATCTGGAATCTGATAAAAGTCCATTAATTTTTGCATTTGATGATCGAGTTCTGTTAAATTGTCATACGTGATCCTGCCGATAGCGATATCTGCATAAAAGTCTGTATTCCCGCCCATGCAGGAATACCAGGAATCCGACCAGGAACTTCCTCCACCTCCTGACCAGAAATACATCGGTACATTATCCGGGCCACCGCTTCCATTTGGATAAGCATCACCAACCATAAGTACATATTCAAGATCATCAGAATTATACAGCTGAAGAATATAATCTTTGATCTCTTCGGCTGTTTCAAATCCTGGTTCTAAGATTCTCACTTCCACGCCATATCCTTCCTTGTTCTTATAATCTGCAAAAGATTGGATACTGGCAAGTGCATTTGTATTGGTCACTATCAGGTATTTAATGCTTACATCACGACTGTTATCGATCTGATATCCCATTGATGAAAAATTGATCAAAGCTGAATTATACATGTTATAGAAATCTGGAGTAATGTTCTTATCTTTGTTCAGAACAAATTTGTTATCATATCCGTAGAATTCTATCTCAACTCTAACATTTGTAGTAACTTCCAAAGTTTTACTTCCAGTATCAAAATTAAATGGAATAAAATGGAATCCTCCAATTTTTACATCGCGCCAGATTCCAATATTATCTACAAAAGTATTATTGGAAGGATATTTCTCTCCCGAAAGGTAGAATTTCGAATCCATAACAAAACCATAATTACTTGTGTCATCATCAATTTTTGGGGTTTGCAGTGGATATATATTATAGTTATTCAATACGATGGTGGAAGTGTTCAAAACTTTCACTCTTACATTCTGATCGTCAGGAATTCCAATTATCCTGGTGATCATAGGAAGTTCCGGCAGCCCAACATCATGCGTAGTTCTACCTTCGATCATCTCAATTCTTTGATAGGTCTGACCATTCTCAGTAACATCCTGAAGATACATTCCCGGAACTTCAATATCCAGGATAAGACGGTTATCATCAGATTCTACTACGTTTACTCTGGGTTCTCGTTCAAGACTGGAATCAAATGATATCCATTCCCTCGCACTAATACTACTCAGAATCAATAAAATTACAATTAAAACAAATAATTTTTTCATAGCTTTCTCCTTTTTTTATTTTAATAGAATTATTTTTTTTACGCTGGTATAATCATTACCTTTCTCATGGATATCCATAGTGGTAAAGTACACACCACTGGAAACTTGTTTTCCCTGTTCATCAGCACCTTTCCACACGACCTGGTAATAACCGGCATCAAGTTTCTCATTTACCAGAGTTAGTACTTTCTGACCCTTAATATTGAAAACCGAGATGTTAACATTGGCTTCCAAATGCAAACTGTAATTAATAGTCGTTTCCGGATTGAACGGATTGGGAAAAATCTTTGTAAGTTCTGTTACAGTAGGTATCAGATTCAAACCCGCATCTGTATGATCGAATATAACTTCAATAGGATCAGATTCAAATTCTCCATCATACAATACAGTTACTCCATAAGTGTAACTCCCAGATTGCATAGCTAGATCAGTATATGTAGTTTCAGTAGTAGTTGCGATCTCTGTTCCATCACGATAGATCTTATATTCTACAATTCCTCGGATTTGTAATGGTAGATCCCAAGTTAGAATGATATCATCTCCAGAACTTTCTGCAACAAGATTTTCCGGAGGATTCAGGTTTATTGTTACCATGATTTCAGCAGCGTTAGATTCACCTTCATCATAAACTGCTGTAACTTCTATATCATAATCACCCGATGCAAAAGGTCCTGGAAATTCATAAGGAGAAGTGAAGACAAATTCTACAAAGACTCCATCAAAATATACGTTGTAGCCCAGAAGGTCTCTACTTATTTGTTTAGATCGTTCAGCAGCACCCCAGGAAACGATAATCGAAGAATTGTAATCAATGATCTCAGCTGTCAGGTTCGTAGGTGGATCTAGTATTGGCTGAATGCTTATGGGTGGGAAAACAATGTAATCTACCCAACCGCAGTCGCTCCCACTGCTAACCGATCCATCTTTGTCATATTCCCATTTAAAGATATGAGTTCCCACTGTTACAGAATATGTTTCTTCTACCCAGTCACTTGTTCCGCTCCAAGAATCCATTTCATTATTATCAATAAAGAAGCGCAAAAAATCCCAACTACTCTCGGATGATACTTTTCTATAAAAACTCAATTCTCCGGCAGTCACAACATCAACTTCCAAATATAAAGAAGAAGTCTGGTTATGAGTGATCGAACCAGATTTAGCACTATATGATCCCTCATAAGAATCTGATGATATAGTCCAGTCTGCACTCCCGCCAAACTGCCAGTTAAAACTTAGGAAATTATTGGTTTCAAAGTCCTCGATTACAATTCCTACTAAGCAGGAAATGTTAAAGTTTGTAGTATAGGTTCCTGCATTGGCCGTAAGCTCCATATCAAATGTGAGAAGCTCTCCAATTGGAGTAGCAACATCCACAGTGAAAGTGAAGATACCGGAAACTTCCTGTCCTGCTGCCAGATCACCAAAATATATATCATCGTTGTTCATGGTTACATAACCGGAAGTAGTCGAAAGTAATCCATTTACATCTTCAGCAAGTTGGCTTCCATTATTACGAATTGTTACAAGCATATCTATTGTTTCACCTGGATCTATAAAGCCATTATTGTTTCCTATCATCTCATCCAGTTCATAGCCCATAAAAACAATGTAAACACCGCTAATTTCTGCAATTGCTTCAATTGCATCCAAATCAAAACCGGCATCAGGTGCAGTTTGAACACCATCACCATCATCTTCTATCTTCACAAACTGAGTCTCGATCATATTTCCATCAGCCAGATCAAATTCGGTTGTACCGTCTCCATCTCCTATAAACATCCATGGCCCATCTATCGTCTCTCCTGCAAAAACAGAATAACCCTCTGCAGAAGCGTCACCTTCGTAAACGATAAAGTCATTACCGGCTCCATCAGGGATAGGATATTGCATATCTACGATGATCCAGCCATCTTTTCCAATAGAATAATTTCTGCTGTCAGGGGCTCCAATTACACCTGGAGTATCACCTTCATCAGCTTCGTTGTTATCAGGGATTTGAGAAGCAGATATTTTATAAATATATTGTCCTTCTTCCGGCAAAAGTTGAAAGTTAGTTGCAGTTGCATTTCCTGCTGTAACATTAACATCATTTATGGTTTGTGTTTCATAACCATTGGCTACAACTGTAATATCATAAGTTCCGGGAAGAACATATTTGTGATAATCACCAAAGGCTGGATCTGTATAGCAAGGGAAATAGTCATTTATAAATATATTAGCAGTAACAGGATCACCTGTATTTGCATCTGTTACAACACCTTCCAAACCATAACCAGAATGTTCGATCATACTCAGCATTGCAGGTTTATTATAATTGTAAAACATCATTATTTGACTGGCGGGAGGATCTTTATCATAGGAAATTTCCATCGACCAGCTGATGGCTCCCATCATGCCGTAATTCGTATCTTTTGTGCTGCCGTTTATGGCATACATTCCTGTATTCCCCTGGCCATATTCCATATTTGCATAACCGGATGAAGATGAGTATTCACCTGCCAACTGCAGTATATGACTAAGATCGGGACATTGATCGGAGCGGTAACTCCATGGACATGAAATGTATTCGGTACCGCTGTGATATGTTGTATGTACAACAAATTGACGATTATAATGACAATCTCTGAGTGCTTTTGATTCAATTTGAGAAAAAGCTCCAGTACTATTACCCCATCCATCCCACATATAGCCGGAATCACGATTTAGATCTACTCCATTAGCATTATAACGGCTATCTGCAACTCGGCCATCTGGATTAACCATATAGAATAACCAGATCTCACGATTGTCTATAAGATCAGTAATAATGGGATCAGTTCCATAAGCTAAACAAATGTCACGTGCAAAACGGATAATATTTTCAGGTCCGCCTATCTCATCTCCGTGAATTCCGCCATCGAAAAAAACCTCTGCTTCATTTTCATCCGACGACACATTATCTGATATTTTTAATGCACCAAGCTCACGGCCTTGAACAGATGTTCCAAAAAGGTGTTTTTCACAAATATTAGGAAAAGCTGAAACAAGACTGTCTGCAAGAGCAACAATTTCGGCATACGTATGATAAGCTTCTCGTGTATTATCCATTGAAGCCCAAAAATTTTCCGCATGAGTTTTTACATCTTCTTTTTCGATCTGGTATCTAAGACCAGTTGCCATCAAAGCTTTAAATTCAGAAGGGATCAAATATATTAAAGCTTCACCATTTGGATAAATATCACCTTTTGGTTGCAGCTCAATTAATTTTCTAAGTTCAAAGTCGTTATTATAAAACACTCTTACTTCCATCTCATTATCTCGCCAGGCAAAAACAGTGCTGATGAGAATTCCACAAAATAACAATATTAAAACCAATCTTTTCATTTCAATTTCTCCCTATTTAATTTATACTTTCTCATATTTAATATATGCAATTATTATTCCATAGTTTTTATTCTTTAATTTATTTCTGTTTTCCTTTTGACACAAAAACCAATTAAAAAAAGTTAGTGTTAAATTAATTATTGAGGAATTTATGAAATTTATTATAACTGGAAGTGGTTATATATCTGAACTTGTAAAGAAGGTTGAGACCGAAGACAAGATCAAGAACGAGGACAAGGTTATATTGATTTCGGAAGAAGATTTTAGAGAATCTACTTTTGTTTTAAAAACAGACGATATAGTATATGCTCCTATTGAAAGTGCGCTTGAGATCATTCTGGAGAGATCTGAAGATACGATTTTTACAAATGCTGTGAATATGTTAAAAGACAAAAACAAATTCCGCCATTTAATGAGTAATTTATATCCAGATTTCTTCTTCACTAAAACCACTATTGACGAACTGAAAAATATCAAACTGGATCAAGATAAAAAATACATTGTAAAACCAACCAAGGGATTTTTTGGGACTGCCGTAAAAGAGTTGAACAAAGATACGGATATTTCTGAAATAACAAAAGAAATACGCAATGAATTGGAAGAAAATTCCCGCTATTTTTCGGATAGTATTTTATCTAAAAATGAACTGATAATTGAGCAATGTGTAGAAGGTGAAGAATATGCTGTGGATATGTATTTTGATGAACAAGGAATTCCGGAGATCATGAATATTTATCATCATCCATTACCTGATAAAAATGAATATTTTCACGTTTTATATTATACAAATAAAGACATCTTTGCAAGATTTTATGATAGACTAAAATCAATTTTTATAGAATTGAACCAGCACTTGAGTATTACTAATTTTCCCATTCATGCAGAATTCAAATTGGAGAATGATATTCTAGTCCCCATAGAGATGAATCCCCTCAGATATGGAGGATTTGGACTGTCGGATCTTACATATCATGCTTTTGGATTTAACCCATTTAATGCTTTTTTTAATAATTATAAACCTAACTGGGAGCAGATCTGGAACGTAAGAAATGAGAATCATTTTGGTTGGGTTCTGGGTTACAATGGAACCGATATTGATGTGGAAACACATTCTCCAAATGATGAAGCCTATCTACATTATCTAGGAAACACACTTCATTATGTTGAAATAGATCACAAAAAAAATCCGGTTTTTTCAATAGCGTATGTGAAGGATAATTGTTCTGTATCTTTACAACGTCTTCTCAAAACCGAATTCAATGATTTTTTTGTACCTGTAAAGAAAAGAGCATAACAGCTTTTCTTTTATCTCTCCTACTTCTCGTTGATCTTAAAAATTACTCCTCCCGGATCAGGGCAGCACAAACGGTTCATATCGATAATGTACTTATCTTCTTTGATATCCATCTGTTTATTAACCAGAAATGGAATAAGGCTTTGCAGGGCAAACATACAGATTTCCTGGTTATCCGGAATCATGATCTTACCCTTACCTGTCACATAGAATGTATCACCAGGCTTTAATTTTGCACCACAATGATCTACAACTTGTTCCACAACAACTTTAAGTTCTTTCATTTGTAACCTCCTTATTAAGATTAGAAAATATCTGGTTTAAAATTAAAAAAATATTAATAATATCGCAAGGATTTTTTTTTAAGTTAGGAAAAATATGATGCAAATAGTTGGAAGTATACCAAAGTAGAATGAATATAGATGAGAATAAAAAAGTGGCGAAGAATAACTTCGCCACACAATATTTTTTATTCACATTCAGGAGTGAATGTGTTACGAAAATTTTGCGTCTTTACTCACAATCCACACAATCTTCGTATTTCTCATGTGTCTTAAAACGTGTCATTTCAAGTTTACCAAAAAGTGAATCTACCAGTGAATAGATAACAGGAATTACAAACAGGGTTAGAACAGTGGCAAAGGCAAGTCCGAAAGCTATACTAACAGCCATTGGTTTGTAATCGGAAGTAATGCTGGAATTAGATAACATTATTGGCATGAAGCCGGCTATCGTAGTAACAGTTGTCATGATGATCGGGCGTAATCGTATGGAGCCGGCATTTATAAGCGAATTCCACCTGTCTACCCCATTTGCCCGTTCTCGATTAACAAAATCAACCAGAACCAAAGCATCATTTACAACAACTCCTGCCAAGGCAACTACCGATATCATTGTCATCATTGAGAATGGTAAACGAGTGATAAGAAGACCAAAAATAACTCCGATAAAGGCAAATGGTATGGTAACCATTACAATGAGCGGCTGCACTGCAGATTTAAATTGAGTTGCCAAAATAGTGAATACTAGAAGCAATGCGACAGCTAGTGCCAGATAAAGTGAGTTGTTTGTTTTTGCCTGTTCTTCTGCCTGCCCTCCATATTCTATTTGATATCCTGGGAACCTTTCTGTGAATCCGGAGAGAATACCTTCTACTCCGGTTAATGAGTTTCCGCGTAATTGCTCGGTAACTTCATCTGCAGAGCGTAGAATTGTGCGTCCATCTTCCTGATAGGTAGTTACAGAACCAGATACAGTAATTAATCTTTTTCTATCACGGTGCTCTATCTGAGCATAACCGGTACCAATTTCCAGATCAGCAACTTCTTTCAATGCGATCACATCACCATTTCTAGTTCGAATAGGCAGGTTCTCCAAATCCGATAGTTCATCTATTTGCTCATCCATCACGCGTAATACTATATCATACTCATCCATTCCGGTACCACGATATTTGGAGATGTAACCTCCATAAGATGCATATCCTACTAAGGAAGATATGGTTTGAACATTCAAGCCGTAAAGAGCTAGTTTATCATGTTTAGGAACTATCCTGATCTCTTTTTTACCTTCGGCAAAACTTGTCTCAAGATCAGCTGTTCCCGGAATTTTTTCAATTTCAGAGATTACATATTCACCGATTTCTTCCAAACGGGTAAGATCATCACCTTTGATTCGGATCTCGATATCTTCTCCGGTAGGAGGACCACCTCGTTCTCCATCCTTAAATTGGAAAGTGTATAACCCCGGTAATGTTGAAAGATATTTTCTGATCCTGTTTTTTATTTGATCATGAGTAAATTGCATATCATCAAGTTCTACAAGGTCGATCTTAACATTTGCATTTCTGGTTGCCACCATATTTCTATGATTCTCAGAGTACTGTCCAACAGTACTCACAACCGACTCAATATCGGCTTTTTCGGGCATGTTCAAAATAAAATCCTCAACCTTAGTAACAACTTCATCGGTTTTTTCCAAGCTGGTTCCAGTGGGTGTTTCCAGGTTGATAACAACTATTTTAGGCATTCCGCGTGAAAAGAATTGGAACTTTACCAATCCAGTAAAAAGAATTAAAATTGATATGGTCATCGCACCAATCAATGCCAAAATCGTTAATAATCTACGCTTCAATACTTTTTTAATAGCTTTACGATAATTTCTTACAAGCCAGTCATGTAATTTATGTTCCTTTTTCTTTCTATCAAAATTACTTTTACCACCAAGTTCTGCAGTGTGGGAAGGTAATATTACCAGACTTTCGAAAAGTGATGCAAAGAGAGCCATCGAAACAACGATCGGGAAAACACTCATAAATCTACCCATTCTGCCTTCCATCATTAGCAAAGGCATGAAAGCAGCAATGGTTGTAGCTACAGCAGCTACAACAGGCCATGCGATCTCTTGCGTACCTTTAATAGCAGCTTCCCGCAGATTCAATCCCATTTCACGATAACGGTGGATATTTTCCAGCACAATTATCGCATCATCCACTATCATTCCCAAAACAAGTATCAATGCAAATAGACTAAGATTATTTAGGGTAACATCAAATTGCTGCATTAAAATGAATGCCAGCAGAAAACTGAATGGAATTCCCCAGGCTGCGAAAAGAGCATTCTTCCAACCAATAAATATCCATAAAACAATAAAAACTAAAATGATTCCCATAAGGGCATTATTTCCCAGTGTTCTGATACTATTGCTAACTCTTATAGAACCATCATTACGTACTTCTACAGAAAGTCCCTCCATCCTATTTTCAAATTCAGAAGTCTTTTTATAAACCTCTTCCATAACACTGATAATGTTGCCATCAGCCTTTTTGAAGATATCAATTGTAACAGCTTTTTTCCCATTCAATTTACTCATTGTAATGGCTTCTTCCAATGTATCTCGCACAGTGGCGACATCTTCAATACGAACAGAACTACCATTTGCATCCATGGTGATAACAAGATCATTTATCTGATCAATGTTATCAAATTCACCCATTGTTCGTATAAGGAATTCTGCATAGCCAACTTTAATTGAACCGCCAGGTGCATTCTTGTTTCTCATATTAATAGCATTTGCCAGATCATTCAACGAAATACCATATTCTTTCAGCTTATTAATATTGCTATCTATCCAGATCTGACGATCACGAGTTCCGGCTATTTCCACTTTAGAAATATAATCTAATTCCAATATTTCATCTTTAAAATCATCCGCCAGTTCCCGCAAGGCATTATCAGAAAGATCCCCACCTAAAGCTACCGTACAGATCTCGTTAACTTCACGCATATTTAATTGTAATAGGAATGGATCATCTGCATCTTCCGGCAGGTCATTCACCTTATCCATTTCAGTATTAAGTTCATTCCAAGCCTTATCAATATCTGCTTTGGGATCCATTTGAATATAAATTGTAGCTCTTCCTTCAGACGCAGTGGAAGAAATGTAGTCCACATCTTCCAGGTCAGTAAGCTGATCTTCTATCTTTTTTACGACCAGAGTTTCCATTTCTGCCGGTGAAACACCTCGGTAGCTGACCATAATATAGAATGATCCAAAATCAACTGCCGGCATCTCTTCCTTAGGCATATATATCATTGTGTACAAACCAAATATGAATACTATGATCATTATCATATTTATCAGCACACCATTTTCTACAGAAAATTTTGCTAAAGACATATCATCTCCTCTTCAAAGTTTTTCATTTTATACTGAAACCGGATTTTACTTCTACAAGAGATCCATCCGAAAGACTGTCCATACCGTCTATGACAAGCTTATCACCTTCCAGCAAACCAGATTTAATTATGATGTTATTAGCAACTTTTTCTCCCAATTCCACGATCCTGAGTTCTGCCCTATTTTCCGCATTTATCACATATACAAATTGCTTATCATATTTTTCGCGCAGGTTTTCTATTGAAGTGTACAGCACATTCTTAAAAGTATGTGAATAGATATGACCTTCGACGATCATTCCCGGGAAAAGCTCTAAATTTGGATTATTCAACACGATCTCAATTGGATAATTATTACCACCGGATGTAGGTCGAATTCCTACACCGGAGATCTTTCCTTCATATTTTTTACTGTGATATTCAATGATTACATGATCACCTTTTTTTACATAAGATATATCAGATTCGCTAATCCCGGTTCGTATAATTAGATTTTTGGAATTCACGATACCTGCGATCTGCATTCCCTGGCTCACCATTTCACCTACTTCCAATTTTAGTTCAGCTATATTTCCAGAAACAGGTGCTGTGAATAGAGAATTATCTAAGTTTTTCCTAGCTAGCTCTACGCTTGCCAACGCGCCATTATATCCAGCTTGAGCATTCTTAAACGAGCTTTTTGCTTGTAAGAATTCTTTTTCAGAAATTGTGTTTTCTTCATATAATTTCTGTGAAGCGGTCATACTTAATTTTGCTGTTTCAAGATTTGCTTCTGCAGCCAACAAAGCAGCTTGAGCTTGCAAAAGTTTATTATTCGTATCGCTATTATCAATTCTACCTATCGCATCACCTTTATTTACCCAGTCACCCAGATATTTATAAATCTCGATAACTTTTCCATTGGTTTCACTAACTAGGTTCACGTCTGTGATCCCTTCTAATTTACCAATTATTTTTACATATTTTTCAAGATCTTGTAATTTTAATTCTTGAACCATTACAATCACCTCTTTTTCCTTGGTCTTACTACCCATTCCCATTTCAGATTTTGTTTCTTTACTGCATGAAATAAGCATTATTGAGAAGGCAAGGACAATTAATGTCAATTTTGAAATCTGTTTCATTTTTCCTCCATTTAATTATTTAATATATTTTCTAAAATTTGTGGATCTTCAATACCCATCACAAGCAGTAAGGTTGATTTTGCACGTAGGAAGTTATAGAAGCTTGTTATATATTGATTTTGTGCAGATGTAAACATAACTTCTGATGAAAGAAGTTCATTGGCTGTTATTACACCATGAGTAAATCTTTCTTTCATCTGACCGTATGTTTCTTTAGAATATTCCATCGCAAGCTTAGAAGACCTTACTGTCTTAGCTGCTGCAACCAGATTTATTAATGAGCTTTGCAGTGAGAGTTTAATCCCATCACTTACTGTCTCTAATATGTATTTAGATTGTTTTAAATTATGATTAGCTTTTGCGACACCCAAACCATTATCTACAAGTGGAAAGATAGGAATAGAAAGATTAATACCCAATTGACCACTCTCATTATAATCATTTTGGTAATCGTATTTTGACCAATCATTGGAATACCGTAAAGATACAGATGGCAGGAAATTACCACCAGCCAAAAGTAGAGATTTTTTATTTGTATTTAATGATATCTCTGAGATCTTAAGTGATGGATTATTGTTTTCACCAATATTAACTATTGTATTTATCATTTCATCCAGTTCAGAAATAGATTTATTACTCAATTCATCTAAAGTTGGTTGATGTGTTTCTATCGGGATTTCTTTCAGATCCTGTACATTATCTATTTGCAGGAAATTAGCTAATTCCAATAAACTAATTTGATAAAGGTTTTCTATCTGGATCAAAGTAACTTCTTTTACGGCTAATTCAGATTGTAACTGCAGATATTCAGCTTTAGAAAGTGTTCCGGTATCAAAGCGGATCTGAGCGATCTCAACATTTGTTTGGGAAGAAAGTAGATCTTTTTGTGAGATTTCCAATAAGATCTGGTTTTCTAAAACATTAAAATATTTAGATTCTACATCTGCAATTATACTTAGTGTTTTATTCTTCAAATTTTCTTTAGCAATTTTGTAACCATCATTCGCAATTCGAGCACCTAACCAGTACTTACCACCATTAAAGATAGGTTGATTTATATCATACCCATAAGATCTAGATTCTTCTGCAAGCTCAATTCCCATCATTACTGGGTCGTTGAATTGAACATAGTTACCGGATAAGCTGGCGGAAGGTATCAAGTTCAGGTATGATTGCCAAAGATTATTTTTATTGGCTTTGGTTGCCTGTCTTTGAGCCAGCAGTTCAGGATTGTTTTCTAGAGCAAGTTTTTTTGCTTCAGGTAAAGATAGTGATTGTGCTGACAAACCCATTGATATCAAAAACAGTACAATTAATATTAGTATTTTTTTCATTTATTCTCCTCTTTAAAATCTTTTTTATTTTCAGGAAGCATAGCTTCTTTTTTAATATGATCTAATGTCTCCAGTTCAAGTGATTTCATTTTTCTCATTGTTTCATGCATGATTTTCGCAAAGAAAGGAAACTCTGGCATGTCACCGCACTCAACAGCTTGTTGATGTCTCTCTTTCATTTTTATATCTAATTGTTCGAGTTTCTTTTCTCTATTTTCAATGATCTCTAAGAATTCTGCAAGTGTAACATTTTTTCGAACAAATCGAAATGCATTCCAGAAATCCATTGGAGTATGAGATCTATCCTTTTCCCAAAGAAATGAATTTAATAATTTCATGAAGTACTTTTTTCCATCTTTTGTAATTGTAAAAACTTTGCGTGGTGGATTATTACTTTCTTGTTTCAGCTCTCCTGTAATATAATTTTTTTTTTCTAATCTCTGTAATGCTTTATAAACTGAAGGTGTTTTAACTCTTGTCCACATTTCTATCCCACGTTTTTCAAAATAGCCAATAATCTTGTATCCATGCATTGGCTGCCTGTTTAAAAACCCTAATACAACCAAATCAAGCCGAGACATTTTACCTCCATAATCCTTTTAATTTTCTTTATATAATTTAAGACAAAACACATTTCATAATACTGCACTTTATTTTCTAATACTCTATCATAGAATAATTCAAAAGAGATTTTA
>CAZOCS010000063.1:0-13597 GCA_964578365.1 uncultured Candidatus Cloacimonadota bacterium
AATTTGGTATTAGCAGAGATGAACTTTATGAGAAGCTTAAAAAAAATAATATTTAAATTTATTGCTTGAATTGGATATAGCATTCCAGCAATACATAAAATTTGCAATAAGGGAGCTGCGGGTAACCATTTATCCGTTAAAATTAATCTGATCATTGGTTTTGCAATTGCAAATAATCCCATCATTAACGGGAAGATAGTAAATGCCGATAATTTAATTAACTTCCTGTAAGTATTATGTAATTTTGATTCATTATCTTGGATGCTACTTAGAACCGGATAAGTAACACGCTGTAGAATTTCTGTAATATTTTGAGAAGGAAGCCTTTGAAACTGTTTTGCTCGAACATAAAATCCTAAACTTTCAGCATTATAAAGTTTACCAATTATCATTTGGTAAATATTCTGAAATATCGTGTTAAGTAGACCTGCACCCAATAATTTTGAACCAAACGAAAAAAGAGTTTTAAAAGAATCTATTGAGAATTCTCTTTTAGGTTGCCATTTAGAAAAACACCAAAGAAATATCGTATTGAATAAATTGCGAGTTAGTGTTTGAAAAACAAGAGCCCAAACTCCAAATCCTTTGAAAGCAAGTATAATTCCGACACTTCCACCAATTAATACTGCTATCAGTGAAGCTTTTGCTTGAGTTTTAAAATCTAATCTAATAGTAAGTTTCGAACGCTGAACAATAGCAAAAGAGCTTATAACTATATTTAATCCTATAACACGTGTTACACTTGTAAGTAAAGGTTCCTTATAGAAAGTAGCAATTAAAGGTGCAGCTAAAGCTAAACAAGTATAAATAAAAATCGCTATTGCCAGATTAAAATAAAATGTAGTATTAAAATCTACATCAGTTCTATCTTTCTTCTGAATTAATGCAGAGGAAAAGCCACTATCAATAAATGTTTGTGAAATTGCGAGAAAAATTGCCAACATCCCAATTAGTCCATAATCTGAAGGCAATAGAAGACGTGCTAATATAATGCCCAAAAGAAATTGTAGTCCCTGTACAGAAAAGCGTTCAGCTGCGCTCCATACAATTCCTTTGAGGGTTTTTTGTTTCAACTCACTCATCAATTGTTACATTAGCTTTCTGAAAGTAGCCGTAAATAATCCCCGTATTCACTTCCGCTATATTTCCGAGCAATTTCACATAATTGTGCTCTATCAATATATTTCATACGGTATGCAATTTCTTCTAAACAAGCAATTTTCAGACTTTGTCTTTTTTCAATCACAGCAACATAATTTGATGCATCCAAAAGTGATTCATGAGTACCTGTATCGAGCCATGCAAATCCACGACCTAATAATTCTAACTTCAACCTACTTCTTTTTAAGTATTCTTTATTCAAATCCGTTATTTCCAATTCTCCTCGATCTGAAAGTTTGATTTTCTTAGCTAATTTAACAACGTCGTTGTCATAAAAATATAATCCTGTTATAGCAAAATTGGATTTTGGAGTTTTAGGTTTTTCTTCAAGTGATATTACATTCAAATCGATATCAAATTCTGCAACACCATAACGATGTGGGTCATGAACATAATACCCGAATATTGTTGCTCCATCTTGCTGTTTTGCAGCATTCTGTACTTTTTCTTTTAGCCCCTGACCATAAAAGATATTATCCCCAAGAATTAAGCAAACACTATCATTTTTAATAAATTGCTCTCCAATAATAAAAGCTTCTGCAAGTCCTTTAGGGTGTGGTTGTTCTGCAAATTCTAATTTTACACCCCATTGTTTTCCTGTACCTAGAAGTTTCTTATAATAAAGTAAATCATGAGGAGTTGAAATTAATAATATCTCTCTAATCCCTGCCAACATCAACACAGAAAGAGGATAATATATCATTGGTTTATCATAAACCGGTAAAAGTTGTTTTGAAATTGATAATGTAATTGGATGCAGTCTCGTCCCCGCACCACCCGCTAATACTATTCCTTTCATTTATCTTTCTCCATAATTACTATTGATCCAGTTTCGATATTCACCTGTTTTAATTTTGTTTATCCAATCTCGATTTGATAAATACCATTGAATTGTTTTGCTAATGCCCTCTTCAAAGGTTACGGATGGAATAAAACCTAATTCATTTTTAAGCTTACCCATGTTAATGGCATAACGCCAATCATGACCGGGACGATCCTTCACATAGGTGATTAGTTTTTTGTAATAATCCTTTTCTATACCTTTAATATTAGCCATTTTTTCACAGAGAGTATTTACAATATCAATGTTCCTAATTTCATTTTCACCACCAATATTATACGTTTCACCTTTTTTGCCATTATTAATTATTTCCCAAATAGCACGACAGTGATCTTCTACGTAAAGCCAATCTCGAATATTCAATCCTTTCCCATAAACTGGTAATGGTTTTTCTTCTAACATATTATTGATCATTATCGGAATTAATTTTTCCGGGAATTGGTAGGGGCCATAATTATTTGAACAATTGGAGATGGTTACAGGTAATCCGTAGGTATGATAATAAGAATTAACCAGATGATCACTTGAAGCTTTTGAGGCAGAATATGGAGAATGTGGATCATAAGCAGTATCCTCATAAAAGAATCCATCATTCTTTAAAGAACCATAAACCTCATCAGTAGAGACATGATGAAATAATTTCCCATCAAATTTATCCCAATGTTTTTTCGCACATTCCAACAAATTAAATGTTCCAATAATGTTTGTATTGATAAATTCTCTTGGTCCATGGATTGAACGATCTACATGTGACTCTGCAGCAAAATGCACAATAAATTCCGGTTCGTATTTTTTAAATATTTGTTTTAATTCATCATAATTTACAATATCTACTTTTTCAAAAAAGTATCTTGAATTTTTATACTTTTCCGATATTTCTTTTAAATTCTCAGGATTTCCCGCATAAGTGAGTTTATCTACATTTATAATCTTATCATCAAAATTATCTATATTAAAAAGATAATTAATGAAATTAGATCCAATGAATCCCGAGCCACCAGTTATTAATATGTTTTTCATATATCTCATTATATTTCAAAATATTTAGTTTTACTAAAAGCCCCGAAGTTACCTTTCATTCGTTTCTTTGAGTTAATTAAGTTTGTTAGATTATTATATCCTTTCTTTCTGAAATTATTCAATTTATAGGCAGTTTCTGTTAACCATGAACCCTGTCGCCATATTTTATCTTTCTCTGCTTTTAATTCCGTATAGATATTTTCCAGTTTATTCCAATTAGGATAATGATAAATCTCATTTAAATTGTAATATTTAAATCTATTTCGGTCATACCATTTATTAATTAATAAATTGACATTTTCGTTTGGATCAAATTCTAAATCATATAGTTCTTCAGTATTATCCCGTTTATTATAAATATATTTGTAATTATCTTTTATTATAGATAATTTTCTGTTTTCCTGCAAATAATATTGTGAATCAGAATAAACATAATTTAATTGTTCAATATTATTTTTCAAAATTATATCTTTTAACTGAATATTACTAGTGGGAAAATTAACTTCTTTTAAATCATCTATTCTCGGTGTAATTAATGGAATTCTTATTGCTCCTTCATAAACATGAAAACCATAAACAGGTATACCCTTTTCAACATTCAAGTGTCCGTGATCTGCACTTATATATATAGAATCATCATCAAATCTATTTCTTATGTTCCCTATCAATTCATCTAATAAATCGATGTCACTTCCATAACCTGTTCTTCCTTTAATAACATGAGGAAGATGTATCCAAAGAAACAACTTTTCATTGTTTAATAGTGAGTCTACAGACTGAAGAATTCTATTAAGTGATTCTTTAGCTTCATTTGGTTTTATTTTAGAATTATCAATTTTATGTGGTCCCACCTTCTGACCAATATCTAAATTATGAATTATTGTTGAGTTATTTCCGTATACTTTTGAAAATCTATAAGCTAATTTATACCATGATTTATCCCAGATAACATTACAAGAATAGTCTTTTTCTTGTAATATATCAAAAAGTGTTGGAACTTGATTAAAGGGTTTTACTTCTGAATATTTTTTCCTCCTAATTTCATGCGCAAATAGACCAGAAAACATACATGTGTACGACATAGCAGACGAAGGTGCTGCTGTATAGTGTTTTCTAAATATAGTCCCTTCCTTAGCTAATTCATCTATATTAGGAGTTTCCCAATATTTATTGCCATATGTTGGCAAATAATCTGTCCTTAATACATCTTTGCTAATTAAAATAATTTTATTATTCATTATTATTATTGTATTCCTGCATTACTAATTTTATTTGTAAACCAAGGCTCTATTAAAACTTGAATAGTACCCGTTTCCCAATTATCTAATATTCTGTTATTAATTTCAACTTCAGTATACAAGCCATCAAAATAATTACTTGTTGCATCAATATCTTCATTCATAGTTCGAGAATAATATTTAATAAACCACTGATTATTTTCAAAATTATTATTATTTATATTAATTCCAGAATAGTATTGGTAAGCATATATTAAAAATAAATAATGTCTAATACCAACATTTGAATACAAATTATTAAATTCTATATGGATACCTGTAGGTTCATTGGACTCCATATTACCTGTAAATTGTATATCAATATCATTATTATTCATTTCGTTATTATTTACATATCCAATGAAATGTAATAGTTTTAAACCAATATTATTATATGAAAAATAATTATTCTCCACATGTTCCATGAATCTATCTTTTACTAAAGCTCCACAATAATTATTTATAAAAATACTTTGTGAGATATAACCATTTTCACTGTTTTCAATAAATAATCCACCTTTACCTTCATCTGTTAAATTTTCAAATAAAATATTAGTACAGAAGGTAGAGTCAATTTCAGTAGGATTTAATGTAGAATAAAATCCACAATTTCCATTCCTAAATATCCCATTCTGCATATGCAGGCTATTTACTTTATTCAGTAGACAAGTATTGGCATAGTCCCATTTTCCCCGTGTAATCAAATCGTTCTCGATATTGCAAATTTCTGTAAGTTCAAAGCTATTATACAGAGCAATATCTTCACGATTTGATAGTTTAGAGTTGTGAGTTGTAAGTTGTGAGTTTTCAAAACCATCGTTGGAGGTAACCCAGAACATGTTGTTTTCTTCTCCTTGAGCTGTGAGCGTTCCATGGATGGTGAGATCAATTCCGGGATTAATGCGGATAACTGCACCGGGGTGGATGGTGAGTGATGAACCTGGTATAAAGACTGTGTCGTCGTCAATAATGAGGTGGTGGTCGGGAGCAACGACAATATTGTCTGCAATGTTTCCAGAAATATGTACTTCTTCGTATAAAGTTATAGAGTCACGATTATATTCACCAGAGTCGTTGCGTGAAATGCTAAAAGCTTCGCTTCTATGTGAAAAGTGAGATGGGAGAAGTGAATTATTTTTTTCTCTTTTCTCTTTTCCCCTTTCGCTTACGAAATTTCGTGCTTGTGAAATTTCGTTTTCTCCTTCATTAATTTCAATTTTGTATATATATTTAAATCCGAAGCCAAATTTCATTGCAACCAGATTATAGGTTCCTGTTGAGATTTTTGTTAGTTCAAAACTGCCATCTGCAAGTGTTCCTGTAGATTTAATTGGTGATTGCAGTCTATGGTCAAACTCAGTATGCTGGTTAATATGAACTCCAATTTGGGGATATTGGTTGTTAATTCTCACTATGGTAGTATCTAAATAAGCAAGATCATAAAGTGCGATTATAATACCAGAGTGGTCAGTTTCACCTTCAAGTTGAACATTACCGGTTAGGTCTCCCTTAGGAGTCTCGGTGGGAGTGGAGCACGAGGTAATGATAAAGATTAAAGAAAAAAGACTAAGGATCAAAGAATTTTTAAGTCTAATCATTAAAATCTCCTCTGAAACATTTTGTATGAATTGCACCGAATATTAGCTTTATTTCTTTGGATTCTTGTATGAGGTAATTTCTTTTCTCTTCATCTCCAAGTTCCAATTTATCTATTACTCTAAACCAGTAGTTGGTTTCTCTTGCTTCTCTAAGACAAATTGCAATCCGTTGCTTGAATTCGTTTTTCGAACAAGCCTGTGATTCTTCATAATTTGCTCCAATTGACGAAGATGATTTTGATAATTGATATCTAAACACATTATATTCTTTGTAATCAATAATGCTTCTAAGAAATTTGATTGTTTCTACAACGAAATTTAGAATTCTCTCATGTAGATCTCTAACTTTTTTCTTATTCCCTTCCATTATTCCCATTTTAGTTTTTATTATTTGATCTTATTTCTCTTTAGTCCTTAATCTTGATAGACTTTAGTCTTTCTTTTCTTGAACCTCTTTCAATAACTCTTCCAAGAAAATTGGAGATGTTCCGATCTTACCAACTTTTATACCGGCGGCCTGATTAGCTAGAATCGCTGCATCTTTGAGTGTCGCTTTACTGCTTAATGCTAAAGCAAGTGTGGCAATAACGGTGTCACCTGCACCCGAGACGTCGTAAACTTCTCTTGCTTTGGTTGGAATGTGATTATGTGTAGAGGTTTTCTCAAACACATACATGCCATCCGCACCTGCTGTGATAATGACATCTGAAGCAAATTTATTAACCAGCATTTCACCTGCCTGAATAAGATCATTTTCCGATTCGATCATAAACCCGCTCATCTCTTGAGCTTCTTTTTTATTTGGAGTTATCAAAGTTAATCCGGCATACCATTCTTTATGCTTAGGTTTAGGATCGATAACTAGAGATATGTTTTTCTCTTTTGAGAGTTGAACCAGCCGTAACATGAGCTGTTTGGTAATTGTTCCTTTGGCATAATCAGATATAAGAATTGCTGAAAGATCATTGATCTCCATCAGTTTCTTGATAAATTTTTCTTCCATGTGTGTTTCAATGTAATCTGTATTTTCATGATCGATCCTAAGCAGTTGCTGGTTAAGTCCTATAACCCGGGTTTTGCGGATCGTTGTTTTGTTGCTGTCGGTGAAAATCCCGGAAGTTGGTATATTCATCTCTGCTGTTTTTTGCAGAAGGATATCTTTGTACTGATCATCCCCCACAATTCCAAACAGGTAAGCATTCCCGCCCAGAGTAGAAATATTAGCGGCAACATTGGCTGCACCACCGGGAACATACTTTTCTCTTAAGACTCTAACAATGGGAACAGGTGCTTCTGGAGAGATACGGTCTACCTCACCATAAATGTATTTATCAAGTATAAGATCACCGATCACGGCAATTTTCTGGTCCTTAAATTTCTTTAGTATCTCTTTCATGCTTAAACGCTCCATCTTCTAATCCTTATATCTTAGAAATTAACACTTACAGATAGATACAGCTTCGCCCCGTAACTTGCATAACAAGTTTTTTGTATTTTGTTAAAACTCATTATAATAATTATTAAGTCAATATATTATTTATCTATTTTAGATCAGAATAATTATATTTAACCATATGTTAAATCATTCAAATTAAGGATTTTAAACATACATTAATTATAACAGCCATTATTATTCACTAAGTGCGATCTTCTGAAACCTAATTTAATAGCGGATTTTTCCTGATCAAAGTTTAATGTCAACCCTTTTATAGTCTTATTATTTAGCACTTTTTAGGCTTTGACAGATATGTGAAAAACTGATATCATAAGACTCCGTTTGGAAAGATGTTAGGATTAAGTGAATTTGATATTCATTCCATGGAGAGTAATAAGCCAGATTCGTCAAGATGATAATTGCAACTGCTCTTCCATAAAATTATTGACATAAAATCTTAATATTATGTAAATGCTAAGAGAGAATAATGATTTCAGGGAGTTTAGATGAAAAATAAGAATGATATTAAGAAAAGTAGTCCCTTCCTCAGCGGATTGATAAATATATTTTTTGATATGATCAAACATTTTATAAAAGATTTTGAGAATATGCGTAAAGTTAAGAAAATTGATACTGCAGCAGAAAAATTCTCTGCTCTTGAACACATGTTAATACGTCTAGAAGAAAGAATTAACGATAATTGGAAGGTTGTTGAAGAACTTAAGAATAAATTACTTTGGGGAAATGTGATCAATATAGCTCTATTACTTGTGATAATTTACCTTCTGATCAAATAATTTTAATTAAATAAAAGAAAAGCCCGTTACAAATGTATCGGGCTTTTTATTTATCTATTTCCTACAAACAAATTGTTGTTTTTACTTTCTACTATTTAATCGTAACTTTTCTAATTTGATCAATGAATTCAAAGTAAATGTGAATCGTTTTTTCAGGCAGCATCCCATCTGCGATTTCCGGCCATTCAATGATCGTAATTGCATTTTCATAAAGGTCATATAAACCCAGTTCCAGAACCTCTTCCGCTGCATCCAACCGGTAAAGATCCAGATGATGAATAATGTAAGTTCCCACATATTCATTCATCAACACATAACTGGGACTACTCACATTTTCTGTAACTCCTAAGAATTTACAAAGCTGCTGTGTGAAGAAAGTTTTCCCAGTTCCCAATTCACCATAAAGAGCCAGCACATCACCTTTTTTTAATTGTGGAGCCAGCTCTTTTGCAAAGATAATCGTATCATCTTCACTTCTCAAGATTCTTTCTTCCTGCATATTTATCTATTTCTTTGGCTTACAGACCGCCAATGGTAAAAGCATCTCTTCCATGGAGATCCCGCCATGCTGGAAAGTTCCATTATACAAATTCATGTACTTATGGAATGAATTAGGGTAGACAAAGTAATAATCATCCTTGGCTATAACATAATTATCGATGATACCACGAGCCGGCAGACCAAATTCTTCCGGATCTTTAACATGCAGTGCATGCTTATCATTACAGGCCAGGTTCTTGCCCTGCTTGTACCTTACTGTTGTAGTAGTTTCTTTATCTGCAACCAGCTGGCTGGCTCTGTTAACCCTGATCGAACCATGGTCTGTAGTTAGAATAACCGTAGCTTTCTGCTTAGCTATATTTTTTAGGGTTTCATAAAAACTTGAGTGTAAAAACCAGTGTTTTGTGAAAGCTCTAAGTGCCTGTTCATCCGGAATTGTCTCTTTTAATATCTCGTCTTGAGAACGGTGATGCGCAACCAGATCAAGAAAGTTATAAACCAGGGTCACCAGTTTTTCATTTTGCCATGATGCAATCTTCCGTACCACAAAATTACCTTCATCAATATTGAGGATCTTAATATATTTACTTGGACCAATATTAGATCCCAGATCACTTATATGCGCATCTAGAAGCTGGTGCTCATTCCTGTTTCTGCTGCTATCCATTTCACTGGACTCTATCCAGTAATCGGGAAAGTTCTTAGCAATATCGCTGGGAAGTAATCCGCTGAAGATAGAGTTGCGTGAATAGGGCGTAGCTGTTGGCAGAATTGAATAATACATATTCAGATCAACATCAAAGAGTTCCTTTAAATATGGTTCGAAAGCACGGTACTGATCTAATCTCATACAATCCAGTACGATCAGATAGATCGGTGCTTTCTCATTCAGTATTGGAATTACATAATCCGAAACCACATCGAAAGAAAGTTGTGGCCTGTTATCGGAACTCAACCAATCTTTATAATTATCAGCTACATAATTCGAGAATTCTGCATTGCAGTTCATTTTTTCCAGGAAATGTGTATGAAGAAGTGTTGGATCATTAATATCATCAAGAACAAAATCCCAATTATTCAGGTCTTTATAAATATCTATCCAGTCCTTACTTCTAAGATTGGCAAATAATCTTTGATTTAATTGGGCAGAGAATTCTGCATATTGTGCCCCGATCTTATTCCTCTTGATCTCATCCGCTTCAAAGAGTTTTTTAATAGCCATAATAAGTTGATTTGGATTGATCGGCTTTATCAGATAGTCAGCTATCTGGCCTGCAATAGCACCTTCCATGATGCCTTCTTCCTCGCTTTTTGTAACCATAATTACCGGTAGAGAGCTACTTATCCTTTTGATCTCGCGCAGGGTAGAAAGTCCATCCATCCCGGGCATCATTTCATCCAGCAAAACCAGATCGAAATCTTCTTTTGAAACCAGGTCTATAGCATCTGAACCATTGGATATGGTTTTTACACTGTAGCCTCGTTCGCTCAGGAATAGTATAAAGGGTCTTAGGTGTTCAATCTCATCATCGACCCACAAAATTCTTAACTGTTGCATTTTTGTCTCCTTTGATTCTCTTCATTTATAAATAAAAAAATCAAATTATCAAGATGCTATATTTCCCTCCAGGATTATACTAAAAAATTACAGCTGATCAGTCTCATCGAATTTGCGCTGCTTATCTTTCACAACCGCTCTCATCTCTTCCAGGTTCTCATCCTGGAAATAGAGGGCAAGCTTAAAGTTCAGCTCTTTACGATTGCAATTAAAAAAGGTTACCATTCTTTCCACATATTGGTCAATGAAAACATCTTTTATGGTTTTATCTTTATTCTTTTTATTCTCACGGATCTCTTTAATTTCTTCCCGCAGCTCAGTGGTTGGAAGTTCCTGAGCTTTTTTTATCCAATCCTGCTTCTCATTATATTCAGATTGTTTCACCAGTGGTTTTATCATATTCAGTTTATCCAGCCCGATCTCTTTTGCAGAGTGTTCATCCACATCGAGCTCACGAATAAAAAGATCAAAATTACTGATTATCTTAGCAGCAAAGCTGCCGCTCATATTAAATTCATTTTCCACAAATTCTTTAAAAGTCTTATATCCTTTGAACTTGAATAATTTGGTCTTTCGAATATCTGAAAGAAGCTGTCCCAACTGCACAAAATTCTCTTCCATATTCTTTTTTAGATTTGTCACTGCTTCCATCTTTTCATCGGGCGTCATATCAAAATTTGAACGTTCAAAACTCATTTTTCCTCTTTACTTTATGGGATTATATATATTATCGTCTGCCGGGAACTTTCCATCTTTCACTTCCTGTGAAAACTTGTTAATACTACTAGGAATATCCTTATTTAACTGAGCGTAATTCTTCACAAATTTAGGTTTAAGATCTGCCATTCCCAAAATATCATGATAGACAAGCACCTGACCATCAGTGTATTTACCAGCACCAATCCCAATTGTAGGAATGGAAAGAGTTTCACTTATCGTCCTACCTAAATCTTCGGGAATCCCTTCCAGCACCAGCATGAAAGCACCTGCTTTTTCTATCTCTTTGGCTTGATTTAGGATATTATTAAATTCCACTTCCTTCTTACCCTGAACTTTATATCCGCCAAAAGCATATATAGATTGGGGAGTAAGTCCCAGATGTGCTACAACCGGTATCTCACAATCCACAATTGCTCTTATTGCTTCCAGCCGACTCGGTTTACCGCCTTCCAGTTTTACTGCATTAGCACCACCTTGAGTTATAAGGAGTGCAGCATTTATTTTAGTCTGCTGAGAGCTTAGATTATAACTCATAAAGGGCATGTCGGCAACAATAAATGTATCATCAGCACCACACCTGGCAGCTTTAGTATGATGAAGAATATCATCTATAGTAACCTTGAGCGTATCTTCATATCCTAAGATCACCATGCCCAAACTGTCACCTACCAGAATAATATCTACTTCACTTTCCTGAACATATTTTCCGGATGGATAGTCATAGGCTGTGACCATTACAATCTTGCTATTTTCTTTCTTCATCTTTTTAAAGGTTTTCACATTCTTCATAAATGTTCCCTATTTTTGCATCACTTTAAATACCTGTCTCTTTCACTATAAATACAGCCGCAATAATGCTGACGGTACATCTCACGATCTTTTGAGATCTTTATTCCTTCTTTCCAGTATTCCCTGAAATCGCGGTAATAAAATTTAATGCCGTATTCTTTAGCAAGTGATTCCCCAATTTCTTTTACAAGAATGTGCTTTTGTAATTTGCTGTAGAGCAGGGTTGTGGTAAAAGCATCGAAGTTGCCCTTCTTAGCGACGATGACCGCATATTTAAGTCGTTCATAATAACAGCTTCTGCAGCGTTCCTGTTCACGGAAGGCAGCTTTACGCAGGAATTTTTCCAATTCATACTCATCTTTTACGATCAGTTGGATATCTTCTTTTTCTGCAAATTCCTGTAGAGTTTCAAGTCGTTTTTTATATTCTGTGAAGGGATGTATATTGTGGTTATACCAGAATCCATGTATTTCATGGCCTTCTTCTTTCAAATGAAAATAAGGCGCCGCGAAACACGGCGCACAACATATATGAACAAGTAATTTCATAACTCTTTCTACTTATTAAAATTCCTTTAAAAGGTTGGAAGCGATCACACCACGCTGAACTTGATTTGTTCCTTCGTAGATCTGAGTAATTTTTGCATCACGCATCATTTTTTCTACCGGATATTCTTTCATATAGCCATATCCACCCAGGATTTGAACTGCATCTGTAGTAACTTTCATCGCCATATCAGAGGCAAATACTTTACACATGGCAGATTCCTTAGCATATTTTTTAGCTCCGGAATCGATCAGTCTGGCTGTTGCCATCACCAGTGCCCGGGCCGCTTCGATCTGAGTTGCCATATCTGCCAGCATGAATTGAACACCCTGAAAAGCTGAGATCGGTTTTCCGAACTGTTGACGTTCTTTAGCATATTTAGCAGCTTCTTCATAAGCGCCTTGAGCAATACCTACAGCTTGCGCTGCCACCATGGGTCGCGATTTATCCAGTGTTTTCATGGCAACCATGAAACCTGTCCCTTCACGACCAACCAGATTTTCTACTGGAACCCGGCAGTTATCAAAGATCAGTTCTCTGGTTGATGAACCTCTGATCCCCATTTTATCCTCTTTCTTGCCAAAGGAGAATCCTTCAGTGCCTTTTTCCACGATAAGACAAGATGCTCCACGTGCTCCTTTTGACTTATCGGTTAAAACAAAAACTGTATAGAGATCAGCATCTCCACCATTAGTGATCCACTGTTTTGTGCCGTTAAGGATATAATGATCACCATCTTTAACTGCTGTAGTTTCCATACCGCCGGCATCAGATCCGGCATTAGCCTCAGTAAGTGCAAAAGCTGCCAGAATCTCTCCATTAGCAATTTTGGGTAAATACTTTTGTTTTTGCTCTTCGCTTCCGGAGATAAGAATCGGATACATTCCCAAACCTGAACCACCCAGTGAAAGACCGATGCCGCTGCAAACACGGCTGAATTCTTCCGTGATGATGGCAATATCAACAACTTTACCGCTGATACCATCATATTCCTCCGGGACCAGTACAGCAAAGAGGTCGGTCTGCTTAAATACTTCTATTATCTCCCAGGGAAATTCGTTCTCTTCATCATATTTTGCTCTTACAGGCTTGATCTTCTCTTCAGCGACCTTGCGAGCAATTTCTCTTATTTCTAATTGATCTTCAGTTAGAAAATAATCCATTCTTCCTCCATACTTTGGATTTACTACTTACTTTATTAAAAAATTTGCGTCAAGAAAAACAACTGACACCTTTTTATTGCAATTAAATGAACTCGGCTCATTTTTTTTGTAACCTTTTTTAAGTCAATTTATTAATAATTATTCACACTAGCCTAATCCGTTTCAGGTTGGGATGATAAACAGTTAGTGAT
>CAZOCS010000064.1:0-13564 GCA_964578365.1 uncultured Candidatus Cloacimonadota bacterium
GGAATGGTAAAGATAATAGCAGTAAGTCAGTTTCAAGTGGTATATATTTCTACAAGATGAAATCTAGTAATTATACTTCTACTAAGAAAATGATACTTATGAAATAAGAGAATTTAGCCCCGAACTTTTTTGTGAGGGGCAACTTCTCCTTCTTATGAAATAAAGGATAGCTTTTAGTTAACCTTTAGCATTTAGCCCTTCGGTGTAAGCTGAGGGGCTTTCTTTTTATAGAACATTCACTCCTGAACATGTATTACTCTTATCTCATCTGATAATTATCTGATCAGTGTTATTTGTTATAATGTTTTCTATATATATTTTCATCTCCGCAGTTTATTGTTGATTTAAACCAATTATTCATAATCTTGGAATTAAAATTGCATATATATGAAATAAATAAAAGAGATTGAGGAAGATAAATGAAAAAATCAATAATTATAATAATTTTATCTGTTACAGCATTATTAAGTGCTTATAATAATATTTCCCAAAAAGTTATGGAAAATCCAATTCTAGCACACTTTTTAAGTTTGGAAGAAATATTATACAATGAAGATTATGAACGGGATTTCACGCCAACAGACCCTCCAACAGGAACAGTTCGTCAAACATCAGAATTTGAACAAATGGAAGGCGTTCTAGTTGTATATCCACTTGGTGTTCCTTATGCACTTATTGCAGAGATGTCACAAGATATTATAGTTTATACGATATTAGAAAGCTATCAACAAAGCCAATGTGAAACAAATTACCAGAATAACGGTGTGAACATGGCAAACTGTGAATTCATCAATGCCCCAACAAACACATATTGGGTTCGTGATTATGGGCCATGGTTTGTTTCAGTAGATAATGAGATCGCTATTGTGAACTTTCCATACAATCGACCCAGGCCGGATGATGATGACATTCCAATAGAAGTTGCTAATTATTTTGGGTTGGATCTTTATGGAATGGATCTGGAAAATGCAGGTGGAAATTATATGTGCGATGGAAATTTCGTCGGTGCTTCTACTGATCTGGTTTATGATGAAAATCCAGGTTTAACTCCTGCAGAGATAGACCAACTTGTTCTAGATTACTTAGGAATTGAAGATTATCATGTTACTTTAGATCCTCTGGATGAATACATAAAGCATATTGATTGCTGGGGAAAATTTTTAGATGTAGATAAAGTTTTGATCGGTCAGGTACCAGCAAGTGATTACCGTTATGCGGATTTTGAATTTGTAGCAGATTACTTTGCTGCTCAAACATCTGCCTGGGGTAATAATTATGAAGTATTCCGAATTTATACTCCGGGAGGATATTCCCAACCAACACCATATACAAATTCACTTATCTTAAATAATAAAGTTTTTGTTCCCCAGACCGGAAGCCAATGGGATGATGAGGCAATAGCAACTTATGAAGAAGTAATGCCCGGATATGAGATAATAGGAATATATTCAAATGGGTGGGTTGATACAGATGCACTTCATTGCAGAACGCGTGGAATTGCAGATCGTAATATGCTTTATATTCAGCATGATCCAATTCAGGATGAGATGCCTGCTGGAGAAGAGATCGATATCGTGGCTCAGATCGTACCTTACAGTGGTGAATCACTTTATGCAGATTCTCTCCTCGTTAATTATAGGATAAATTATGGAGAATTTAATTCACTTGTAATGACACCAACCGGTAATGATAATTTTATTGCTTCAATACCAGCAATAGATCCCGGGAATGAAATATTCTATTTTATTCATGCTGCAGATGTATCCGGGAATAGTTCTAATCATCCAATAATTGGAGAACCAGATCCACACATGTTTTTAGTTTCCGGTATTCCCGAACCTGCTGAACTTGTAGTAGATCCTGCTTCGTTTACCATTGAAATGCCAGCAAATGAAATTTCAGTTGAGATAATGGAATTATCTAATATCGGTGGTACAGCTATGGATTATAGTATCACTGAATCGGCAGATTGGCTTTCTGTTGATCCCGTTTCGGGAACTTTACAAGCAGGAGATTCGGAGAATATTGACCTAACATTTGATACTACTGATATGACTGTTGGAGATTATTCAGTTGATCTGATCATTAATGACGATAGAGAAGAAACGATCGTTCCTATCTCTTTAACTGTTACCGGAACTAACACTCATAATGATATTGTAGGTGCTGAAACTAAATTACTAGGAAATTATCCTAATCCATTTAATCCTGAAACAACAGTAAAATATAACTTGAAAAATAATTCAGATGTAATAATAGCAATTTACAATACAAAAGGGCAGTTGGTTCGTACTTTGGTTAATTATACTCAAGGAGCTGGAATGCATAGCATAGTTTGGAACGGAAAAGATACAAATGCTAGAAAGGTTTCTAGTGGAATTTATTTCTCTACACTCGATGCGAAAGATGAAGAAGGTGATTATACCAGCGTTAAGAAAATTATCTTACTAAAATAAATAGAAAATTACATTTGATCTTTGAGCAGTCTTTGAAATAAAGGCTGCTTTTTTTTTTATGATTATTTTAAGAAATAGGTTGCAAAAAAAAATCAGTTAAATGAATAATCCACCTCGTATTTGTTAGTTGAAAATCGGAGGTATGTTATGGTTGATTTTCCATGTATACAAAATGCTGATCTAAAGGGAAAAGTTGTTCTTGTCCGCGTTGATCACAACGTGGTTAAAAAAGGATTGATCCATGATCCCTATAGAATTGATGCAACTCTGGGGACTCTCTATTACATTAGTGCCAAGGGTGGTAAATTGATTCTGATGACTCATATCGGCAGACCCAGAAATAAGAAAACCGGAGAAATTGAGATCTCTGAGAATACATCTGTTAAACCTATTGTAGATTATATAGAAAGCAAGTTACATATAAAACTTAAAATTCCACAGTTTATTGAATATCCACCTCAGGGTTATCTGGGTATGGATACTTCTGTGAATCATATGATCCGTGAACTTAAAGAAGATAAGATCGAAGGGATCTATCTTCCAAATACCCGTTGGTTCAAAGGAGAAGAATCCGGTGGGGAACTGGAAGATCAGTTTGCACATCAGCTGGCAGGACTTGCAGATATATTCATTAATGATGCTTTTGGTTCATGGCAACCACATGCTTCCACAGTAGGCGTGACAAAATATTTGCCATCCTATGCCGGCTTCCTGATGCAGAAAGAAATTGAGAATCTGCAGCGTATCTATAAACCCCAGAAACCATTTTTAGCTGTGGTTGCCGGTTCTAAATTCAATACAAAGATACGACCATTGTATAAGTTATTAGAGGTTGCCGATTATCTGGTGTTGGGTGGAGTAGTATACAATGCTTACCTCTGTGCTAAATACGGTTTTAAAATAAAAGGAATAACTGACCACGATTTAGCATTAGCAAAAGAATTCGTGGAATATGCAAAAGGTTTTCCCGGCAAACTTGTGGAACTCCCTGTAATTGTAGAATCAGATGTTCTTGAAGGGAAATTTGAAGGGAAATATCGTTCACATAATATTCATGAACTTAAAACCGGAACAAGTTTGAACTATGTGTTGGATATCGATAAAAGTTCATTTGAAATTCCTGATGTAAAGAAAATATTTCAGGTCTCACAAACGATCTTAGTAAATGCAGTTATGGGGCTAACACCCCATTTTAATGAAGGAACGATAGCTTTGGATGAGCTGATAGATACAAACAGGGATGCAACCAAACTATATGGTGGTGGCGATACAATGCAAGAATTGAAACGGTTGTTACCGGGATTGTATATTGTTGCACTAGATCATCCGAAATACTATATTTTTACTGGTGGTGGTGCTGTGCTGAAGGCAATTGAAAAAGGTTCCCCAAAAGGCATGGCGCAAATTAAGGCTTTGTTAGAAAACGCAAAATAGAATTATTATATAAATTGGAGGATTAATGATTGAAATTCCCAGAATTCAAGATGCAGATCTGAAAGGAAAGCTGGTTTTAGTTCGTGTTGATCATAACGTTGCAAAGGAACATATGATCAAAGATCCGTTTCGAATTGATAAAACTTTTGGCACACTATTCAACATTTTATCAAAGGGCGGCAAATTGATACTGATGTCTCATGTGGGCAGGCCAAAAGATAAGAAAACCGGAAAGATCGATATGGATTCCAGATTTGATGTAAAGCCGATAGTAGATTATCTTTATAACAAACTTTTTACCAGATTTATTGTGCCGGATTTTAAAGAGGATAAAGAAAATGGTGGTTACATTGGCATCGATACGGGAGTTAATCTTCTTATTAAGAGATTGCGGAGAGGTGAAATAGATGGTATTTATCTGCCCAATATTCGCTGGTTCAAAGGTGAGGAAGCACAAGGGCTTGAAGCCGAAAAACTGGGAGAACAATTAGCGGGATTAGCTGATGTTTTTGTTAACGATGCATTTGGTTCCTGGCAGCCTCATACTTCAACTATTCGGGTTACTGAGCATCTTCCATCTTATTCTGGTTACCTAATGCAGCATGAAATAAAAAACCTTGATCAGATATATAAACCTAATCATCCAATGCTGGCAATAATTGCAGGTGCAAAATTTGATACTAAGATAGGTCCTCTTAATTCACTTTTAGAAAAAGTGGATTACCTGATGATGGGTGGCGTTATCTACAATGCCTATCTCAGTGTTAAATATAATATTGAGATAAAGGGAATTGCATCAGCAGAAATTAAAATTGCCAAAAATTTCTTTGAACTATCTAAAAAATATCCCGGTAAACTTATAGAACCACCATTTATAGTAGAATCTGATACAATAGAAGGTAAGATCACAGGGAAATTTAGAAAACACGATGTAAGAAAACTGAAACCAGGAACAAAATTAAATTACGTTCTAGATATACATGAATCGTCTTTTGATGTTCCTAAGATCAGGGATATTGTGTTGGGAGCTAAAAGTATTTTTGTGAATGCAGTGATGGGTTTCACACCACATTTTTGGGAAGGAACAAAGAAAATGTATTCTCTTATTGATGAAAACAAGAAAGCCAACAAAATGTATGGTGGAGGGGATACTTTGCAAGAGCTCCGTTCATTGTTACCGAGGAAATATATCAAAGCAGTAGATGATCCAAATTATTACTTCTTTTCTGGTGGTGGAACTATATTAAAAGCGATTCATGAAGGAAAAGTAACCGGGTTAGCTCCAGTGAGAGCTTTGATAGATAACAAGCAGCAATGGAGCAGCTAGTATAATCTCGGAGTTATTATTTGATATCAGAATTCAGTAAACAGGTTATCAGGATCATACAAAAGATCCCAGTTGGAAAGGTTGCTACATATGGGCAAATTGCAGCACTTGCTGGTAATAATAAAGCCGCAAGGCAGATTTCAAGAATTCTTCACTCATCTTCCGGAAAATATGAACTTCCCTGGCATCGTGTCATCAATTCTCAAGGACGAATATCATTGAGATCTGGAGATGGTTTTGAAATGCAAAAAGCTATGTTGGAAAGTGAGGGTATCAAGGTAATAAAGGATAAAGTTGACCTGTTAGAATTCCAGTGGAAGAATATGTAAGTTACTAAATAATAAACTATTAAATTAATAATGTCTTGACTTAAGATTTATTTTTATTGTTTTTAGTACAATGCAAATGGATAAATTAATTATTTATAGGAGGGAAGTTATGACGAATGTTAACAAGTTATTAGTAGTTCTTATTGTAATATGCGGGTTGTTGTTTTTAGGATGCGAAGAAGATCCCTCAGGACCTGACCAACAGGGAACTGTTGAGGGTATTGTGACAAATGTAAACACTGGAGAAGCTATCTCTGGGGCAGTAATCAATAATGGAACTGTCGATGTTGCTACATCTGGTGTTGGAGGGACTTTTTCTTTTCAGATAGATGAAGGTACTTACACATTTACCTGCACTGCTGAAGGATTTAATATGCAGGAGATAACAGATGTTGAAGTTGATGCCGGAGAGACAACAACAGTTAACTTTCAACTAGCTTCTATAAATGTGGTAGATATAACAGCTAACATTGTTGGAAATACAACTTGGACTAATAACAATATCTATTTAATAGATGGAGAAATTCTAATTCAGGCTGTACTAACTATCGAACCTGGAACAAGGATCAAATTTAAAGATGCTGCAAACTGGGTGGTCCAGGGTGCAAGCGGAGGTTTGATATTAGCAGAAGGATCAACATTGTTACCAATAATTTTTACTTCGTGGTATGATGATGCCCATGGTGGAGATACAAACGGAGATGAAAATGCTACTGAACCTGACAGAGGTGATTGGGACGATATTAAAATCCAGGGTGATAATAATGCATCCATTTTTGATTATTGTGAGATTTACTATGGAGGTGGATATTATGATAATTATGTATTATATCTAGAACCTTATACTGCAGTTAGCATTACTAACTGTACAATTGCACATAATCAAGGTGAAGAAGGAGCCTTGAATGCTCGTGAAGCTGGAAGTGGAACAATTATTCAGAATAATATATTCTATGATAATATCTGGCCTTTAAATATAAATGCTAATTTTGATCTGGATGATACAAATATTTTCCACGATCCAGAAAGCCGATCTGATATAAATGATCATAATGGCATTCTGGTTGAAGGTGATGATTTTGATGGTCAAATTACTTGGAGTGAAACAGAAGTACCATATGTATTACAACAAGGAGAATATTCAATAGATGCCGGAAACTCGTTAACTTGTCAGCCTGGTGTAATATTAAAACTTGATGATGGGGTGAATTTTTGGATCGAAGGAACTATCATTGCTAATGGTTCATTAGCAGAACCTGTAATTTTTACATCATATAAAGACGATTCTATATTGGGTGATACTAATAATGATAGTGCTATTACTTCACCAAATCCGGGAGATTGGGATTACCTGATGATACGCGAAATAAATAATTCTTCTTCATTCGATTATTGTGAATTCTATTATGGTGGTGGTTATTACGACGGGTATACAATTTATTTGGATGTTGATACGGCAGTTAATGTGTCTAGGTGTACTTTTGTTTACAATACAGGCGCAGATGAACCAGTACTTGATGCAAGTCATGCCGGAGAAAATACAACAATTGTCGATAATGTTTTCTATAATAATGTGAAACCATTGATGATAAACGGAAGTATGAACATAAATTCATCTAATACTTTCCATAATCTTGAGAATCCTTCTCAATCTAATATTAAGAACGGAATATTTGTTTCTTCCAGTTTTAATATTGAAGGAAACATAAGTTGGGAGGAAACTGAAGTTCCTTTTGTCTTGTCTGCTGAACTACAAATTGAATCCAGTAATTCTCTAACCCTGGCAGATAATGTCATTCTAAAATTTGATGATGGTTCGATCTGGTACCAGGGTGATAATCTTATCAATTTTGATGGCTCGGGTGTGTGGTTTACTTCTTATAAAGATGATGAACACGGTGGAGATACAAATGGTGATGCCGGAAATACAGTACCTGCAGATGGTGATTGGGATGGGATATACAACGCCGGAGCTAATCCGGAGTATTGGGAAATATGGGATAATATCCTATATGATGACATACACTAAAAGTAAATGAGTAAAAAATTAAGGGATCCCATTTTTGGATCCCTTTTTTTATGATGCAAATCTATTATAATTTCTTTATAGCTGATTCCAATTGATTTAACGCTTGTTCTATTAATTTCCTAGAACAGCCGAGATTCATACGCATAAAACCTTTTCCACCTTTACCAAATTTAGATCCATCATTGAAGGCTAATCCAGCTTTGTTTATGATTAAACTAACAAGTTCTTTTTGTGAAAGGTTAAGTTCACGACAATCTAACCATAAAAGATATGTTCCTTCCATTTTAACAGCTTTGAGCTTGGTGATATTATTATGCAGATATTGTTGTACAAAAGTGTAATTATCTTCAATATAAATCAGCAATTCTTCCAACCACTTCTGTCCATGCCGATATGAAGCTTCTAAAGCCTCGATCCCAAATACGTTTCCACCATGCAATCCTAAATTTAGCAGCATCTTCTGAAAATTAATTCTAATTTTCTTATTAGGAATTATTACATAAGATAATGATAATCCTGCTACATTGAAAGTTTTACTGGGAGCGAACATTGTGAGAGAATTATTTGCGATATCTTTTGAAATAGTTGGAATTGGGATATGTTTATAGCTGCTAAAAATAAGATCTGAGTGAATTTCATCAGAAATGAGAAGCACATTATATTTCATACACAACTCAGATACTCGCTGTAATTCATCTAATTTCCATACTCTGCTAACTGGATTATGAGGACTACATAAGATCATCATTTTCACATTATCCGATAGTTTTCTTTCCAGATCAGCAAAATCCATTTCATAATGATCATCTATCAATCTTAACTGGGACACTACAAGAGTGCGATCATTATTCTTGATCGATGTAAAGAAAGGATAATATACTGGTGTTTGAACCAGAACTTTATCCTTCTTTTTTGTATAAGTTTGAATTGCAAAATTTATGGCAGGAACAATTCCTGGAGTTGCAATGATCCAATCCTTTTCAATTTTCCAGTTAAACCTTTTCTTCATCCAATTAACAATTGAATTATAGAAAGAATCAGTAAGGCCAGTATATCCAAAGATACCATGATCAGCTCTTTTTTTTAGAATTTCCAATACTTCAGACGGAGCTTTGAAATCCATATCGGCCACCCACATGGAAAGAAGGTCTTCTTTTCCAAAGATCTCTTTATTATAATCCCATTTATAACATTTTGTGTTTTTTCTATCTATGATTTTATCGAAATCGTATTTCATTATAATCCTCTTTTGCAATTTCAGAACGGCTCATTTATTCTCTTCTTTTAAACTCTTTATTATTGCCAGTTTAGAGAGTGGTGGACCGACAATCTCATTAAAAAGCACTGACATTAGAACGATATTGATCATTGTACCGATGCTCTCCTGGATCACTGGACCAGCTGCAATAATGACTGGTGACGCTTGCACAAACAGGACTAAACCAATGGCAACCCCTGCCTGGGGAAGTAAACTGAGACCCATGTATTTGCGGATGTTCTTTTCCAATCCAGCAGAAAGAGCTGAAAAATAGATACCAAAATATTTACCTACAGCTCGCAGCGAAATGAAGACAAATCCGGCATAAAGAACACTACTGTCAGCAAAAATCCTCAGATTCAATTCCGTACCGGCGATAGCAAAGAAAACAGCATAAAGTGGGGGAGTGAGCGGCTTTAGCGATAATAGTATACGGACGTTCTTGTTGTTCATGTTCACCAAGAGCATGCCCAGAGTCATATTGGAGATCAATGGTGAAAGATGCAGGCTGATAGAGATGGATGTCGTGAGGAAAATGAACCCTAGAGCGAGGATATTTACTTCTTTCATATTATGTTTGCGAATCGTGCTGAAATGGATGGCAATACCGCCCGACACTCCAACTAAAATTGAATAGAAAATTTCTTTGAAAGCGTGGAAAAGTGCATGGGAGATATAAAGATCGATATTACCAATATTGGATGTAGAAATTGCAAAGGCAATAGAGAAAAGGATCACAGTTCCTGCATCATTCAGGGCAACGATCCCATGGAGGTAGTCGACGAATTTTCCCTTTGCTTTCAGTTTTTCTACGATTACAGCAGTTGCCGCAGGAGAAGTTGCAGCAGAGATAGCACCTAACAAAAACGAAATATAACTCGGTAATCCCAGTAAATGCAAACCCAAAGAAACTAGGGAGAAAGTGAGTAACATCTGCGAAATGGATAATATGAAGATGTTCTTTCCATACATTTTTAATTTATTAAAAGAAAATTCCCCACCGATTATTACTGCAATGAAAGATAATGTAATTTCCGAAATTATTAAGAGCGTTTCCATGTTTTCGTGCCGGATCAATTTCAATCCGCTATCTCCGATAAGTATACCAGCTAATATATACCCGGTGATTGCAGGTAGTTTGATCTTTTCTGATAAATGACCGAACAGGAAGCCCACCAGCAATAACAAACCTGTGCTGAAAAATACATGATGTGCGAAGTAATATTCTATAACATGTAATATTTTTAGCATAAATTTTCTAACTTTTTTAGTCGCAGAAGATATTCTTTCACAAGCTTTGTTTTCTTTAGTTCTCCAAACAGCAGCATTAACTTGAGTCTCATCTAAATGACCTTACAGATCACAGCCAGGATCAATCCCAGAGCGGGATTACATCTTCCGTGCCAAACATCTGTTTATTAAAATCCTTTAGAATAGAATAGATCAAGAACCATCAAACCTAGATCCGAGAAGGAATCGAGATCACCGAAGATGTCTTCCAGGCCTTTGATGATAGCGTTTATGTGATCTTTGGTTATCTTTACCAGGATAATTTTGCTGATAGGATTTTTATCACCTGTGAAATTGAAAAATCCCATAAAAAGCGGAACATTTGAAAGCAGATTCTCCATCTGTTGTGTATCGATTATTGACGATTCATGTACCCCATACTCGATGAAAACTTCCGTAATGTCCTGGATGATGTTCTCATCCTTCACGATCAGGATCATCAACTTATCTTGTCCTCTCCTGGTAATTTTTCCTACTCCGTTATCGGCATTGCGCAAAAACTCTTCGTATAGATTTATCTTAGATGTAGTTTGAATCAGGTTTTCTACAACACCCGGTTCTTTGAGGATATGAGATGTGGTTGCTAGTAATTTGAGATGTTCCTTACTATCACCTTTGGGTCCAATAATTGTAATGAATATCTTCGTTTTTTTCTTATCCAGGGAATCAAAATTAATACCTTTTTTGCTGACGGTAATACTGATTATAAAGTTTTCTACACTTTCCAATTGGCAGTGAGGTATTGCAATTCCTCGATTAAATCCAGTGCTGCCCATATCTTCACGTGCTTTAAGTGCAGCATAGATATTTTCTTCCGAAATATTACGTAATTCCCGGCTTCTTTTCAGAAGTGATGCAATTTTGAGCAGAGCATCGTTTTTATCTTTTGCCTGGAAATCAACTTCACAGCATTCCAGTTTCACGATTTCAGAAAGGCTCATCTATTTTCTCCTTTTTAAATTCTTCATTATTGCCAATTTAGAAAGTGGCGGACCAACAATTTCGTTAATAAATACCGATATTAAAACAATATTTATCATTTTTCCAATGCTTTCCTGAATTTCCGGACCTGCTGCAATAACGACAGGTGAAGCTTGTACGAACAAAACTAAACCAATGGCAACACCTGCCTGCGGAAGCAAACTGAATCCCAGGTACTTGTAGATATTTTTTCCCAGTTTCATGGTCATAGCAGAAAAATAAATACCATAATATTTTCCTACAGCTCGCAGTGAAATGAAGAGAATTCCAGCAAAAAGAATACTACTATCAGCAAAAATTTTCAGATTCAATTCTGTGCCGGCAATAGCAAAGAAAACTGCATAAAGCGGGGGAGTGAGCGGTTCCAATGAAAATAGGATGCGGACGTTCTTTTTGTTCATATTCACCAGGAGCATACCCAGTGTCATATTAGAGATCAGTGGTGACAGATTCAGGCTGATGGAGATGGAAGTTGTGAGGAAAATGAAACCCAGTGTGAGAATTTTTATCTCGTTCATATTTCGTTTACGGATCGTGCTGAAATGGATGGCAATACCGCCGATTATTCCAATCAGGATTGAGTAGGAGATCTCTTTGAAAGCATGAATCAGGGAGTGGCTTATATGAAGTTCTGCTCCGGACATCAAGGTAGTGGAGATGGCAAAAGCTATTGAAAAGAGAATCACAGTTCCAGCATCATCCAGGGCAACGATACCATAAAGATAATCGACAAATTTTCCCTTTGCTTTCAGCTTTTGCACTATTACAACAGTTGCTGCCGGAGCGGTGGCTGCTGAGATTGCTCCCAATAAGAAAGAAATGTAATTCGGCAATCCCAGGAAGAGTAATCCAAAGGAAACCAGGAAGAAGGTTAGAAACATCTGGGATAACGTTAAAATAACGATATTCTTGCCATACATTTTCAGTTTATAAAATGAAAATTCACCCCCGATGATCACTGCTATGAAAGACAGGGTGACTTCCGAAAGTACGAACAGCATTTCCATATTTTCATGCCGGATCAGTTTCAAACCGCTATCTCCGATCATTACACCAGCAAGGATATATCCGGTAATAGCAGGTAGTTTTATTTTTTCGGAAAGCTGGCCGAAAAGAAATCCGACTAACAAAAGTAAACCCGTGCTGAAGATGACGTGATGTGCAAAATAATATTCGATAACTTCTAAGATTTTTAGCATGATTTTCCTATATATTCTGTTGCAAAAGGTATTCTCTCACAAGCTCTATTTTTTTAAATTTTCCAAATAGCAGCATTAACTTAAGTCTCATTTTGGGACCTTTCAGATCACCTCCTAGAATCACACCGAGATCAGCAAGAAATCTGCCCCCGCCGTCATAACCGTATTCCGCCAGAACACGTCCAGTATAAGTGCGCGAAACAAGTACAACTAAGATATCATTTTTTAAAGCTTTCTCAAGGGATGGAATTATTGTTTTAGGAACATTCCCTCTTCCAAATGCTTCTATTACTATTGCTTTTGCACCATGTTGGATTGAAGATTCTATAAATCTACCATCCATTCCACTACAGCATTTTATAAGGTCGATATTCGGTTCGATAGAATCAGTAAGGATTTTTTCATGTTCTTCAGATTTTCGGTAGTATATAATTTTATCCGGATCGACTACACCCAAGAGACCAAGTGAAGGACTTACAAATGCATCAGTTTTACTAGAATCAGTTTTCACAACATCACGTGCTGAATCGATCTCATCGTTCATAACAACCAGTACACCACGATTTGAGGAACGATCTGCTCCAGCAACACGCACAGCACCAACAATGTTTCTGGGTCCATCGAGTCCAAGTTCAGAGCTGCTCCGCATTGCAGCAGTAAAGATAACAGGCTTATTTGTTTTTAATATCAGATCCAACATATAAGCTGTTTCTTCCAGTGTATCGGTTCCATGAGTTACTACAACCCCGTCATAATCTATTATCTTTTTATCAATTGTTTTGGCTAGTTCCAGCATTTTGGATGGATCCATAAAAGGACTTGGAATATTGGAAAATTCATATACATCAATTACGGCTATCTCTTCCAATTGTGGGAAGGAACGTAAATGTTCTGCGAATTTGTTATTCGGGATTACACCGAAAGGGCTGTTATGCTTCATGGCGATAGTACCGCCTGTAGTTATTATCAATATCTTCTTCTTCATAATCAACCTCAAATATTCTAAATCAGAAAAAAATGTAGCGCTTTGGATGTCAAGAATATCTAAATTTATTTGGATTGTTATGGTTATGATGATAGCCCTTAAATTTCTTGACATAAAAAGTGAGAAAATTGGATTAGCACATACGTGCGCCCGTGGCTCAATTGGATAGAGTACTTGACTACGGATCAGGGGGTTAGGGGTTCGAATCCTCTCGGGCGTGCCATTTATACTTCGGCTTGTGAACAAAGTGAACAAACGAAGTTATCCTTTTTAATT
>CAZOCS010000065.1:0-13442 GCA_964578365.1 uncultured Candidatus Cloacimonadota bacterium
TTGTTTGTTCTTTGAAAAAATATTTTTTTGAGGTAAGTATGTTTAAGCTAGAAGATAAACATTTAGACAAAGCAAAGGAGTTTGCGGTTCATAACAGAAAAAAGAAAAGTTGTAATAATTGTTATGACCGGGGTTATATTGGGACTACACCGGAGAATACACTGGTATTATGCCCTAAATGTGTAGATGTAGACAAAGTAATGGAAGTGTGGAAAAATTATGTGAAAGATATTCCTGAACTTAAGGAACAATATAGCGAATTATTTGAAGATGAAGACAAAGAAGAAAAGTTAGAGAATTTAGGAGAATAAATGTATAGAAAAGTTGATGTAAAAGAGAAAACATCCACTCAGGAAAAGAGAATAAGAGATTTCTGGGTTAAAAATAATATAGCATCAAAAAGTGAAACAAATAGAAATAATGCAGAAAAATTCATCTTTTTTGAAGGTCCACCTACAGCAAATGGAATGCCGGGTATTCATCATGTGATTGCCAGAACGTTGAAGGATTCTGTTTGTAGATATAAGACCATGCAAGGATTTCAGGTTAAAAGAAAAGCAGGTTGGGATACTCATGGACTTCCGGTAGAGATCGAAGTAGAAAAACAGCTTAAGCTTAATGATAAAAAAGAAGTTGAAGCATATGGTCTCGAAAAATTCAACACAAAATGCAAGCACTCAGTTTTCACCTATGAAAAAGAGTGGCGAGAGATGACCAAAAAGATGGGTTACTGGATCGATCTTGATGATCCCTACATAACTCTTGAAAATAATTATATCGAGACTGTATGGTGGATTTTGAATGATTTTTTCAAAAAAGGACTTATCTATAAAGGTCATAAGATAGTACCATATTGTCCAAGCTGCGGTACACCGCTTTCTAGCCATGAAGTGGCGCAAGGTTACAAAGAGACAGAAGATCCTTCCGTTTTTGTGAAGTTCAAACTGAAAGATGAAGATAATACATATTTCTTGGCTTGGACAACAACACCATGGACGCTGATCTCAAATGTGGCATTGGTGATGCATCCTGATGCAAAATACGTTAAGATCAAGTTGGAAGACGAGTACTTTATTTTAGCAAAAGCAAGATTAGAAATAATTGATGAAGAATACGAAATTATAGAAGAATACATGGGAAATGAACTTGAACAAACTGAGTACGAACAGCTTTTCCCATTTATAAAACCAGAAGAAAAAGCTTTTTATGTAGGTCTGGCCGATTATGTTACGATGGATGATGGAACAGGTGTTGTTCATACTGCTCCTGCTTTTGGACAGGATGACTACGATCTTGGAAAAAAATATGGACTACCGGTAATTCAACCTGTTGATGGTGCTGGGAAGTTTAATGAAAAGATAACTGACTGGGCAGGAGTATTTGTAAAAGATGCTGATAAAGAGATCATCAGGAACTTGAAAGAGCGTAAACTTCTTTATAAAAGAAAACAGATAACACATAGTTATCCCTTCTGCTGGCGTTGTGAAAGTCCGCTCATCTATTATGCACGTTCAAGCTGGTACATCAAGACAAGTGAGTACAAACAGCAGATGATCGATAATAATAATAAGATCAACTGGTTCCCCGATTTTGTGGGTGAGAAGCGTTTTGGTGAATGGCTGGAAAACAATATTGATTGGGCGATATCTAGAGATAGATTTTGGGGAACTCCCCTCAACGTATGGGTTTGTACAGAGTGCGGTAACCTTGAAAGTGCCGGCTCGATAAAAGAATTGCGTGAGAAAGGTAGAATGCAGGATGGCTCAAATGTTCCTGAAGATATAGAATTACACCGTCCGTATGTAGATGATATCGAATTCACCTGTGAGTGTGGTGGGAAGATGAAAAGAACTCCAGAAGTTATCGATGCCTGGTTTGATAGTGGATCTATGCCTTTTGCCCAGTGGCACTACCCATTTGAAAATAAGGATAGATTCTTCGAAGAGTTATTCCCTGCTGATTTTATTAGTGAAGGAATTGACCAGACTCGTGGTTGGTTCTATTCATTATTGGCAATTTCTACATTGTTAACCGGAGAGACTTCCTATAAAAATGTTTTGGTTAACGATATGATCCTGGACAAAAATGGCCAGAAAATGAGTAAAAGTAAAGGGAATGCTGCAGATCCGATAAAATTGATGGAAGATTATGGAGCAGATGCTATTCGCTGGTACTTGTTGGCAGTGAGCCCACCCTGGATCCCAACCAAATTTGATGAACAGGGAGTAATTGAAATTGTAAATAAATTTTTCGGAACTCTGAAGAATGTCTATTCTTTCTACGTTACATACGCTAATATCGATGATTTTAATGCTTCAAAACATAAGTTTGATGAGAACAAAGTAATTGAAATTGATAAATGGATAATTTCAAAACTAAATAAATTAATTGAAATTATAAAAAGTAATAATGATAAATTCAGTCTTACAAAGAGTGTTCGTGCTATTCAAGACTTTGTGATAGATGACTTGAGTAATTGGTATGTACGCCGCTGCCGCAGAAGATATTGGGAGATGGAACTTTCCGATAATAAAAAGGAAGCCTATCTCACGTTACATCACGTTTTGGTAGAAACTTGTAAACTAGTTGCTCCTTTTGCTCCATATTTGTCAGATGAGATTTACATGAATCTTACAGGAGAAGGAAGTGTTCATTTAGCTGATTTTCCAAGTGTAAATAAAGATGTGATCTATTCCAAACTGGAAGAGGAGATGGATTCTGTTATCAAACTTGTATCTTTGGGAAGAGCTGCACGAAATACTTGTCAGATAAAGGTTAGGCAAACTCTTGGGGCGCTTTATGTTCCAGAAAAATACAAACCGCTTATTATCAGAATGGAAGATCTGATAAAAGAAGAGATCAATGTAAAAGAGATCAAGTATATTGCCGATAAAGATAATTTCGTTACATATGAATTCAAGGCGAATTTTAAGGTTATGGGTCCAAAATACGGTAAACATATAAAACGAATTGTTTCTGCATTAGAACAAATGGATGCGAATCATATCGTAGAGACACTTCATAAAGGCAAAGAATATTATCTAGAGATGGATGGAAGCACATTCAAACTCACTGAAGAGGATCTTAGCATTTCAATAAAAGATAAAGAAGGATTTGTATTTGAATCTTATAATAAGGATTTGTTCGTAGCTCTTGATACAACTCTAAACGAAGAGCTTATCGAGGAAGGCCTGGCAAGAGAACTTGTTGCCAAGATCCAGAATACTCGTAAAGATAAGGGAATGGATATAATGGATCGTATTAAGATCTTTTATGTTGGAAGTGACAAGATACAGAACGTTTTCTCAAAATTTTCTGAATATATAAAGACAGAAACATTATCCGATTCATTCCATTGCTGCAAAGGTGAGCAGGAAGATATGATCATTTGGGACATCAACGGCAATGAAGTACATATGACAGTTGAGAAAAGTTAATATAATTAAATAATAAATAAAAATAGGAGAAAATAATGGCAAAGATCAAACCTTTTTACGGAGTTAGACCTGCTGCAGAGAAGATTTTAGATGTGGCATCTCCACCTTATGATGTTTTAAATTCTGCAGAAGCAAGAGAAGAGGTAAAAGGTAAACTGCATAGCTTTCTTCATGTTGTGAAGCCTGAAGTTGATCTTCCTGAAGATATCGATCTTTACAGTGAAGAAGTATATCAAAAAGGTAGAGAAAATTTGTATAAGATGTTGAGTGAAGGAGTTCTTATTCAGGATGAGAAGCCTTGCTTTTATCTCTATCGTTTGATAATGGGAGAAATTGATCAGATCGGATTGGTTGCAGGAGCTTCGGTAGAAGATTACGAAAATGGGATCATTAAGAAACATGAGCATACAAGAGCGGTAAAAGAAGCTGATAGAATTAAGCATGTAGATACATTGAATGCAAACACAGGTCCGGTTTTTCTCACATACCGTGCAAGTGAAGATATAAATAAGATCACGCAAGAGATCATAAAAGAGAATCCTCTATACGATATTGAAACTGAAGATGGGATCAAACATATTTTCTGGAAGATCGATCAGCAAAATGATATTGTAAAGATCTTAACTATATTTTCTGAAATAGATTTCTTATATGTAGCTGATGGACATCATCGTTCCGCTTCCGGTACAAAAGTAGGACAGAATCGAAGAAAAGCAAATCCTGATCATACAGGTGAAGAAGAGTATAACTATTTTCTCTCGGTTATCTTCCCGGATAATCAGCTTTATATAATGGATTACAATAGAGTTGTGAAAGATATGCATGGAAATTCAGTAGAAGAATTCTTAGCAAAAGTTAAAGAGCAATTTGAAGTTGAAGTTCATAGCACAACAGAAGGTTATAAACCAAATAAATTACATAATTTTGGAATGTATCTGGATGGTACATGGTATGATCTTACTGCAAAAGAAGGTTCGTTTGATAAGGATGATCCTGTTAAATCGCTTGATGTTGCAATTCTCCAAGATAATCTATTGAATCCAATTTTAGGAATAGGTGATCCGAGAAAGGATAAACGTATTGATTTTGTAGGTGGTATCCGCGGTTTGAATGAGCTTTCTATGCGTGTTGATAATGGTGAAGCTGTTGCATTTAGTATGTTCCCAACTTCTATAGAACAGCTCATGGCAATTGCTGATGCTGATGAAGTGATGCCACCGAAATCGACCTGGTTTGAACCCAAACTTCGCTCAGGTGTTATTACACATTTACTGGATTAATGAAATTGATGTAGGAATTGATGAAAAGATTTGCAATAATAAGTTTGGGTTGTTCAAAAAATCTGGTTGATAGTGAAGTATTTGCATATATCACAGAATCTGCCGGATATGAATTTACAGAAGAACTTCAAGAAGCTGAAGTAATTATTGTGAATACTTGCGGTTTTATTTTGGATGCAAAGGAAGAGTCAATATCCACAATTCTTGAAGCAGCAGATTTTAAAACATCTGGGAATTGCAAAAAATTGATAGTTACGGGATGTCTAGTAAAAAGATATTTCAATGATATCAAGAATTCTTTCCCGGAAATAGATGAAGTGATCCAATTAAAGGATTTCAGCTCTTTTAAAAAGGTATTTGAGATAAGTGCTGCAGAAGAAAGAAAACTGCTTACACTCCCTCATTTTGCTTACTTACGTGTAAGTGATGGTTGTAATAACCATTGTTCTTATTGTGCAATCCCGGCAATTAGAGGACAGCTTAATAGTGTTCCTATGGAGAAATTGATTACAAGTACAGAAGCTTTGGTTGCAAAAGGAGTTCGAGAGATCATTCTCACAGCTCAAGATACAGCTCAGTATGGTGTTGATATTTATGGAGAGCAGAAACTGCCTGAATTATTACAAAAACTTAGTGCTGTCGAAAATCTGAAATGGATAAGAATTTTGTATCTTCATCCTGCGCACATTTCTATAGAAATGATCGACACAATAGCAAAACTTCCAAAAGTTTGTAAATATTTTGAAATTCCAGTTCAGCATATTAATAACGAAATACTAGAAAGCATGAATAGGAAAGTTACTAAAGAAAGAATTGCAGAGATAATAGCTGAGATTCGTTCCAAAATCTCCGATGCAGTTATTCGAACAACACTTATAACTGGTTATCCCGGTGAGACAGAAGAGAGATTTAACGAGCTTAAGGATTTTGTGAATGAGATGAGATTTGAGCGACTTGGTGCCTTTACTTATTCCAGAGAAGAAGATACACCTGCTTATGAACTGAAACCGCAAGTCTCTGATGAAATTGCAGAGCAAAGAAAAGATGAACTTATGCAGATCCAACAAGATATTTCTGAAGAATTCCTTGCAGGATTAGTTGGAAAAAAGATAAATGTTGTTATAGATAAGAAAAGTGTTGAAGAAGGTTTTATTTTTGAAGGCAGAAGTTATTTTGATTCTCCTGAAATTGATGGAGTGGTTTTTGTTACAGAAGGAAATGCCGAGATCGGTGATATTGTTGAAGTAGAGATCATTGATGCCTGGGAGTATGACTTAATTGGTAAAATTGTATAATAGATCGGAGGATAGATGAATAAAGGAATTGCACTTACTGGTATAAAGCCGACAGGCACACCCCATATCGGGAATTATTTTGGTGCTATAAAACCGGCTATTCAGCTTACAAAAGAATATGATGCACGCTATTTCATTGCAGATTATCATGCTTTGAATTCTATAAAAGATCCGCAAAAAATTAATGAGATGACATACGAAGTTGCAGCAACATGGTTAGCATGCGGATTAGATCCAAAGAAGGCATTAGTTTATCGGCAGTCGCAAGTACCACAAACATTTGATCTATCTACAATATTACTGGCGTTTACTTCCAAAGGACTTATGAACAGAGCCCATGCCTATAAAGCTTTGGTTCAAAGTAATAACGAATTGAATAGGGATGTTGATGATGGTGTGAATATGGGATTGTTCACATATCCTGTGTTAATGGCAGCAGATATTCTATTGTTCGATTCTGATGTTGTTCCGGTAGGAAAAGATCAAGCCCAGCATCTCGAAATGACAATTGATATAGCTCAAAGTGTAAATCATATTTACAAAAAGGATGTTCTTACAATACCCAAGCCATTAATAAGAGAATCTACACATACAGTTATTGGATTAGATGGAAGAAAAATGAGTAAAAGCTACAACAATACGATTCCATTGTTCTTACCACCTAAGAAGTTAAGAAAATTGCTCATGAAAGTCGTGACTAATTCTCAAACTATTGAAGAGGTAAAAGACCCCGATAAATGCAACGTTTTTGCATTATATAAATTGTTTGCTACTGAAGAACAGCAGAACAAATTGCGTGAAAGATATCTTGCAGGTGGCATGGGTTGGGGACACGCCAAACAGGAATTGTTTGAAGTTATGGATGAAATGGTTTCTCCTATGCGTGAGAAATATAATGAATTGATAGATAATAAAGACTTCATTGATAATATTTTAGATGAAGGTTCAAAAAAAGCACAAGAGATAGCATTTGAGAAAATAAAATATGTGAAGAATATCCTAGGATTTAAGTAACAGATATTTAAATTATTCTGAGATCAATTTATGGTTGACACTAAAAAGGGGCACAAATAAATGTGTTTCGCAGTAAGTAATTAGGAGAAATAATGTATACAGTATTAATGGTAATACATGTTATAATTTCAGTATCTTTGATATTGGTTATTTTAGCTCAGTCAAGTAAGGGCGGAGCACTCGATGGAATGGTTGGCGGAGCAGCATCTAATGTTCTTGGTGGCCAGGGTGCATCAAAGTTTTTAAAGAATGCAACCCAGATTCTTGCAGTTCTTTTCATGCTCAATTGTATCTTACTTGCTTTCCAGTTAAGAGGTAGCGCAAGCTCTACAGCAAGCAGTAAGGCAGTTGATAAAATGAAAGAAGAACAAGTTGCTGAACAACCGCTAGAGCAGGAAGAACTTCCAGTACTTCCATTAGAAGAACCAACAGAAAAAGCTGCTGAAGAAGCACCTGAATAAGAAAATAGCAGAAGTGGTGGAATTGGCAGACACGCAAGACTAAGGATCTTGTGCCCAATGCGGGTGTGCGGGTTCAAGTCCCGCCTTCTGCACCAATACGAAAACCGTTCTTTCGAACGGTTTTTTTTAATTTATTTTAGCAATTATATTATTAACAATTACATTATTTATATACATATTTGGAGGTAAGTATGAAGAAAACAATTATTCCATTTCTCATTGTTGTATTTTGTTTAAGCTTATCAGCCGAAGAGCCAATATCCAATTCGTCAATTGATGATTCAATGCTTGAACAAAGTACTTATTCCGGTTCGGCGTTAGCTTCTAGAGATGACTTAATTAAATATGGAACACCTCTGGAAGCGAAGATAATGGTTGAAGATGCAATTCAATTCATGCAAGTAACAGAATTAGAGAAAGCTTTTCTAGATTTTAGAAATAAAGAAGGGCGATTTCAATTTAAAGATCTTTATTTGTTTGTTATTGATATGGATGGTAATGTTTTGTGTCATGGAGGTGAAGAAGCTCTTAACGGTAAAAACGTTATTGATCTAAAAGATTCTGCCGGTAAATATTTCATTAAAGATTTTATTGAACTCATGGAAGAATCAAATAATGGTTGGAAGGAATACTACTGGAGGAATTACGAAACTCAGAAAGTTGAAATGAAACTTACATACCTAAAGAAATTCAATAGTAATATCTTTGTAGGTTGTGGAGCATATCAACCAAGATTCTAACTCAATAAACTTAAGGAAAAACGATAAAATTATTCCCGCATAACTTCCAGCTTTCGAAGTCATAATAAAAATAACTGATATCTCCATTTTCGTCAGACGGTTCATCTGTAGAAGTTTCATCCAGATGCATTATAAATGAAGCCGTAGCATAATTTTCATTCAATGTGATCACAATATTATCAAATAGCAAATTATCATAATCATTTAATCTGATCTCCCAGATGATTCTTTCCCAACTAAAGCTATCTCCGTTGTGATAGAAATCTTGATGATAATATTGCATAATACCATCCAGATCGTTCATATTGAAATTAGATTGAATAGAATCCAGGATATCAATGATCTCATTTTTATCCAGTTCCTCTGGTGATGTAGTATCACATGAAATAGAGAAAAAGATAATTAATGATAACAAAAGTATTATTTTTTTCATTACTTACTCATTAATATTAAATATAATTTTGTTAACCCACAGGGCTTTCTTATCAAAATTTTTCATAAAGTTCTGTGTCATGAATTCACGATCTATCTCAACTATTTTATTAAATACCTCTTCTCCATTAATTGAGACCACAACAGGAATATCTATATTTATCATATAAGGATGAATATATAGTGCTATTTTAGAAACACGTGAAGTTTCTATACTAAAATGATTACCATAATAAGTAGCATTAACTGCTCCGGAAGGTTTTGAATAATTCAAAGCATTATAATAAGTTACTTCCGGAAATTGACCAGATAATTGAGTTTCGTTCTCATTATGTAAAACTGTTAGTGTGAAATTATCACCGCGTTTTTTCTTACTTCGCAGTTTAAGTAATTCACCAATATTTTCTGCCTCCTCTCCATCCATTTTAATGATAATATCATTTTCTTTCAGATCCATCTTTTCTGCAGCTGATCCTGGCATAACTTTTGATATTCTGGTTCCATAGTCTTCATATTCACGATCATTGTAAAACCCAAAAGATACCCTTTCGTCAGAAATTTCTATATTATATTCTTTCTGCCATTCTTTTTTAGCAAGCAACGTATCAATTGCTGTTATTTGAATCCAATCGCATTTGCCATAATCCAGATTTGAGGTTTCCCAATATATTTCTGGTTGGAAGATATCTCTGATCTTAGTTTTCATGTTTTCAAAGATTTTTGGAAGTTCTTTATCTGCATATTCAAATGTATGGCCAAATCCCCAATATTCTTTATAGTACAAATCAGCATCAGCTTCCATAGAAAGTTTAATAAAATTTCGCATTTTCTTGGCTGGATAAAGCCCATCTTCATCTGTATTGATAGCATAAACATACCTATTTCTAAAATTAGGAAGAAATACCGGGATCTCTGTAACGATATTACCTACAGAGATCATGCCGTTAAGAGGATAAAATGCAGCGAAATCATCCGGTGCATTTAAAGCGAGATTGTAAGAACCCGATCCACCGTCAGAAAAACCTGAAATGTAAATTCTATTATCATCTATATTATATTGAGATTTTATCTTTTTGATCTGAGCTTTTATATTATTGATCCCAGCTAAATTCCACCAGGCAGTCTCGTTATTTCCCATGGGATACACAATGATCCAATTGTTTTCTCTGGCATATTTTGTAAAATAATTCTGCTCAGCATACTCAAGTGGAGTATCATGAAATTCCTTGGTGCTAACACCACCATGAAGATAGAATATAAGAGGAGTTTTCTTATTACGATCGTATCCCTTTGGAATATAAACAACATATGGTGCAGCTAATGTATCATTAACTTGATTGTATTCCAAAAGAAACACATCGGTTTTTTGTGGTTGAGAATAATTTTGCCAACTAGCTAAAAATGTAAATAGTGAATCATTAGATATTTGCTGATTAGATGCTAAATCGTTAATTGTATTCACATTAATACTTTCGGCAAAGACCAAGCTGAATAATAATGTAAAACAACTGAATAATAAAATTTTTTTCATCTATATCTCCTATTTATATACGTAGATTTTAAAATCACCAATATCATCAGGATCACTAAGAGGCATATTGAATTTTTGCAAGACTTTAATATATCTCTTTCTGGTTTTTGGTGGAATAGAAAGGTGTATGAGTTTATTGGCAAGCAGGTCACCGGTTGTTGTATAAATTTCTATCATGAAAGATTTATCGAGCTCAACACTCGCACGGCTGGCAATTGTAAATGAAATATCTAAACTGATCCGAGTTATATTAGAAAGCTGGATATCAGAGATTTGCAGATTATCACCTTGAGTTTTTTTCCAACAAGTATGTAAAACTAATCCCATTATTACGGCCAGCATCATTATTAGTTTTATTGCTGGAGGGATAGCTCTTTTCTTATTTATATCGATCCTATCAACAGACTTCATGTTCATAACTCCTATTAATTAGATAAGACATTTTCCCGTCATTTCTTTCGGTTGGGCAATACCCATGATCTTTAAAATTGTTGGTGCAATATCAGCAAGTTTTCCATCAGAGATTGTTGTGTTTTTCTCTAAAAGAGAGATAACAATTGGAACTTTGTTTAAGCTGTGGGCTGTGAATATATTCCCATTTTCATCCAGCATTTTATCAGCATTTCCATGATCAGCAGTAAGCAGGATACTATAATTGTTTTGTTTTGCTATAGGAATAATTTCTCCAATACATTTATCAACAGCTTCTACAGCCTTTACAGCAGCATCAAAAATACCTGTATGTCCTACCATATCACAATTTGCAAAATTTGTAACAATTAGAGAGTATTTACCTTCTTCTAAAGTTGAGATAAGTTTATCTTTAACTTCATAAGCGCTCATTTCCGGTTTTAGATCATAGGTTGCAACTTGAGGTGATTTAACCAGAATCCTATCTTCATTTTCAAAGGGCTTTTCTACACCACCATTAAAGAAAAAAGTAACATGAGCATATTTTTCGGTTTCTGCTAATCTCAATTGTTTATGACCATTTGCAGAAACAACTTCACCTAATATTTTGAGTAATTTTGGAAGCTTGAAGGCAACTGATACAAATTCATTGAAATTAATATCATATTCATTGAAGCTGACAAATTTAAGTTTTTCAAAATTTATAGTATTAAATTCATTGAAACCAGGAATTTTGAAGGCACGAGTGATCTGTCTCATACGGTCAGCCCTGAAATTGAAAGCAATAACAGAATCATTATCTGTCACATTTGCAATTGGTTCTGAGTTTTCGGTTAAAACTTTTGGAATTATAAATTCATCTGTGATATTATTATCGTAGCTGCTCTTCATTGCTACTATGGGATCTGAAAATTCTTTTCCAACGCCATGAACAATTGCCTTGTAAGCTTTTTCAATTCTATCCCAACGGCTGTCTCTGTCCATAGCATAATATCTTCCAGAGATAGTAGCGATCTTACCGATCCCAATTTCTTTAGCTTTCTTTTGGAACTCCTCTATAAAACCAATTCCAGAATTTGGTAATGTATCACGACCATCCATAAATGCATGAAAATAAACTTGTTTAATCCCATTCATTTTTGCAAGTCTTAAGATCGCCCAAATATGATTAATATTACTATGAACATTACCGTTAGATAACAACCCGAATATGTGAAGTTTGCCATTATTAGCTTTCGCATGAATTATAGCATCTATAAGTTCTTTATTTTTAAAAAAAGTATTTTCCTTGATCTTTTTCATTATAAGTGAGTTCATTTGATATACAACTCTACCGGCTCCAATATTGAGATGACCGACCTCAGAGTTACCCATGTCACCATCTAATAAGCCCACTTCTAATCCGCTTGCTGTAAGTTTTCCTTCCGGGTTTTGAGAGCGAAAATTATCTAGGTTTGGTGTATTAGCCGCAGCAATTGCATTCCCGTACTTTTGCTCATTAATGCCATATCCATCTAATATTAATAAAAGTACTTTATTCATTTTATCTCCAAACATTTATAAATTCCAAACAATCATTTTAGTAAAGAATGCAGTGTCAAGTAAGAGTTAGTGCATATAGTAAAATCTACACAATCAATTGAATTTGCGCAACTGAATTGACTGCATCTACTTATATTGTTGATATTTCTTTGCTTGACATGAGGAAATTCTTAAAAAATTTGAATTTAACTTTATTCGTTATTTTTTAGGAGTTTAGATGTTGAAAGTTGGAATTGTTGGTGTTGGTCAATTTGGACAAAATCATGCAAGGATATTAAATGAAAGTACAAAGTGTGATTTTGTAGGCCTTTATGATATAAATGAAAAACGTGCTGAAGAGATATCTTCTAAGCTGGATACAAAATCGTTTAATGATTTTGATTCTCTCATGGCTGAAATTGATGTACTGTTTATTGTTGTGACCACAATATCTCATTTTGAATTAGCCGAAAAAGCATTGAAAAATGGAATCCATGTATTTATAGAGAAACCAATAACAGAAACTTTGCAGCAGGCCACAGATCTCATAACGCTGGCTGATAAGAAGAACCTTAAGATCCAGGTTGGTCATATAGAAAGATTTAATCCGGTTATACTTGAGATAGAGGATAAAGTAAAAAAACCAATATTTATGGAATGCCACCGGATTGCTCCATTCACACCGCGTGGAACAGATATCCCGGTTGTACTTGAACTCATGATCCACGATATTGATCTGATACTTTCCTTTATGGAAAGCAAAGTAAAACACATTAGTGCAAGTGGGGCAGGAGTGATGACCAAAAGCATTGATATCGCAAATGCACGAATAGAATTTGAAGATGGAGCCGTTGCGAATATTACTGCCAGCAGAATTTCACTAAAACGTTCCAGACAGCTGAGAATATTCCAAAAAGATGGCTATTTCTCAATTGACTTCCAGGATAAAAGTGTAAAGCATATTAAAAAATCTAAAAATTTATATAAAGTTTTACCTAAATTAATGAAGGGTAAATATGAAGATATTGATACTAAAGATGTCGTTGATATCATGGAGGTGATTGCTTCCGATCGCAAGAAAGATGCTCTAACTACAGAGATAGAGTCTTTTATAAATGCGGTTGAAGCAAATATAAATCCGGTAGTAGATGGAAGAGCCGGAACTCGTGCGTTAGAAGTTGCATTAGAAATAGTTAATAAAATTAATAAATAATATTTAGTTGGAGAAATGGATGAAATTAATAACATTAAAAGATATAAAAGATCATATTGGTAAAGAAGTAAAGCTGCGAGGATGGGTAAGGAACTATCGTAAAAGCA
>CAZOCS010000066.1:0-13257 GCA_964578365.1 uncultured Candidatus Cloacimonadota bacterium
TCGTTATGATTATCTCAATGAGCGAAGGGAGGCATTACAGCTCATCATGAAAAAGTTAGCTCCCATAATCAATCAGTCATCAGCCAAGGTATTTGATTTTAAGACCAAGAAAGTTGTATAGGGCTGGATGTAATAGTGCAATGAACCACCTGTTACACCACCCTTTTGTTTCAAAATATTTCACTATGTAACACTATGTATCTATTGATCTTTTAAGTTGTTACATACATGATATACCGTTATGAAAACCAACATATACACCTACTGCCTTCCTTATGCAGAAATCAACATACTACAGAAGGATGTAGCAGAGATTATTTTCAAAGAGGGTGTGGAAGTGTCTGTTGGTATGGTTGAAGACATGTACAGTATTTTATCATCACACCTTCAAGCCCCCTTCTCATGCATTATCAACAGTATCAATTCCTACTCTTTCTCACCAGAAGCACAAATGCTTCTCGGCACAGTGAAAGAACATATTTCAACAGCAATTGTGGCGTATTCAGATCTTTCGAGAGAGATAGCTGGAATGCTGGTGGACTTTCCAAGGAAAGTAGACTGGAATGTAAGGATTTTTTCTGACAGAAGTGATGGGCTTGCTTGGGTTAGATTGCAGCATAATCAAGCAGTCGAAGTGGATGTTGCGTGCGCCTGAAACAGCAACAAAAAAAATCCCCATCACAGGGGAGTTTCATAATACCTAAAACCAAAATCAAACTGAAGATTGCTTCTTTCAGGAACCAGTACCAGATCCTTTGATAGTGTGATGCATATTAGTTGCATTGTTAGATTAGACATATAAAGCATAGTTTAGGAGAGGATGTGAAAAAATCTACAGAAATACTACTGTTTATTTTTTTTCTTGTGTTTAGTTCACTACTATCCGCAGAGGAGGATAAAACCATCCATTTGTATAAGGGAGGATGGGATCCGTATGAACTTTATATAGACAAGTGTCCTACTGAATATTTAATTAAGTTTAGAGTTGCAAACGGAATTAAAAGTAAAAATTTATCATGGATATTAAATGGTCTTGATAGATCTTTTTATCCAGAAGAAGTTAATGATGACATTAAGATTGAATGGTCAAACAGCAAAAGAATAACCACCAACACAATAGACTTTTATTATAAATTATCGGTAAATTGCAACAATAAAACAAGATTTGAAAAGAAAATAACAGTAAGGACGAAAGATAATTATAAGAGAATCATTAAAATACATTCAAAAGATAATGAATATCAGACAGGTAAAACTGAGCACGATAAATTGAAGAATCACCAATCAAAAGAAGGCAATATCAACATTGATTATAATGAGGAGAGTGATAGTAGGGTAGTTAATGAGGGCAGCAAGAAACAGAGCGTTGACAACAAAGAGATCAAAGGTATAGAAGCTAGCAATGATGTTACGAAGAAACATCATAAAGATAGATTTCAAAAGACTGCGGATGTTCCGAAAAACAATGAGCTTGATAGTAGCGGAACATTTGTAGAATATGAAGACACAAACGTAATAAATGCTTCGGAGATAAAATATACAATTAATAAAATAGGAAATGAGATAGAAAATATAAATAAAAAATTTGATTCAAGAACAAGCGATACTGATTTCTACTATTGGCTTGGAATGTTGATGACATTCATAGCTACTACTTTTGCAGTGTATATTCAATCAGATCTCGGAAAGAATCATTTTAAAATATTTATATGCAAAATAAGCTGGCGCTTTTCTAAATACCCTAGATTTATAAAAGATTTTCTATACCGTCAAGAAGAAGACATTAGAGATGGGGCAGTAAATGATATATTTTCAGGCGTTAGCGACAAGAATGAAATTGAAAATATTTTTGTTGAACCGAAACTATCACAGAAAAATATAAGTTCCAGAGAAATGATTCGAGGTCGCGATTTTCTATCCGAGTTAACCAAGAAAGACTCTAGGCTTGTGGTTGTTTTTGGAGATCCTGGCAGAGGGAAAACAGCACTCTTAAAAAGAATGTGCTTACGAAAAGAGAATAAAGATGGCTTTATGACAGAGTCATATCCAATTTACTTAAACATAAATAGATTAATTGGCTATGGGATTGCATATACCCCAACAGATTTTGATGGTTTATTTTGTAAGTATTTGTTTGAAGAGGTACTAAGGGTCAGTCATTTTCTTGCCAGGACGTTATCAGCACACTGGCTCATGCAACAACGACTTACTCTCTTGTTTGATGGGCTTGATGAAATACCTGAGAATCAACAAAAAGTTTTTATGGCAGGACTAAGTGCATTCTGTAGCAGATATGACGTGATTTCAATTGTCACATCAAGAAACATTATAGCATCAGTTCGCAATGTTGTTTCTGGATTCGGAATTGTAATTCATGAATATGAGATTTCTTCCTATGACTCAAAGGGAATTGATAAATATGCATTTCATATGGGAGAAGAATTCTATGATTGGTATTCTGTAAGCCCGTTGTTTATGGAGTACGATAATCCACTTATTATTGGTATGGCAGGCTTTATTTTCAATGAAGCAAAGAATGTACTTATTAGGACAAACATGGAGGTTGAGCTATACAAAGCTCTTGTGAGTAATTTTAAAAGGCATAGATTAAGCACGTCTGATAAATTGCCTGGTGTCATAGATAACGATAGAATTCCGCCAGATGATTTGATGTCTGACTTTTGTTCTGAGGTTGCTGGCGTTAATTATAACAGAGACTCACCATTACATAATCACTTTGATCGTAGTGATATGGAAACCGCATTTAAAAATATATTTATTGAACCTAACAAATTCAAAGTTGAAAGTGTCATAGCTGAAGTAGGACTTTTTAAAATAGAAGGTACTATATATGCTTTTCTACATAAAACGCTTTGTGAGTTTTTCGGCGCTAAATATATGATTGAAAAATGCGGAGAAAAGTGTAGAAAATTCTTGGCTGATAAAATAGATGAATACGGAATAAACGAAGACAATAGCTGGAATGTTGTTATCAGATTCTATATTGGAATGCTAACATCAATTGATGATGTAGACAAATTGCTCAGCAATAGCAGTCAATCTAATAATGATAACAGCCTACAGAAGTTAAAAGTATATAGTTACTTTTCACACTCTATTTCAGAAGACTCTGACTCAACAATATCTAATATAATTAAAGATAAACTACCTATTGACATTGTAACGACTGATGATGTACTACTAAAGAGCTGGTGTGATGTCTTGGTTAGATTTATATTGAATCATAATTACAAAAAATCATCACAAGTGTCGACAATAAAAATATTTGAAATCTATGAAAAGGACTGCAATCATCTCATAGTATTAAGATCACTTGCTCAAATAAATGAGATCGACGATCAACACTATAACAATTTAAGAAAAGATGCTTTGGTTGAAGGATTGATGGGTATTGAATTTTCTGAGCAAGTTAATATCCTAAAATCAATGAAAATAAGAGGATGTGCCGTCATATTCGATGCTTTGAATCGCAATACAAGAAAACTAGTCAAATCTGAGCAAAGTGATTTTAAAGAGCTGGTGAATCAGTTGGATGTAATTGAAAAAGTGATTAACCAGGTATGTAATGATGTTCATGTTTTTCCCATGTATATTGAAGGTATCATCACTGATATTTCTAAACAGATCAACGTTTCGAATAATTGTTACACGGAAATATTAAGCTTATTAAAGATGGCTAGTGCACGAGAGGCAATTTATTCCTTGAATAGACAAAGTCGTGATAAAAATTGGCTTACTCAAATAAATAAGATGATAGACATGCTATTCAAATGTATTTCTGAACCTGACGCATCAGGCCATCAGTACAGCATGGACTTACTCAATAATATGGTAGAACAACGACACATGATTGGGTGCTCATCACATATTATCTGGAAAATAGCATCAAAGAGGAGCGGAGTAGATGATAAAATTCATATTTCGGACCTACAGTCTCATCTTTTGTCGAGAGAAATGTGGGAGTGGTCTGAATCCTTTCCCAGTAATAATTTATTTAGTGACATTAATCATGATGACATTACTCATACTTTTTTAAATAAAGTAGATGCTGAATATAGAAAATGTGTGCATGAGACTGTAAACCAAACTAAATAGCTTCCAAGTGTTAGATGTAGTTTTGTAATCGGCCATCTAACTCTACCATGAAACGATTCATTTTTTTTTCTAGTTTCAGGATTGCAAGAATGACAACATTTATATCTAATACATCATTGGTAAACACTTTTATTTTTTGTGCTTTTACGAAACATGCAATTGATGGAATTCAATATCATTGGTGGTGTAGGTGCACTTAGGGTCTCAATCCAATAATTTTTCTCTCATTACACAAAAGAAGACATTACCATTCTGTAATCATTCTTTTATACAGCTTTGTATCAAAATATTTCACTTTGTCGCTATTGATCTTATCAGATAAGACATACATGATATACCATCATGAAAATTACTACACACACCTACTGCCTTCCTTATGCAGAAATCAACATACTCCAGAAGGATGTGGCAGAGATCATTTTCAAAGAGGGTCTAAAAGTGTCTGTTGGTATGGTTGAAGATATGTACAGTATTTTACTGTCACACCTTCAAGCCCCCTTCTCATGCATTATCAATAGCATCAACTCCTACTCTTTTTCACCAGAAGCACAGATGCTTCTCGGCATAGTGAAAGAGCATATCTCAACAGCTATTGTGGCGTATTCAGATCTCTCAAGAGAGATAGCTTGAATGTTGATAGATTTTCCAAGAAAGACAGACTGGAATGTAAGAATTTTTTCTGGCAAGAGTGACGGGCTTACTTGGGTTAGATTGCACCATAACCAAGCGGTAGAAATGGATGCTATGTGAGCCTGAAACAGCATCTTCACTGAGGAGTTTCATACCAATAACAGTCAATATTAAAATGAATATGTATTTCTCCGAAATACATGACAATTCATAAATACATACTTCTTGATTCCTACTATCGCAGAAGAAAGCAAAAAATTTAACCCTAAATAAAACTGCCACAAGATAGTATCAAGTAATTTTCACTATCGAACACCGCAAACCAATACACCATACAATAACACATGCAATGGACAATATAATGACATCTGATAGAACAAAAAGAATAAAATCGATCACAAATGAAGTCAAGGAATTCCACCCAATTCTAAATGAATTATTCATAAGGCTACCCGATGTCTCTAATGTTTATTACACACATGGACCTAATGAGATGGGGGCAGACTTTATTATCGAAAAATTTGATAACACATTATCAACGAATGAATATATCGGTGTAATTGCAAAAATTGGGAAAGTCTCGCAAAACCATTCATCAATTGATGAGCAAATAAAAGAATGCTCCGTTGATAGAAAGGTTCATGGTGGAACTAGAAAAATATACTTAAATCAAATTTGAATAGTCATAACTGACACCATATCTGAAAATGCTCAGAAAAAGATATATGATAAATACAAATCCTCCAACATCAAGCTTATTACTGGAGAAAAATTAGTCGGATTAATCAATCAATTCTACGAAGATTATTGGACAGATGTATCCATTGAAATGGGGCGATATCTGAGAGGGATAGCTAATAAATCCGATGAATTAGCTACAAAAAATGAATTACTAGATACAACCTCAATTAAATCATCTTATATTGATCAATTATTTATTGACCTCAGTGGCGGTATCCATATGGATCCTGGGCGAAGAAGAAAAAATAAGAAACATAAAATTGAAAGTATTGTTGACAATAATGACTTTATTTTTATTGAAGGGACTATGGGTACTGGAAAGTCCAAACTAATATCAAAGCTTACATCAAACTATTCAATATCTGAGTCTTTCAATGCCACTCAAACTGTACCATATGTAACAACCATGCTTGAATTCATTGAAATTTTCGATGGAAAAATATCAAATATAATCGATCACATAAATGAACAGATACCTTTAGAAGACATATATTACCTAATAATGATTGATGCCTTTGATGAACTCAAGAAAAGTGAATCAGATAAGGTTTCATTATTAGAAGATATTTACAAGGAAGTCATCAGCAACAAACTTAACTGTAAAGTTTTAGTTACATCTCGCCCTTTAAATGAACCAAACATTGATAATAGAATTGATAAAGTATTTAACCGGTACGGGATATTACCGTTAACCATTAATCAAATCACAAACTTAATTGACATCGTATGCGGAGGAGGAGAAGCAAAAAGTAAATTCATTGCAGAACTTGAAAAGTCACAATTACTAAAGGTTCTTCCAAAAACCCCTATTTCAGCAATAATTATAGCGAAATTACTTGATAGCGATATTCAAGAAATCCCATCAACAATGACTGAACTATATGCCAAATATACTGAACTTGTACTAGGAAGATGGGATATTGATAAGGGACTACAATCGCAGAATGAATACAATGTTATGCTTAACGTCACAATTCAACTATCTAAGTACATGCTTGAAAATGAGCTCGGCAGTGTATCCACACGTGAAGTACGCGCAATGTTTGATGAATATATTGACTCTAGAAAAGTCTCAAAGATCAACAGGGAAGGTATTTTTAACAAACTTATAGGAAATCGAGAGGTATTTAAGTATAACTCTTCAACCATGTCAATATCATTTGTCCATAGAACTTTTTGCGAATACTTCTATGCAAACTATTTATATAAGGACCACAAAGCAATAATTGACGAAAAAATATTCAGCTCTTATTGGAATAATTCATATTTCTTTTACTTTGGGCTCGTTAAAGATAGCACAGTTTTAATAAACGCTCTTGATAACATACAATTCACTGACGAAGAGTATAAATTCTCTAAAATATTCACAAATGGAAATTTTCTACTTGCTGCATATTTAACACCATATGAAACAATAAGAAAATCAATTCAAAAAGCATATGATGATGCAGCTTTATTATATTACAATGTATCAGAGGAAAAAACTTCAAGCCCACTATCAGCATTATCTAAAGTTCATTTACTGGCAATTATCACTCAATGCATGAGCTCAACTTATGGATATGAATTTTTTATTGAAGCACTTGAAGATTATTCACTTCACCTATCATGTATAGACAATCCAAATGACGAAGAATATATAAAACTATTTTTAGTGAATAGCTCACTAGTAGCAAATAATAAATTTACTTCTTTTGATATGATGATTCACAATTATGGAAATAAAGTTCCTGATATTTTACAGATTGGAATCCATCACACGCTTGAAGAAAAAAGCAGAACTAATATCATAAAAAAATATTTAAAGTCCTTTTACAAAAAAAGAAGAAGAAATTTAAATTTCGACAACTTCATCACAAGCCTTTATGATAATCCAATTAATGAAAATATGGCCAAGGATGTAAAAGAACATTTATCAAAATCATAGTTACTGAATATGAAAAAAATAACTCCTTTACATGACAATCAATATAAATGATATTTAATACGCACTTTACAAAACCTAGCTACTACTTTGTATCAAAATATTTCACTTTGTCGCTATTGATCTTATCAGATAAGACATACATGATATACCATCATGAAAATAACCACACACACCTACTGCCTTCCTTATGCAGAAATCAACATACTGCAAAAGGATGTAGCAGAGATTATCTTCAAAGAGGGGGTGGAAGTGTCTGTTGGTATGGTTGAAGACATGTACAGTATTTTACTATCACACCTTCAAGCCCCCTTCTCATGCATCATCAACAGTATCAACTCCTATTCTTTCTCACCAGAAGCACAGATGCTTCTCGGTACAGTGAAAGAACATATTTCAACAGCTATTGTGGCGTATTCAGACCTCTCAAGAGAGATAGCTGGAATGCTGGTAGATTTTCCACGAAAGGCAGACTGGAATGTACGGATTTTTTCTGACAGAAGTGATGGGCTTGCTTGGGTTAGATTACAATGCAGCTATAGTCAAAGAGAAAATAACAACCTATTCTCTCTGGATACTATATCATCCTGAATTATAAAATCTCCCCATCACCGATGGAGCTCCGCATCACTTAAGAGTTTAGAAATTGAACTATAGATTACTTTCTTCAAGCCTTGAAGAAAACTCTAACTTGTCAGCCTTAATTGCTTACGCAATATTTTATGCTCTCACCTCTTGTCTCTGATACTATAAACACAACTCCTAGTTAACCTATTCCGAATACTTGGATTATAGCATTTTCTAAAACTTTATTACAATGCACTAAATATTCCACACGTTTTTCTTGAAACTTTATTTTTTATTACCAGAATATATTTTCCCTATTAAATGGAAGGCTAACCCAGTTTGAGTTACTGTTCCCGCAATTAAAGCCATAAGTACTGGCTGCGTAATAAATCTAACATATCCCTCTTTTTCAATATGAGAAATATCTTGAAAGAAAAAAAATACCATCATAGCAAAAACAATCACATTAGACAGTATAAACAGAGTGATAACTGGATATGTATAAAACTTAGGTATAAAAACACTTCTTTCATGCTTTTTTATTTTATCACTTAGAGATTCAATCTTTTCTGGAATTAAATCAACATCTTTCCTTTCTTTCGCAGAAGAGGCTATATCCTCTTTCAATATACTCAAATCCTCCTCTAAAAACTTTGCAGCCATAACCGTCAAATACTCTCAAGAAATAATGTATAAATATTCTCATTATAATCTCGATAGAAAAAATTATAGACAATTCTATCTTTTGTATTTTTTGACAGCTTTTTTCTCTTCCCCTTATTTACACCACAAACCTTTAATGAATAGTAAAAAGAGAACAACTCGTTTGATTTATTAGCAAAATAGAGAGCTTTTTTCTCATTTCCAGACTTAATAGCTATGATAGGTTTTATTTTTATGATCCATTTTACGAGTATTGATGCCTTTTTATATTGATTTAAATACTCCTCCCGTTCTTCATATGGGTGAAAATTCTTATACTTTAACAGATCTAAAAATGCACTTTTAAGAATTAATTTAATCCGATCTTTTGATATAAAGAAAGTAATATCATTAGTATCATCAGGAGCACCCTTTTCAAGGAAATCCTTTATTTCTTCATATAGTTCATCAGCCTGAGAATCAACATTATATTGTGCGAGCGATTCTTTAAACGCCTCACTTATAGATGAAATTCTACCATTAGGCATAGCACTATCTCCTTATGCTCAACCTTTATGATTTAATAATTTCTGCCACAAACTCTTTCACATCATCGCTATCAGCTTTCCATTCATCAAGACTCATAACTAGACTATCATCTTCCCCCAAATTGATTTCACCCATAGTACCCAGTTCAGATACATCGTGATTAGATGTATCTTCAATCATTATTACAGCCATATTATATTTCTCATTATATCAATAAATCACATACTAATTTTATTAATTAATAATTTTGACAAATCTTGATCTAAAAAATCAAGATTTTTGGTCTTTACATTCAATGACAGGAATATACAATGTTACTGTAGATACTGCCTTTCAATTATTAAGGTATAGACTTCTAACTTCTTCTCTCAGCATTGCACAATGCACAAAACAAAATTTTCACGCATAATCAGCAACTTAACTATGAACGCCTTTAGAAAACGTGCGTATTCTACAGACGAACATCTTTGTTGTCAATCACTTAACTTCCACAGATTACTCATCCAAACTAAAATGTCAAGAAATATTTAAAAAAACATCATATAGTATCTGCAAAGAGCAACAGGCACAATATATAGTACTATTGGTTACCTCTACCAGATTATTAATTATATTTATCAGATCCCCGCATACAATATGTTTTTTTAATGGTAATCCATTAATTCATCTCCTTCCTTATTCCCTAGCATTATTCTTTACTAAATTATACTTATAACTCTGCCTCCATTAGGAATTTTTAATGCAATAGTACGTATGATATTTATCATGCTTGAGCCCAAAAACTTTCCAATAATGATTTCTTTTTGAAATAGAGGAGTAACGTAATCTTCCAGCTATCTCACAAAAAACCTCTCTCTATACTTCCTAACAATTGCAGGAATCTTCAATACCTCCTCTCTATCACTCCCAGCACACCACACGCACTCATGCCCAGATCTATTCATATCAACCCCGTACCCTAGCACCTTGGATAATATATTAGTTAGCATACTTGCTTTAAATCGAAGTGGGCGTGCAGAATAGGACCAGCCTAAGAGAAACCGCCTACAAATAGAAAAAGTAAAGGTATATGAAATAATATGTGAGCAATTAGACAGGTAAAAATAAAATGCGCAAAAAGTAGCTGCTTACCAAATCGACGAAAAAACAAGCTCTTACTTGAAAGATTGGTATTTCCAGAACTATTTATCCCAAAGGCACTAAATTGTCTTTGAACAACATCATACTCATCATCATAAACCTCATTCGCCATCTCAGCAAAGCCTGCCAACCCAAAGCCTAGCGTGAACATCAGCACAACACCCATCCATCATCAAACTCATTCAAATTATTACCAAACAATCTCTATTCCTCAATATAGAACGAATCTGTAAAAACCTCTGGGATTTCTCTCATTTTTTTGTTGATTTCTGCAAGATATAATGACCAAACTTCACTCATCACAAAATATGGCATAGAGTCAAAAACTTCATCATTCTTTTCCTCATTTCATACATTGCTTATCATTTCATTAACCATCTCTGCCACATACACCTGTACATTTTCAGAAGCATCTTTGTCTTTAAAGTATTCTACGACCGCCTCAGACAGATTAACCTTATCAGGTGATAACATAAATTCAAAAATTAGATAATAATATTCTATCTAAGAATATCACAACTAACTAATTAAGTCAATAAAAACAATCATTTACATGTTACAGAAATTCTCTAACATAGAATTATATTCGCTCCAAACCACCGACAAACCTTATCAATCTTCTTAAACCGCTGCTTCATCTCATTCCTCACACCATCACCTTTATCATTATACTTGTCTGTATGATATCTCAATGCCTGCCACTGGTAAGCATCTTTGATATCCTTGTATGAGTGGACTTTTTCAGGATCTACTAAAAAATTATCAACTAACTTCTCCTTGTTGACTCTGAGATCCAGACACTCCATATTATTTCAACCCACCTAACTCCACACCTTTGGATTAACAAGGCATTTTTGCACAACTTCCCATCCATCCTTCCCATGAGTAATCGTGCATGGTGTGCAGTCTTTACGCCGCACACCAAGAGGCGACTCAATTACATGCTCAGTCTTCTCATGATTCTCACCATACACAGGACAGTAGTAATATTTCATATTACATCGGCCAGTAATATTAATATGAAACCCAGGTGTAATATTCTCCATTGGAGATATAATCCTATTTAAATATTATCAATATTATTTTTTCTAGCCATAGAGAACAAATTCTTAAACACCTTATAATGCTCTTCCAATTCATTTATGCAGAATTCTAGGGAAAGAATTTTCCATTTTTCATCCAACTTAGCCTCAGCTTGATTCAATATAGAGTCAAAATCTAAATCTCTTTTCCCTAAAGTAGAAATATAATGTAAAACCCCTTTTGGATGTATAAACCTATAACAGTCTGCATTAGCTACAATTTCCGCCTCTAATGACTCAAATGGAATTGTTCCATGATGTGCTAATATACTATTTTGTATGATACCTTTTTCTGCAGTATTTAATTCTGTTCTGTCTAGTAAGGGAGCAGCAGCATCAGAGCTCATTTTAACATGTTCACTTAGACGCTTTTCTTTGAATGCTTCTCCAAGCTTCAAATCCATGAGGGCAGTACCATATTGAACCAAAATAGTGTCAGCACCTAGCTTGTGTGCTATATTCGCACCTTGCTCTAGACTTAAATTAAAATGTAATAAAGTTGGCAGTCCATAATCCTCAATTTCAGACTTTGCTGCCTCAACAACAATGCTTAATGATTTATCTTTTTTCATAAGTAATCCCATTTAATATAATAAAATACCAATTTTAAAGAAGCATATATTTCCTTCTCTTTTATCTATCCTATCATGCAGAAGACTTAAGTAGTTACCAATAAATTGTATAACTATTCATTTAGTGGTCTCCACTCAGTTGAAAACGTTATATCTCATACAGACATCATAGTAATCTCTAATCTATTCAATATGAATTTTTACCACATTGATATCATGAATTGTAGAACATAACTCCCACTTTTGTCATTTCTATTAACGAATTTCTATTTTTTATTCAGATTAATTGATTCTGAATACTCAAAATTCCCCGCAAAAAGTCTCGGATAATTTTCCACAATCATATGTTTATTAAAAATAAATCATTTACCAAAAAATAAGGCACCTCTTTAATTGCCTTCCTCAACAGAATGTCTACGCAACTTCCAGCTTGCATAAATCATAACAACAAAAAACGTAAGAGTGACTGCCATAATAAACCAAAAATATGGATCCTTAGAATCAATACCAGCACCCGCATATGCTAGAGCAAAACTTCCTCCAAGGTGCCCTAACAATGTTACTGGAAGAAAATATTTAAATGGAAAAGCCGCCAATCCTAAAATATAACTAATCTCATCATCCGGAAAAAAAGGCAGAAATATCATCAGAAAAATTATCAACACCCTTAGCCAAAGGGTATTCGAATCTCCAGAAATTATATGGCTAAATTTATTAAGCGTTTCTCGATTCACAAATCTTTCAACTATTATTCTTCCAAACCTATATGCTATCCAATATGCAATTAAATGCCCAATAATACGCCCAATCCAATTAAGTCCACTACCTAAATATGCACCATAAAGAAACCCACCCAGCACACTTGTTGTATAGTGACTTATTGGAGCAATAATTACTTGTAATATTTGTATTCCTACAAATACAACTGGGCCAAATATTCCAAACTGATTAAGCCAGACACGAATATTTTCTTGTTCAGTAAAAAATACATTCGGAGAAAACAAGCTTATTATCACACCCACTATCGGGACAGCCATAACAATAAACCAAAACACAAAGATTGCTTTATTTTTCATAACACACGCTCTTAGTAAATAAATAATAAAATAATAACCAATTCAGCAATTAAATCAATAGAATTTTTTGCCTGAGAAAATGCTCTAATTTATTTATTATTGTATATAATCATGCAAAACGCTCTATCAATACGATGTCACCTCTTAAATCATCTCCATCACTTTCATTTGAAGCCATAAGAGGAGGTTTTAACAAACTTAATTTATGAAATCTCTGT
>CAZOCS010000067.1:0-13053 GCA_964578365.1 uncultured Candidatus Cloacimonadota bacterium
CTAATTATATTTTACTCACCCTTCGCTTGTGTCATCCTGTCCTTTCTCCGTAGCAAGCTACTGCGAAGGATGAAAGTTCATCGAAGGACGAAGGGCTTAATTTAAAATCTACTATCTACTTTTTGCCATGATAAACAGGAAGAAAGGACAACCCAGAAATGCTGTTATTATCCCAACTGGAATCTCAATTACCGCAATATGCATTGCAATGAGATCACACAAAATTAGAAGTACAGCACCAAACAAGGAAGAATAGATAATTCCGGTTCGTTTATTTCCACCTGAGATCATACGAACAATATGAGGTACTATAAGACCAATAAAACCTATAATACCGGCATAAGCAACTGTTATACCCGTAAGAAGTGAACTTATTATGAATATTTTTCTGCGCAGTTTCTTCACATCAATGCCCAAACTTCCGGCAATAATATCTCCTGTAGTTAGGATCATTAACTTTCGGGAAAGTAGAAACAGATAAAGCATCAGCAAGATAGATATCCCAAATACAACTAGAAAATAATACCATTCTTTGCGACTGAAAATATGCCCCAGATTTCCCATAAGAACATTGATTATATTTCCAATATCCTGTTGATTGAAATACATGAGAAGTGAGATGAGTGCTGAGAAAAACATTCCTACAATTATACCTGAAAGTAGTAGTTTTGTATTATTGAAAAATCCACCAAGATGCGCCAGAAACCAGACGATGGTTAGTGTTATTAACGCTCCGGCAAATCCAAAAAGAGGCATGAATAAATAAAAGCCCATTACACTTGCTAAAATACTGCCAAAAGCTGCACCGGAAGATATTCCTAAAATATAGGGCTCAGCTAAGGGATTATTCAGCATTATTTGAAAGGAGTAGCCAACACCAGAAAGCACAAATCCAACCAGAAATGCCAGCATTAAACGCGGCAGGCGAATCTGCAGAATTATGTGCAAACTTTCCACCTGATAATTTAAATATAGATAGATCAGAATTATTGAAAATATAAACAGTATAAATGGAATAATTTTATTTTTCATCTTTAAATATCTTCTGTAGTTGTTTCATGCCTTCGATAACACGCGGAGTTGCTCGAATTATAAGATCTGGCTTTATATCCAGTGCTGTGTAAATGCGGTCATTTTTAACAGCGGAAATAACTTCCCAACCTTTTCGAATTTTAATGCTTTCGGCAGTAACTTCCGGTGGACATGTAAGAATGATAATTTCCGGATCTACATTGATAATATCTTCCACTTTCACACGGGAATAATCTCGTGGTAGTTCTGCAAAGATATTATTTCCTCCTGCCTTTTGTATAACTTCACCTACAAAAGATCTATCCGAGACACTCATTATTGGATCGTTGTAGATTTCCACATAAACTCTAGGTGGATTACTACTATTATTTTGCGAGATTTTTTTAATTTCTGTTCTCAGGCTATCTGCTACAAAATTTGCTCTTTTTTCTGCACCGATAAGTTTCCCTATTTCACGAATTGAAGAGATCATATGATCAATAGATGTGGGATAGAATTGAGCTGTGGGAATTTGTAACTTCTCAAGCTCGGTAGTGAGCAGTTCCTGTTCTAAACCGGAAGTAAAAACAATTGTGGGATCAAGTTTAATTACTTTCTCGAAATCTACTTTCCCGAAATTCCCAACTTTCTCTATTTCTAGCAACTTAGCAGGATAATCACATTCAATAGTTACACCAATAATATTATCAGCACCTTGCAGTAAATAAACTATCTCAGCAATTTCCGGAGATGTGATAATATAACGGTCACCTGTTTGTTTATCAAGCTTTGAACATCCAGCTAATATTATTGTAGTAAAAACTAAGAATAAGACATTTTTTTTCATAAAAAAAAATCCTTTTATTTTGGAAGCTAAAATAAGCTGCTAAAATAAAAGGATACCTAAAAAACTTAATTAACAATTACTCATGCTCCGGAGTATTGGTTAAATAAGCTTTATGGCAGGTTTCCTGGCTTGCAGATCAATTATTGTTTAAATCTTCCCAAACATTAAATAGTTTTAGTGACTTAAACTTGATTATAGCTCACCTGCCTTCGTTAAAACTTCGGCATGGCAGGCGGATTTAAACGGATGTTTTTTGCAACTAACCAAACAAACAAAATTAATTCTGTCCTTTGTTCGTTTTAGTTCGCTGCTAAACTTTTTCCGTAGCTAATTTTCTGCTTACAGTGGCGGAGACCGCTCCCGATTTACACGGGATTCCCTTTTACTCTTGCACCATCAAGCTTCACTCTATAATTTACAAACTTAATAAAAAAACTGATGAGATTATGTCAAGTTTGGTGTGAATGATTTAATAAAATATCAATCATCAGCAATTATACTCACATCATCAAAACGTCATCCTAACGCCAAAGATCAACTGTAATTCCTCAGCAATGTAGTTATTATATTTTTTATATTCCTGGTTCAATATATTCCTTGCTTCTGCCAGAATGGATATGTTATCTCTCAAGTGATAAAGTGCAGAGGCATCGAGCATGAAAGTATTATCAAGATCTTCCCCCGTTTCATCTACCCCACCAGAAAGTAGCTGCAGATCAATTCCTATGCGATATAAATTCTTATTGTATTCAAGCTTCGTGGAATAAGTTAGTAATGGTTCAAAATAAAGATCTTCTTCAGATAATTTGTATTCCACATTTTGTATAACTGCAATATCTCCATATTCATAGGCCGCTTTTAAGCCCATTTTTTGTATCAGACAGTCTATATTCTCCAGTTCATAAAATCCGTTTGTGTCTTCAATATACCTCAAATGATCTCTTTCTAAGTTAGCATTGTGATAAATTGAAATTGGCAGGACATAATCACTTTCTAACGTGATAGATGAATTAAGTATCTTCTTAGTTTGGGAATCTCCCGGAAAGATGCTTTGAACCAAGTTTTCATTGAAACCATCCGCACGTGAAAATGTAGAAATGGTCGGGGTATTTTCAAATCTGATCCCAAGATTCTTAGATAAACTGATCTTAGAATTAAAACTAATTGATGGATAAATTCCTTCATCATCATAAGCACACCAAAATCCAATTTCATCTAAGAATTTAAGTCCCGAAACACCAGCATCAAAATAACCGGAAACACTCTGCATCAACATGTTTACACTCATATTTACTTTATAGTTGTAATATTTGATCCCAATATTTGAGTTTATATCAAGATCACTAGCAGAAGACTGCAATTGTGTGAATTCATTATAAGAACTTAGCAGATCAATATTCCAAGAAATTTTTGGAATTTGAGGAATTATAATTTCTTCCTTTTTATATGAGAAATAACCACCGGTGATCTTAGTTTCGCCAAATTCCTTATTTGTAAGATCAAAGATCATCTTATGCTCAATAATTTCCGGCTGCCATTGTAAGCTATAAGTACTTTCTTTCCAACTATCTGATCTTTTATAATTTTGTAGATCTGCAGAAAAATGCCAGATATCACCGGAAGAGATCACACCTCGAACACTTGTAAAATTCTCCAATCCGCCTTTAAACTGGAAGGCTGCTTTATCCTGAATTGGATAAGTTATCGGAGACTCAATGATGATTGGAGAATAATAGGCAGCATATTCAAATTGATCTGTAGAAGAGATTATGCAATATTCTTCCAAGTTTCTATCTGAACTCAAAGTATCTTCCAAAGATTCCGTTTCACCCTGAATAACTATATTACCCAGATCAAGTTGTTCACCATCAGCAGCCGATAGAAAAGTAAACGGAATACAGAGCAGGATAATTATTAGCTTTTTCATTTATCCCCCTCTTGCAGCATGTTCTCTAGCTTTTCTTTCATCTCTGCAGAAATGTCATTCTTTATCACATCAAAAAGTTTTTTGGCTTCATTATAATTATTCATATTTACATAGGAAATGCAGGCAAGTGCCTCGGCTTTATTTCGGATCTTTTCAAATTCCGGATAAAGATATCTCATGCGTAAAAGTTCAGGGATAGCTGCTTCATCATCACCATTCTTACTCAAGAGAAGTCCTTTTAGAAATTGAGATCTGGCTTTTACGCTTTTATATTTACTTTTACTTAAATCTATAATTCTTAAGTTAAGTTTTTCGATCTGGTCAAGATCCATCTTCCATTCAACTTCCAATAATTGAGCAATTTCCCGTTCTTCTCCGGTTGCAAATTCCATGAATTTGTTAAAATCATTTTCAAAGAACTCATTATTTCGTTCCAATTCGATCTCTAAAAGTTCCAACCAGATATCTTCACGTCTGGACAGCATCGATGCCTTTCTCAATTTATCAATTGCACCTGAGTAATTATCCATCTTTACCAGTAATCTTGACCAATGACGTAAGACACCGGGGTCATGTTTTTTGGAATACAACTCTTCATAAGTTGCAATAGAATTTTGATAATCACCAATATTCTCATAACAAAGCGCTTTCATTAATTTGATCTCTAATGTATTCTTATGCTCAGGATCAAGGATCTCAAGTTCTTTACTTGTAGTAATTGCTTCTTGCCAATTCTCTTTTTTATATAGATAGTAGATCTTCCTATCAAGTAATTCCACACGGATATTTTTATCAGAACAATTACGCAATATCTCATCAACTTTTTCTGTAAAATCTATCGTTTCAGATTGTTCTGACGCCCAGCGCAAGCCATTGATAGAATTATTCAGAATTTTCGCATCAATACCAGGTTGAATAAGAATAGTATAATTATCCACAGCATTATTAAAATCACCCAGATTGTAGTAGGAATCGGCAGTACCCAGAATTGCAGAATAATAATCTGGTGCGGATGGGAAATTCTGAGTGTACTGTTTAAAATATTCAATAGCTTTCAAATAATTCTCTGCACTAAAGGCAGAAGTTGCTGCTTTGATGATATATTTTTCGGGTGAAGTTGTGCTTCCCGAAAGTCTGCTGTACAACTGAGAAGCTTCATCATATTTTTTCAACTGATAAAGCGTCCAGGCTTTCCTAGAAAGAACGGCCTCTTCCTGAACAGAATTTCCAGTATGATCAGAAGCAAATGTATAGGCTTCCAAAGCTTTGTCATAATTACGTTCGGCAAACTCGATGTACCCTTTTCGTAAGAATCTATCAAATAAGTATTTTGTATCTGAAGGTATATTTTCCAAAGATTCTTTAGCTCTTTTGTAATCCTTGGTAAAATAGTAAATATGCCCGATCCTTTCCCAGGTGAATCCAATATCACAAACACCACTCAGAGCATCCTGATAATATCCTAATGCTTTGGAATAATCACCTTTTTCAAAATAGATCTCACCAATATAGTAATTACTCATTCCTACTTTTTGAGAATTGGGAAATTGATCTCTTACTTTATTGAAGTAGGCTGCTGAACTTTCATACTCGCTATTTTGGAAATTGATGAGACCAACCTTGAAATTAGCTTCATCGATAAAATCTCCAAGTGGATATACAGAAATATAGAGTTCATAAGCTTTGAGCGCATCTACTTTATTATTGATAAGAAAATTAGATTCTGCTAGGAGGTAAAATGTTTTTTCTTTAATAGAATTATATGCCTCATCACCAATTGTATTTCCTGAATTTCTGGCTTCAATGAAAAATGACAGAGAATTACTGAAATCATTATTTTTAAATCTATCGTATCCCAGCTGATAATAGGCGGCCGGGGTAAAATTATGATTTGGATTATCATCAATGAATTTCTGCAGCATCTCAATATTGTCATCAATTTTTGCAAGATAGAAAGTACTATTTGAACTTATCTGATCATTAGTAGAATTCACTAATTCATTCAAAATATTTTTAGCTTTTTTCTCATTATGCAATTCATAATAACATAAAGCAGAATAATATTGTGCTTTCTCATTATCAATTTTTTTTAATCTTTCCAATGCTTCATCAAATCTTCCAACTTCATAAAAAGCTGTTCCCAAGACCAAATTGTATTTTCCAAAATACTGAGATGTTGAAAGTATCATATCTAACCCGACAGAGAATATTTTTTCTGATCTACCTTGAGAAAGATTGTAGTTTTGATATAATAAAATAGCCCTGAATTTATTCTCAGAATCTTGTTTTTGCACAATCTCAATTGCAACTTCATCAATTTCTGTAAGTTTATTTTGAGCAATTCTTAATTCTAATATTGCAGATAGAATCAATGTTTTATGATCCAATGAGAGAGACTTTTCAAAGTTTGATAATGCACTATCAAAATCATTTTGTATAAAATCTATTTTTCCTAAATAATAAAATGCCTTCCAGGCTAATTGATTATCAATATGGTCAGTAACAAATGCTTGAAAAACAGTTCTTGCCTGGTTGTATTGTTTCAAGAAATATCTGCTCTGCCCCAATCCCAATGCTACTTCTGCAAGTATTGCCGGATGTGGTGATGTTGCATATAATTGGCTAAAGTATTTCTCTGCATTTGTATGATCTTCTTCTGCAAGGTAGATGTTTCCCAAAAGGAATTTAATATCTGTCTCCACCTCACTTTGCGGATAATTAGTGAGAAATTTCTTAAGTTCAACCTTCGCTAATTCATAATTTTTATCTCTATAGAGTCCAACCGCAAATTGCAGATCTTCTCTTTGGTCTGCAATCAGCATGACAGCAAAAACCAATATTAAACTTATGAATATAATTTTCTTCATTTATACCTCAAAAATATCTATTTATTCAATATATCATGTATTATGTTTTTTAAATTCATAATTTTATTTTGTTCAATGCATTTTAAAGAGCCATTACCAAAATAAGTTCCGAGATGGATTTGATTTTCTACCAGATCTGCTAGGGCTCCTGCGATTTCTGATCTATCGGTTATTAACAGATCACTAACCTTGGCCAAACTATAAAGCTCAAATAAGTTAGCGATATGAATTTCTTCAATGTTAATAAAATCTTTATCATGAATTCTTTTATTTGTGAAATAAACATTAGCAGAAAATTCTTTTTTAATAATATGAACTATATTTTCTATTTTTTTTGTTGAAAGATCATTACTGAAATCCAGAATAAAATTCTTAAATCTATTTTTTATGAACTGATGTTTAGCAACCATTAATTCAGATTTTGAAATTTCAATTCCAAGCTGATATCTTTCCCATTTAAAATCAAAAAAATCTGCAAATTTCTTTAACAAAAATATAGGATCCGTTGGAGTAGGAAGGAACTGCAAGTTAGCCGGATTGTTAATATCTAATATCGTAGAGCTTTTGCAATAATTTAGAACTTTACGAATTTTCTTTAAAGAACTGAAATTAAAAATAACCGCATTATTAAAGGGTTTAACGTCATTATTGATATTAAAGTATGTTGTAGTCTCATCCTTATCTATCCTTTTAAAAAATGCGTAATCATAATCCGGAAGAATTATTGATATTTGCTTGAAATGATTTTTCCAGCTTAAGATATGTGATAATATTAGAAATGTCTGATTTGAATCTGCAGGACAGAATATCACGATCCGTTCGCCAGATGCTACAATATTTGTAAAACTATGCTGTTCCCATGATAATTTACGACTAAATAATCTTTTTAGTAATTTCATTTTTTCCCTATTAATTAAATGGTATGATTATAAAAACTGTTGTACCTTCATTTTCCTTACTGTTAATCCAGATCTTGCCTTTGTGCAGATTCGCAATGAGCCTTGCAGTAGAAAGCCCAAGTCCCAGTCCGCTGGAAAGGAATTCTGTATCCCCAGAACTATGTGAAATAATATCGGAAAGCTCGTAAAATTTTTGGAAGATCTTTTCGTGTTCTTTATCAGGAATTCCTATGCCATTATCATTGATATATAATACTAAACTCTCTTTCCCATCGATTTCTTCCTGTTGGAATGCTGAATGACGTGCGCCAATAGTTATTGTTCCAAAATCTTTTGTGAAGCGAATTGCATTGTGAACAATATTAAACATCATTAAGTAAAATGCATTCCAATTTATATTTACTTTTTGAAGTTTAGATTCTACCTCTAACCTAAATATCATATTCCTTTTTTCTGAAATCCGTTCACCTTCTTTTTTTAGTTCAGTAAGAAGATCAAGAATATTTATCTTCTCTTTATGAAGCTTTTTCAACATTTGATACTTATTAAAATTAATTATGTCGTTTATTGTAATATCTAGTTTATGAGAACTACTAGATAATGATCTAACTATCTCTTTCTCTTTTTCCTCAAGCTTGGTTTTATTAAGGAGTTGTGTATAGCCTTGAATTGCTACAAGAGGAGTTTTAAGTTCATGAGATACAATATTAATAAAATCTTTTTTAAGATCATCAAGTGAGCTTATTTCTTTATTGGTTTGAGTTAATACTTCATACTGTTGTGCATTTTTGATAGCTGTAGATATCTGAGTCAGCATTAATTTCATAAAATTAGGATTTACCCGCATTTCGTTTTTCTCAGTGCCAAGATTATCTAAATACAAAAAACCATAAATATTTCCGTCAACAATAAGCGGAGCGCAATATATCGATAATATCTCAGTATTAAGTTCAGAATAATTACTAAATATATTTTCTTCTTTAGCATTCTCAACATGAATAGGCTGCTTGATCCTTTGAACTTCACTCAGAATGCTTTTGCTTATATACAGATAACTCGTTAATATATGCATCGAATCATCCATAGCTACTTTGTAAGTATAATTCTCATATAAATCTTTTTTAATTAGAAATCCGCGCGTACTACCAGTGAAATCCAATGTAAAAGCCACAACTTCCTGTTCCAATTTATCCAAGCTTAAAATAGCGAAGAATTTGCGTGTTATATCAATTAACTTAGACATCGATTCCATATCTTTATTTAGAGTTATGAATTCATCAATACGGATGAGAATGGAAGTTAAGTGTAATTTTAGATTTTTTACGATCTCAATTTCTTTAGTCTGGTAGATCAGTTCACCTTTATCGGCTAATACTAAACATCCAACTTCTGCAGTTTTGATCTTTAGAGGAATGAATAAAATATGAGATTTATTAATTTTTTTGGAAATCATCACATTTTTAGTTAGAGATTCTTGAATATATTTAAATATTTTATCTGAATACAGATATTCATTCTCTACATTATGCTTTAAGAAAGGTTTATTATGCTTCCCTATTTCATCTTTCAATATTATTGCATAATAATCTGGTGCGAGTAATTTTGTGATAGTTCTATCTATAAAGAATTTCATTCTAGATGTATCTCTTAATTTTAAGATATCATACAATTCTTCCTGCCATTTCTCTGTTGATTCAGTGAACCTAGGCTCAATCTTAACAGTTTTAAATCCTGTAAAATTTTTCAGATAGAATCTTGTTTTCCTGCAATACAATTCTTTATCATGTTTCGGGAGTCTTTTTATATTTTTTAAAATTGATTCCTTATATCTATCAAAGAACAATTTTGCCTTACGGGTCATGTTTAAATAAGCATATATCTGAACAATGAGCCCATAAACTTCTGTTTCCAGTAAGTAAAGATTATTTTTTTGCAAGTATCCAATTAAATTAAAAAGATTACGTAATAGGATCCTTAAGTTCACATTACCATCGAGAAGGTGAATTTTTATTTTTTTGATCTTAAGTACTGTTTCCCAGTATTTGAAGTTATTTTTTTCACAAAGTTCTTCGGCTTTTTGGCAAGCTGATATTGCTTTTTTTGTTTCTCCAAGACCAGTATAACATTCAGAAAGACGTATACTATTTATCGTTTGAGCATAATCACTTTTGTTTTGTTTGGAATATGTAAATGCTTTATCGATAATTTCGAGTCCACCCGTATAATCTGTTTTAATTACTTTCAAGAAGCCAAGCATTTGATAATAAAATTCGTGTTCATGACTTTGAAAAAATAGATCTTCAGACCTATTCAACATCTGTTCTATCAGCTCGTAGTTACCAATCTCATACAGATAGTAAAAGAAGGTCTTTGTTAAAGGTGTAACCTGATAGATTTCCCCTTTTATCAGACTTGGAACATGCTCCTTAATAAATTTGTAATAATAGTTAAAATTCTTTATTTTACTTTTAGCTATTGCCAGATTATTAATAATAGACTTAAAGAATGGTTTCGTTTCAAGTTTTTTTGAGGCAAGGTATGCTTTCTTCAAAAAATTCTCTGCAATTGTAAAATTTCCAAGCTTAATATGCGCTTCTCCCTGATTGAGAAGGACCAGTACCCCATAACGTTTTGAATCGATCTGTTCAGAAATATCCTTTGCTTTCTTGAAATTCTTAAATGCTTTTGTTGTATCACCCTTTGTTAAAGCAACATCTCCAATATTATTATAAACTGCCACAAGTTGACGCTTATAATCAATACGTTCCCAGATCTTTTTAGCAACTTCAAAGTTTCTATCGGCTTCATCTAATAATTTTTTATTCCTATATAGAACACCCAGCGCATTATGAAGTCTTCCTAACCTGATAAAATAGTTCGGATTGTTTTGAGTTTTGATATTTTGTAAATAATCCTCAATGATATTAATACCTTCATCCAAGCTTCCACTAAAGCCGAAATAAAGCCCTTTGTGAGTAATATAACAAATTTCTTTATCATCAGGAAGTGTATATCCATCTAACTCTTCAATGTATTTACCCATCTCTTCAATTCTATTCTGAGAAAGTAATGTCCTGCACAAGTTGATAAGAATTTCTATTCTCAAGCTACCGGTAATTGCATTTGCTAATGCTCTTTCAAATCTTTTTCTAGAATGTGTTAGCTTTTCCATAACAAAATAGAACATACCCATTATCATATGTTTTTCGGGGATATCAGGCATATTTATTACTATAAGTTTCAGATCATCAGAGATCTGTTTATTTGTTGCCCACTCAGATTTTTCCATTAGTAGTTGGAGGTCTGAACGCAAATCGCTTTCCTTTACTTCCAAATCTGGAGAAAAATCTAGAATAATGATTTTTACGATCTGTTCAAAAGCACTTTCATGCTGCCCTTTTCCTGTAAACAATTGCACAGAGAATAATAAATATTTACGAACTGCTTCAAAATCATTAACAAATTTTGCATGTTCAATAATGCCATCGAGAAATGGAAAAAGTGTAATTTGTTTATCTTTGAAATATTTTAGAATTTTATTTGAAATGGTCCTTCTTGTTTTGTCAGAAAGTTCGTTACTAAAGTGTTCATGAGCTTCTTTAAAAGTAAAATAATAATATTCATCCACTTTTTTTAGAAGTTCATTATTAACTCCGTCTGAAAGAAAAAAGAAAAGACTTTTATCATCAATATCTAGTATTGATTTTATTAAAGCACCTGAGAGAGGAGTTTCTATACAAGATAATTTCTTTAAATATTTATAACTCGATTTGGAAAGATGATTTATTCTTAATTGAATTGCATCTAAGATATCCTTAGGTAATTTATACTTATCCAGATCATATTCAAAATTAAACTTATTTGCATCCAAGATCAATCTTTTTTCTGTTAAATCAAGAAGGATCTGCTCAATGAACATAGGGTTTCCATTTGAGCGAAGCCATATTTTATTAACAAAATCTTCCGGTGGTGTATTCATTAATAAATTAGACACATAAAACTCTGTCTGTTTGTAAGTTAATGCATCTATAGTCATCTGAACAGGATGCATTAATCCAGCTAATTTACGTGGATCATTAATACTCAAAATAATTAGGATGGGGCGTCTGGTAACTTCATTGGAAATATAATTTAGAAAGCTGAAAACATCTTTAGTTAAATACTCCGCTTGCCTTATAATATAGATAAGTGGTTTTTCTTCTGAGAGATGATAAATAAAATTTGATGCTGTTTTGTAATCTAGTTCAAGATCATCTTTTTCGTATTTTATGTCTGAGTTTAATTTTTCTGAATCAAATAAATATTTATTTAATGTTGGAGATATCTTGGATAGATCTGAAGCGATCTTCTTATTGGTCTTTGCAGCTCGATAAAATTCTTTTATTAAAGCAAAAAAGGGATCCTGATTAGTAGGACTGCATGTATAATCAAAAATATTATATTTATCTGTTAATAGATGGTACCGAAAAAGTGTAAGTACATTACTCTTACCTAAACCCTTGCCGGCAGAAAGGGAAATAATCTTCCCATTATCTTTACTGATTATAGGAATATAGTCTAGCAGTCGATGAGAATAATCTTCACGAACTATGTAATCACTAAATTGAATATTGTTTACAATTGATCTTTTCCTGGAGAAAGGATATTTTTTGGGTTGGATCTGATTGATCTGTTGAATAATACTTTCTGCATCATCAAACCTGTCTTTTGGATCTTTTTCTAGTAATTTTAAAATTATCTTCTCTAGATTATCAGGAATATCGGGATTTAATTCAGTTGGAAATTTGGGGAATAAATTAAATTCATCACCGGCAAGAATGGTTGAAAGCTGTTCGATTGTATAAGGCAGAGTTCCAGTAGTAATTTGATATAGCATTACCCCAAGTGAATAAAAGTCACTTTGGGCCACAGCTTCGTTGCCAGTAAATACTTCTGGTGCTACATAAGGTAAAATATTTCCAATTCGCTGATTTGTTCTCTCTATATCTATTTTGGTAAAACCATAATCCATCAATTTCAATACTGGTTGATTCTTTTTGATCTTATAAACTACATTATTTGGTTTTAAGTCTCTGTGAATAATATTCTGACTATGCAACGCACTTAAAGCATAACAGATCTGTACAATAATATCGTAGAATAATTCCACATTGGATTTACGATATTTAAAGTTGGAGAGGGTTTTCCCTTCGTAATATTCACAAAGATAATATATATGATTTTCAAAACTCCCAAAGTCGTTCACTTGTATCAGATTAGGATGGTGCAATTTTGTAATATGATGCATGTTCTCTGCAGAGAATTTTTCATAAAGACTATCTGTATCAAGCATTTGGAAAAGCTTAAGAACGAATTTTTTATGTGTTCTCAGATCGACCACTTTATATACAGTTGCCCAGACACCAGCACCCAATTTTTTTTCTACATTATACCGCGAGTCGATTATCATTATTCACTCCTTTTCTGTTTTCCTTTATTAATTAGCCCATATTCGTTGTCAAG
>CAZOCS010000068.1:0-13006 GCA_964578365.1 uncultured Candidatus Cloacimonadota bacterium
TAAACATACAAATGTTGATTTCAGTCACGGTATCTGCCCTGACTGTTTAAAAGAACATTTCCCCAGTCAATACGAAAAAATGAAAGAGAAAGGAAAGATTTAAAAAATAAAATAATTACATGCTGAACAATAGATCTACTGCTAAATTAATCGAGGGTCCAATTGGAAAAACTCTAACCAAAATGACAATAGCCATGACTTTTGGCATGATGGGTATGGTCGCATTCAATTTGGTAGATACATTTTTTGTTGGAAAACTAGGTACAGATCAATTAGCTGCCCTTAGTTTTACATTTCCTGTTGTATTAGTTGTAACCAGTATCGCCTTGGGTTTGGGCTTTGGTGCTTCTGCAGTTATATCACGTGCAATAGGAGAGGGTGATCATCATAAAGTTCAAAGACTCACAACTGACAGCTTGCTACTTTCAATAATTATTGTTATTGGATTTATTACCTTTGGATTATTCACTATAGAACCCCTTTTCAAAGCTTTGGGTGCAACTTCCAAAATAATGCCATATATCAAATCGTACATGAGAATTTGGTATCTTGGAATGCCTTTTGTTGTAGTCCCAATGGTTGGAAATAATGCTATCCGTGCAACTGGAGATGCAAAAACCCCCAGCATTATCATGCTAATTGCAGTCTGCGTGAATACAGTATTAGATCCTCTATTGATTTTTGGAATCGGTCCGTTCCCAGAACTTGGTATCGAAGGAGCTGCGATCGCGACGGTAATAAGTAGACTGACTACATTCTCCATTGCATTATGGGTACTTACAAAACGGGAAAAAATGATATCTTTTAATATTCCTAAAATTTCTGAAATACTAATTTCCTGGAAACAAGTACTTTTTATTGGAGTTCCTATTGCCGGTGCCAGAATTATTATTCCAATTACAATCGGGATAATAACAAGAATCGTATCATCTTTTGGTATTAAAGCAGTTGCGGGATTTGGAGTTGCCTCTAGGCTAGAATTCTTCTCTCTTGCCGTTATTCACTCTCTAGCATCAGTTTTTGGTCCATTTATCGGGCAAAATTTAGGAGCAAAAAAATATGATCGTGTTCGCACTGCAATTAATATAAGCAATAAATTTACAATTATCTGGGAAATTGCAATATTCATCATACTTTTTTCATTGCGTAATCAAATTGCAGTGATTTTTAATAAAGACCCACAAGTGATATCTACAATTGCCTTATATCTCACTGTTGTTCCTTTAAGTTATACAATGCAGGGTATTTTTGTACTAAATACAACCGCTTTGAACGTGATGCACAAACCCCTGCAAGCAGCTGGGCTTACAATTGTCCAGATGTTTATTTTTTGTATTCCACTAGCATTGCTGGGTTCATATTTATTTGGATTGACAGGAATTTTTGCAGCTATAGCTTTATCCTATATTGTTTCAGGAATTATTTCCCGTGTTGTTTTATTGAAGTATTTTAAAAGAGAGATGAATTAATGAATTTGGAAGAACTGCGTACATATTGTCTGCAAAAGAAAGGTGCTTCGATCGATTTCCCTTTCGATGACGTTACCATGGTGATTAAGGTTGGTGGCAAAATGTTTATATTGATAGCAATTGATAGTGATCCATTAAGTATAAATTTAAAATGTGATCCGTTTATTGCTGAGGGATTACGAGAAAGATATAATGCAGTGATCCCCGGATATCACATGAATAAGAATCATTGGAATACCGTGATCTTAGACAATACTGTTCCGGATAAAATTATTAGAGATATGATAGATGATTCATACGCATTGGTTTTTTCAAAACTATCTAAAAAAAGTAAAGAGTTGATTAAGAAGAACAAATTTTAGGGAGAAGTTTTGTATTATAATGTTAAAAGACTTTTTGCACCGTTGATCTTTCCAAGCTTATTGATAATTTTATCAATGATAATTGGCTGGCAATGGGACAGAATGCTCTTTCATGCTAATATTGATAATGAACTAACAGCCTTTATTGTGATCTTTCCACTTGTTCCCTATCTCCTTTTTACAATAGTTGCAATCCTGGGAGCTCGTTCTAATAATTCTGGTCTAATTTTGTGCACAATTATTCTTACAATTAGTTACTTTATTTTAAATCTCTCTTCAAGTTATCCTATTATTGATTCAGATTTTATCATTCCACGAATTATCTCTTTTTTACTTCCAATTAATATTTTTCTATTTACTTTTGTTGAGAAAAAAAAGATCAGAGTTTTCTTTACTTATATAGTGATCATAATAGTTGAAATAGTAACTATCCGCTTTCTGTATTATTTAATAGAATTCCCTGAATCTAAAATTATAATTCAATTCTATACAGAATTCCCAAAATTAGCTAATTCACTACTGGTTTTTACACAATATTTATATAGTATTTTTTTAAATACCTCTTTAATCGAAAATATTCCTGTAATTTCTTTATTTACATTTATTATTATAATTACTCTTATGATTTTAAAATTTGTGAGCAGTCGTGATGTAAGAAATGGTGGCTACCTTTTTGTAACTATCTCTGTGTTTCTGGCAGTATGTTCAAGTGATCCTATTCCAACTTTGATGCTATTCTTTACAGCATCCGGACTTATACTTCTTATTACGACAATAGAAGCATCATTTTCTATGGCTTATATTGATGAACTTACTGGATTACATGGTCGTAGAAGTTTAAACGAGACCCTATCAACATTAAACAAGAATTATGCCATTGCAATGATTGATATCGATCATTTTAAGAAATTTAATGATAGATATGGTCATAAAACAGGTGATCAAGTTTTAAAAATGGTAGCTGCAAAACTAAGTGAAGTAACCGGTGGTGCTAAATCCTTTAGGTATGGTGGTGAAGAATTCACAACTATTTTTCCCGGTAAAACATCTAAAGAAGCTCAACCTTTCATGGAAGAATACAGGGTAATACTTGAATCAACAGAGTTTATAGTACGTTCTCCTATAAGAAGATCATCAACTTCAAAAAACCGTGGCAAATCGGCTTCTAAAGATCGCAAGACAGTTACTGTCACTGTTAGTATAGGTATTGCAGAATATAGTGGAAATCAAACAAAACCGGAAAAAGTTCTCAAAGCTGCAGATAAAATCCTTTACAAAGCAAAACACTTGGGAAGAAATAGGGTTGAGATTCAAAAGAAAAAGTAGGAGTGTATTGTGAAATCTGATCAAAAAGTTTCTAACCACACAAAAGTAGATGAGAAAAATAAGTTACTCTCAAACATTCTAGAAAGCTCTTCTTCTGTATCGATCATATCAACTGATAATGATCAAAACATTCTTTATTGGAATAAAGGAGCTGAAAATATTTTCGGTTATAAAGCCAGCGAAGTTATCGGTAAGAAAAAAGTAACCATTATATATAATGGTGCTGAATCAAAGAGAAATGCACTCCTTGCAAAAAAGTTAATTATCTCCACAAAAAAAGGTACAGAATGTGAACTAAAGCAGATTACTAAAAGTGGTGAGAAACTTTGGAGCCGGATGACTTTAAGTCCACGTTTTGATAATAATGGAAAAGTGATAGGCATCTTGGGTATTGGAATTAACATTACAAAACATAAAGAATCGGAACACCATCTTCGAGAAACATTGAAGAAATTAAAGAAAACTCTCACCGGAATCATTCACGCCACTGAATTAATAATAGAGACACGAGACCCTTACACTGCAGGACATCAAAGAAGAGTTGCTCTGTTAGCAAAAAGTATAGCAGAATACATGAAACTTCCAGAGCAAACAGTGGAAGGCGTTTATATGGTCGGCATGATTCATGATGTTGGCAAGATATCAATTCCTGCAGAAATACTAAGTATGCCTCGCAGACTAACCCCGGCAGAATTTAACTTGATTAAAAACCATCCTCAAGCTGGATATGATATTCTTAAAAACATTGATTTCCCCTGGCCTATTGCAGATATTATACTCCAACACCATGAACGGATTGATGGAACAGGATATCCAAAAGGACTAGTCGGAAAGGATATTTCGTTGGAAGCTAAAATTCTCATGGTTGCCGATGTTGTTGAAGCAATGGCCTCTCACAGACCATACAGGGCTGCTTTTGGTTTAGAACGAGCATTGGGAGAGATCAAACAGAACAAAGGTATTTTGTATGATCCTGAGGTAGTTGATTCCTGTGTAAAAGTTTTCGAGAAAAATAAATTTTGTTTTGATAATAATGAAAACATATCACCACTTCTAACGGAAACAAATGTATTGCCCTAAATGCGATAAAATAATTGATACAACAAAAGTGCAATGCCCTTTCTGTGATACTGTTCTCCTTTCCAATAAACATGAAGAAAAAGCATCTGATTTTGTGAAAGTATTTGAGAGTTCCGAATTGGGCTTAACAGCAATTATTAAATCAATTCTCATTAATGCAGATATTGAATATATAGTTAGAGGTGAGCATATGCAAAGCATTCTGGGAGGACAGTTCAGTTTTGCATTTGGTGCAGATATTGGAAAAGTAGAATTCTTTATTCACAAAGATGATGAAAAAGTTGCTATTGAGCTTTTAACTGAACTAAATAATTGATATAATTAAATTTCTTGCAATTGGAGGGACCATGAAATTATTTAAATTGATATTTTTATTAACATTACTCATACTTTTTGGTTGCCAGCAACTGGGTACGGAAATCCAACAGACAGGTGAACTACCAATTTCTATGTCTTTACAACCTGCCCTGGATAATGGATTTGATGTAACTGCGGTCAGAGTGACAATTACAAAAGATGATTTCATCAGCAGTTTAAATCTGACTATTGATGACAGCACAAATACTGCTTCAGGAATTTTCTCTGATCTTGAGCCGGGCATATACATAATCGAAGTAGAGGTTTTTGAAGGTGAAGTTATTATTGCAACAGGATCTGGTACTGGAGAAGTAATTGCTGGAGAAATTACAACTGTCGTGATCGAGCTTTATCTTGTTCCTTTAACCGGGAGTTTGGAAATTATAGTTGACTGGGGAGATCTTATTCCGGATTTACCACAACGAGTTCTCTTTATTGGTAACAGTATTACATATTATAACGGTGGTGTCGACCTGCATACAATGAATTTGGCAAATTCTATAGATTCTACACTGGCAATTGAATGCGAGAGTGTTACTGGTGGAGGTTGGACATTGGAGCAGCACTTTAACAGCCCCATTACAATTCAATTAATTGAAGATGGAAACTGGGATATAGTAATTTTGCAGGAAATGACTTCTCGTCCGGTAAATGACCCAGATCTTTTTTATGAATATGCCACCCTTTTAGATTCGGTAATAACTAATGCCGGTGCACAAACTGCATTTTTCTTTAGTTGGCCCTTTGAAAGTGTATTCGATGAGATGATAGAACAACAGTCAGCAGCTTATAATTTTATTGGGAATGAACTTAATGCACCAGTTATCCCTGTTGCACGAGCCTGGCAATTTTCTCGTCAGCAAAATCCTGAATTAGAACTTTTCATGGAAGACGGCAATCATCCAAACGTCCATGGAACCTACCTTGCATGCTGCACTTTCTTTGCTTTTCTGTGGGATGAAACTCCAGTTGGTGCATCTTATGTAAATGACCCACTTATCACAAGTGATGAAGCACTCTTTTTACAAAATATTTCTTGGGAAACTTACGAGATTTACGGACAATAATGTATTATAGCCTAAATCAAGCTTATAATCTTTAAGTAATCTACAAAAAATTCTAAAACCAAATTCTTGACATCATCATCTATAAATTAACTTTTGCTTTGCGCTGAAGTAAAGGATTCTAAAGCTAACAATATTAGCTATGATACTTTACCGATAGGGTATTTTGGGAAACGAAAATATCTCCCGTGTTTGGAAAGGCGAGAAGGAAATATCAAGAAACTTATCCTCTTGCCTTCAAAAAAAGTATTTTTTGGAGGACAAATGAACAAATTCGCAAAATTACTACTGTTAGGAGCTATTATCCTATTCACTTTTACGGCTTGTGATAACAATCCATCAGAGAATCAAGCAGAATATCCTACCCCACCTGCATTTGCAGAAACAATTTACTTTGAATTTACAATACCAGATTCATCAGAACTAGTAAATTACGCATCAGAACAAGTAGACTATAATGGTTTAATAGTAACAGGGTATTCACTTGATCAATTTGTCGATATGGACTATGTTAATGAATATATTGATGAAGATGATTTTGATGGTAGAAAATTATTTGCCATCGAGATCGTATCGAGTGATGAAGATGGAAACTGGACACCAAGAGAAAACGGTTATTATGATCTTTCCTGGGCAAATTTTATAACAGGATTTTTACTTCCAAATGAAAAGGGTAGAACATATTTTGCTGACGAGAGTATTCCTTCAGGACATAATGTGAAATGGGCTTACTATCTGCGTTTATACAGAAAATTTGATGTTGTTTTGGATGCCAACATTACAATATTTGAAACTAGTGCATTTACACCACAAGAAATCACTTATACAAAAGATGAAGAAACTTATATCGTGAATGCAATTGAATTAGAAAATTTTATCTCAGATTTTGTAACTCAAAATCAACAAGATTATCAATATCTTTTTACAGCTGCTGATGGCTGGGTTAATGATGATTCCAATAATATTTTTAATTGGGATACAATCATGACCAGTTATTGGCTTCCCGAACAAAATAAAGCTGTTTTTCTAGATGCAAATTTCAATACTATCTTCAAAAGTGTTAAGGTTGTAGAAAAGATAGATCTAGTGGAGATACAAAGATAGTGAACTGGTTAAGGAAATATTCTTCTCAAGATCTGCTTTACATAGCTATTATGAGTGCATTGGGGTTGGCTACCAAGCCGATAATTACACCACTAATTCATCTCATCTCAGCTCCATTAATGATACCTGGAGGTTCACTTGCAGGTGGATTATACATGATGTGGATTGCACTCGCAATTGCAATTGTAAACAAACCCGGAGCAGGATTACTGGTTGGTATCACACAAGCTATTGTAATGCTGAGTATGGGATATTTTGGAAATCATGGTGCGGTCTCGCTAATAAGTTACACATTACCGGGATTAATGGCAGAGATCGTTTCACTGTTCTTCCATAACAAGAAAACTTTACTTTTTCATGTTCTTGTTGTAACTATAGCAAATCTTACCGGAGCAGTAATTGTAACAATACTTGTAATGCGTCTTGCAGCAATTCCTTTTGTCATTTCACTTATTGCTGCTGCAATCTCTGGAATTGTAGGTGGAATAATTTCATTTACTATCTATAATAAGCTAAAAAATCACAATATTGTTTAGGGGAAAAAATGAGAATTAAATTAGTAGTAATAATTTTGCTGTTTAGCTGTTTACTGTTCTCAATTGAATTTATTGATGCAGACAGAATTATAAGTTTGGATCGAATAAAACTGGAAAGTTATGAGCAATTTGAAATAGCTACCCATCGCAATAAAGATGGTGAAGAGAAAAACGACACTTGGATTGGAGTAAAACTTACTGATATTCTTGTCGAATTCGATATTAATAATTACGATAAATTGTGCTTTAGATCTTCTGATAATTATCTTGTACGTGTTTCTAAAGAAGATGTATTAAGTGGTGGCGGCATTATTGCTTTAGTTAGGAATGGCAAGACTCTTGCAGATGAACATACCCGCCTGGTAATTCCTACTATTAGAGATATGTTCTGGATACAAGATATAAGTACAATTGAAACTGAAACTATTTCAGATATTCCTTTCCCACACACAATTTATTTTGCAAAACCAATATTGCTTAACACACAAATTAGAGATGAACTTCCTCCATTTGTAAAAGTTAGCGGCTATACTTTTCCAGAGATCATGTCTCAAGCATTTCCATATCTTAAAGATGAAGTACTTGTAGTTGGAAAAGACGGTGTGAAACATAGTTTAGATTACAACAAATATCTAAAGAATGCTGTTTTGATAAAAAATGGTGATTCATTTGATTTGAAAAGCCCTGACATGCCAGCCGGTATGTGGATCAAGGATCTAGCTTACGTTCAGATTTTTGATATTGCACTGATTTTCCAAAACCACTTCACTTCACTTTCCAAAGTAAACGATCTGCTTAATTGGAACAGCTTTCCAGATGAAGTAATTCTTCATTTTGAAAAGAAGACCAATAAGCATAATTCAAGTGAAAAATTCAATAATGAAAATTGGAGTAAAGCAGAATGGTTGGAATGGTAAAAAGAGTTTCAATTATATTTTTTATTCTGACTCTCTTTGCATGTTCAACAAATAATTTGATCCTAACCGGAAATGTACAAGAAAGGACAGTGATCTATAGTAACTGTAGACTTGATGAGATTCTTGAGAGTATTGCACCTTCAGCAAAATATGCACTTCTAGTTGGTTCTGATGGAACTGCTGCTTTAATAACATCACGTAGTTTTTCTAAGATCTATATCCAAAGAGATAAGAACGTCTGGAATTCCAAAACAGAAGATCTGCCGGCAGTTTGTAATATACGAAATCTAAAAGAGATCTGCATTTATTCAAAAACTTCAAGCGAAAATAATAAATTCTCCTTACGAATGAATGATTTTGAATTTGTAGGACAAAGCAGCAAAAATGGATTTTATGCCAGAAAATATAAGAAAATGTGGGAAGACTAGTTATGAAAAAAATACTATTAATTCTATTTATTCTGATAATAATTCTTCTTGCACTTATCATTTATCAGAAAAGTGAAGTTATTGACGAAAAAGGAATTAGGATAACTTATAAAGACCAAGAAACATTTCTTACATATCTTGAGATCCATTCAATTAAGCAAGTTAGTTTCACAACCAAGCGGGGTGATAAATTTACCGGCTATGATCTTGATGATATTTGTAGATCATTGAAGATCCCATCTTCTATTGAAACGAAATACATTCTTCACTCTAAAGATGGTGGCACTCTTAATTTAACCAAAGAAGAGAATGAGTCTTTTTATCTTGTATTCCAGGAAGATGCTAATGATCAGTTTATCCGGCTGGTAATACCAACTGACGAATTTAGTCAGCGGTGGATCAAATATCTGGCAGCAATTGAAATAGAATAATGTTAAAATTAAATAATATCTCCTTTCGATATAATATAACTTCACCTCTATTGATAAATAATTTTTCATTTAGTGCTGAGCAGGGAGATATAATTGCAGTGCGCGGAGACAGTGGATCAGGAAAAACTACGCTCTTAAATATTATATGTACTGTGATCCCAAAAATATTTCCTGGAGATTTAGTGGGAAGTATTGCTTACAACAATGTAGATATTTCTAAGTTATCGCTTCCTGAAATTGCACCAAGAATGAGTCTTCTTATGCAGCACCCAGACAACCAGCTCTTCTTTCCAACAGTTGAGCAAGAACTTGCTTTTGCTCCGGAAAATTTAAAAATTCCAGCTAAAGATATTACTAATCGAATTGTTAAGGTTCTTGACAAATTAAATATTAAAGACTTGCGATATGAAGAAACAGCTTCTCTCTCTTTTGGACAGAAAAAATTGGTTACACTTGCATCTATCATAACACTTTCACCCGAAATTTATTTGTTGGATGAACCATTTACAGGGCTTTCACAAGAATATATAAAACTTATTTCAAACGAGATCAATGCACAAGCTAAGAATGGGAAAATAATATTTCTCGCAGGGCATACAAAAGATATTACTCAATTCGCAACTAAAACAATTGAAATGGAAAAACTGAATGAAAAGCATTAAAATTAAAGATCTGTCATTTTCATATCAACCGGGAAATTCCATTTTTACAAATGCTTCATTAGAGCTGCCATTTAATGAGATAACTTTCTTAAATGGTGCAAATGGTTCCGGTAAAACAACTCTCTGCCGGATTCTTAGTGGTTTAGAAAAAAAATATACCGGTTTAATAAACATCAATGATCTAAACCTTAAACCAGTCTCTTTTACTGAGCGTGCAAAATCAATTATTTATCTTAAACAAGAACCATTATCTAACGTTGTTGCCGCTACTCCAGAGGAAGATATTACTTTATGGCAGCATGGTTTCGATAAGCATCCTGATGAATCATCGTTTGAGCTTAGAGAAAGAGTAATGCAAAGGTTAAGAATAATTGATCTGAGAGATAAGCCGTTCTGGGAATTGAGTGGTGGGCAAATAAAGCGGATCGGATTAGCTGCGCTTCTTATAAACTATGATAAATATTGGATCCTTGATGAACCAATAGCAGGATTAGATAATACACTAATCAGGATATTCATTGAGATATTGGAAGAGAGAAAGGCATTGGGAAAAGGATGTCTTATTATATCTCATAAAGAAGAAAAATTCATGAATCTTATTGATAAAAATTATTTGATTAAAAATAGAAGGATCGAATCGTTACCAAGAGGGACTTTTGAAAAAAATTAATATCTTTATTTTATTATTAATATCAGTAAACTTGTTGTTCTCAGTTGAGATAGATACACTCAAAACTAAAATAAGACATTACAGTTTAGATGGTATCAGAGTGATTGCTGATAGACCTCAGCAAACCATTGGAGCAATAGAAGTAATTGAATTTGATCCAATACTGTCACTTCCCGAGATAAATATTGCCGAAGCAGTTGAAAAAACAAATGGATTGCATGTTTCTACCGGTGGTAAATCCGGCAGTACCTTGCGCATTAGAGGATTTGATAATGATCAAATAAAAATAATGCTTGATGGCAGACCGCTTGGTGGTGGGTATTTTGGAAATGTAGACCTTAATACAATACCTGTTTCTGATATTAAAGAGATCAGGATCCTCAAAGGCCCGGTTTCTTCTCTTTATGGTTCCGATACCATGGGCGGAGTTATTAATATTATCACAGATTCACCTTCTAACTCGTCATGGCTAAAAATTGGAACTGAATTTAAAAGAAATAATACGAACAAAACGTATCTGTCATCTGCCCGTGATCTTGGTTATTGGGATTATTGGCTATATGCATCACGTTACCTCACAGACGGTTTCATGTTATCAGAAGATTTTGTGCCCACTAATACAGAGGATGGCGGAGATAGAGATAATTACAAAAGAGATCAATGGGATCTGCAATCTAAACTTAATTTCACAATATTTGATTTCCATTCGATAGGAATTCAAGCTGGCTACACTTTCATGGATACGAAAGAAATTCCTGAGAGCATCTATGAAAACAGGATACGTGAATTTATTGAATGGAAACGCTATCAGTTCTCAACACTCGGTTCATTCCAATTAAGATACAACCTTACTTCCGATATAAATATTTATTACGACCGCTATGATGACACCTATGCAGAATACAATCCCTACACAGGTGATATGTACTCTCAGTGGCCTTCCAACATAAAAAGTTGGATTCTCGGTGCGCATCAGAAATTTGATTGGGAAATATCCGGAAATCTGAATTCATCTTTTGGGTATCGTTTTGAGAAACAAGCTTATTTAAGAAAAGATAATGGAAATTATCCTGACTGGGTTGGAAACGAGCAATTAAAACATAATAGCTTCTGGCAGACTGAAATTAAATATAGCTCATTTAATGTTACAGTCGGCAGCGGTGTATCTTTTTTTAAGCAAAGTGGCAGAGATAATTGGATATCCCACCTTGAGCCTTCAGCCGGAATTTATTATAAGAATTCATTAAACTGGAAATCTTCACTCGCTTTTTCATCCAATACAAAATACCCAACAATGCATCAATTATTTAGCTCTAGCAGTGGTAACGCAGATCTCACAGAAGAACGTGCTCAAAAAAGTGAATTCAATTTACATGTTCCATATTCACTGAGTTTTTTTTCCGGTTCTATTCAACAATCTGTCTTTTATAATCATATTTCAGGATTAATAAAGAAAATTGGTGGAATATATGCAAACATAGATCAGATCAACTCCTATGGTTATGAAGTGTCTTCAAAGATATATTTTGTATGGGAACATCAAGCAGATTATTCTTATATTGAATATTCTGATGACAGCAATGCGGAATTATTGGAGACTCCAAGTCATGCAATTAGAATTATAGAGTGGATTAAGCTTCCATACTCGATAAAAATGGAATATAATGCTACCTGGAAAGATGTTCGGCATACTGTAGAGAATGTTGATCTTCCAGCTTACTGGCTTCATTCAATTTATTTAAATAAAAAGATCAAAAGATATAAGATCATGTTTGGTGTTGAAAATATCTTCGATCTGAATTATGAAGAGGAGTATGGATACCCAGGAGAAGGAATGAACTTTGTTTTGAGTTTGGAAGGTGAATTCTTTTAAAAATGAAGGAATGGAAATGAAGAAAGTAAGTGGAAAAATTGCTCAAAAAGGTTCATCTACAATATTGAACTTACGAACAATAATTATTATTGTTTCTGCAATTACAACTCTTTCTGTAATTCATAACACTATTTTCATGCAGGTATCTTTACTGTTATTCTCGATATTCCTATTACTCATTATTCAACCTTCAAAACACAGATTCAGCCGGTTAATGCATAGAATGAAATTGATCTTACGAGTCGTTTTAACGCTGATGATATTTCAAATACTGTTCCGTCACGGCGGAGAAACCATTTGGCAATATGGAATTATCAAGATCACTAGTTTAGGTGTAGATTATGGTGTTTCCTCTTCCTTACGGCTTATGTTGATAGTGCTTGTAGCTGGTTTGCTTTTAGATATTCCATATTACGATTATATACTGGCATTTCGTAGTTGGAAGATCCCTTATGAAATTTCATTTTTAGTTGCTTCAGTAATACATTTTATCCCGATCTTCCATAAGCAGTTTATAATAAGCAGAGAGGCTTTAAACCTGCGTGGAATCGAAATATCAAGGTCTCCATTGCTTAAGCGTTTCAAGATCTATTCTGTTCTTGTTTTCCCGGTTATAGCCAGAGCGATCTCAGAAGTTAAGTATCGTTCAATTTCATTAGAACTTCGCGCCTTCAGATTGTATCCGGAAAGAACTTTTATTTATCAAGTAAAACTAAAATGGTATGAT
>CAZOCS010000069.1:0-12950 GCA_964578365.1 uncultured Candidatus Cloacimonadota bacterium
AAAATAAAATTATAGTAGAAATTGGAGGAAATTTTGAAAACAAGATTTATAGTATTTATTGTTATAGTAATGCTTGTAGCTGTTGGAGGCACATTGTTATATAAGCCTGTTCCTAAGCATAAGAAGATCTCTCACCCGGAATTTATTGAAACGCCTCATGGTGGAAAAATAAAAAAAGAACCCAAAGCGTTACCCAATGAATGGTTTGGGTATCAAAGAGCTTATCCTTATCATGAAATTAAACATGAAAATTATTTAGAAGCACTGCAGCAAGCTGCAGAATTGCATTCTCAAACAAGGGAAAGTCGTGAATATAACTGGGAATTAGCTGGTCCAATTAATGTTGGAGGACGCATTACTGATCTGGCGATCCATCCTTCCAGCACCCAGACCTGGTATATCGGAGCTGCTTCTGGTGGGATCTATAAAACCACTGATGAAGGGGTAAATTGGGAGAATGTTTTTACTGATGCACCCGTTATTGCCATTGGTGATCTAGCTATCGATCCTAATAATGAAGACATAATATATGCTGGAACCGGAGAGGCAAATTCTTCTAGTTTTAGTTTTGTGGGTGATGGTATGTATAAATCTGTTAATGCGGGTGAGAGTTGGGAACATATCGGCTTAGAAAACTCAGCTTATATTGGCAGAATAATCGTGGATCATTCAAATTCACAAAGAGTATTTGTTGCTGCAACCGGAACATTGTTCAGCCCTAATGAAGAACGAGGAATCTATCGTAGTGATGATGGCGGATTAACCTGGGATAGAAAGCTGTTTGTTACTGATTCAACCGCTGCTGTAGATCTGGTTCAACATCCCACTGATCCTGAAATTTTGTATGCTTCTATGTGGGAACGTATGAGAGGTCGAGAATATCGTCGTTCAGGTGGTTTATCTTCAGGTATCTACAAATCTACAGATGGAGGTGATACCTGGGATGAGCTAACTACCGGTCTTCCCAGTCACGATGGAGTTGGTAGAATTGGATTAACGATCGCTAAAAGTAATCCTGAAGTATTATATGCATTTTATGACCAGCAGCCGGTTGGAGGTTATTCCTTTTTGGGAATATTTAAAACCACTGATGGAGGAGCAAGTTGGAATCAAACCAATGATGGTAATATCACCGATATGAATTCCAGTTTCGGTTGGTATTTTGGACAGATTTGTGTTGATCCTGCAAATGAAGATAGAGTGTTTGCTATGGGTGTTGCTCTTTGTAGAACCGAAAATGGTGGTGGTAGCTGGCAGGTCATTGCTGATTATGGAAATATGGACGAAATACACGTTGATCATCATGCAATGATAATCGATGAATTTACTGGTAGAATTGTAGAAGGTAATGATGGTGGATTATATACGAGTGATGACTATGGCAATAACTGGGATAAAATTGATAATATTCCACTTACGCAGTTTTATGCGATAGAAATGGACTATTTAAATCCAGAAAGAATTTATGGAGGTACTCAGGATAACAGCACGATAAGAACCATGACCGGTGCATTGGATGACTGGTATGTGATTCTGGGTGGAGACGGATTCTACTGTAAAGTCGATCACACTAATCCCAATATAATTTTTGCTGAATCACAATGGGGAAATCTGCATAGATCTACAAATGGTGGTAGCTGGTTTGAAAATATATCCGACCAGATGGGTAATGATCGAACAAACTGGTCTTCTCCACTTGCAATGCATCCTGTAGATCCAGCAATTCTTTATTTTGGTACTTATCGAGTTTGGAAAACAACTAACAGTGGCGATTACTGGGATGCTGTCAGTATGGATCTCACTGATGGCGACACCGGTACCAGTTATCATACAGTTACTACAATTGGAATAAATCCTAATTATCCAAATGTAGTAATTGCCGGAACAGATGACGGGAATGTGCATGTTTCAACTGATGACGGAAATAGCTGGTCGGATGTTACTGCAGGATTACCTAATCGTTGGATAACCAGAGTCGCTGGAGATCCTTTTGATATGAACACGATCTATGTAACTGTATCAGGTTTCCGCTGGGATGAGCCTTATCCTCATGTTTTCAAATCTACGGATCTTGGTCAGAATTGGATCGATATTTCTTCTAATCTTCCACAGTTACCAATAAATTGTATTTCTCTTGATCCGGAAGTTCCTAATAGAATTTTTATTGGTTCCGATGCTGGAGTATTTTTTACTGAGAATGGGGGAGATGAGTGGCAAAGTCTTTCTGATGGGTTACCAAATGTACCCGTTATTGATATGCTTATTCACAATCCAATCCGAACGTTATTATTGGGAACTTATGGCTGCTCGGCATATATAATGGATCTGGAAGATCTGAATACAGATATAACAGAAGATATTGTAACTACCGGAGTGGACTTATACCAGAATTATCCAAATCCATTCAATCCTGAGACGACAATATCTTTCAATTTACAAAATGCAGTAAACCAAGCAGAAATCGAAATATTCAATATAAAAGGACAAAAAGTAAAGACATTGAATGTAGTAAATCCTGTTGTAAATTCGGTGAATAAGGTTATTTGGAATAGTGAGAATGAAAATAATAATAAGGTCGCAAGTGGAACCTATCTATACAGATTGAAGTTAGATGATAGGGTCGTTGCCACAAAAAAAATGATCTTGATCAAATAGTTAGTTTTATTGAATTAGGAGAGAGAAATATCTTTTTTGCTTAAGTAATTTGACATAAAATCAACTTAAACTATAAAAGGGTTCGAGAGGTAATTATGAAAAGAATTATGTTGGCCGCTTTGTTGATTTTAGCATTCAGCTTGAATGCAGAAATAATAAACAGTGCATTTAATCCTGAGTTGTTAATGCCATCTATGATGAATATGAACAATCTTACGATAAATCATTCAATGTCATTCAGCAGTAGTATCTCTTCAAATAGCCAGAGTGCCTATGAATCAGTATATACAAATCATATTAATTATAAGTTCAGCCCCAAGTTGAATCTGAACATAGATCTGAATTTTATTAATTTTGGTTCTGCAACGTATCAAGGTGGAATAGAATTTGATGGCAATAATGATAACACTTCGCGTGTCCTGCCAAATTTTCAATTGAATTATAAACCTTCTGATAAAATGAATTTCACAATAGAATTCAGGCAGTATAATTCACCATTTGAAAGAAATCGTCTTTTCGATTAATAGATTCTAGTTATATTGTATCAACAGGGGCTTTAGGAAATTTGTAACCTTTTTCTCTGAATAATGACAAACAAACATCTGTAACTTCCGGATCATATAAGATGTTTCTGTTTTTTTCTATTTCCTCCAAAGCAAATTCAATTCCTAATGAAGGTCTGTATGGACGATGAGAAGACATAGCTTCAATAACGTCTGCCACTGCTAGGATCCGAGCTTTGATGAGGATATCTTCACCTTTTAATCCATTCGGATACGATGATCCATCATAACGTTCTTGATGTTGGAGGACAATTTCCGCAATAGGCCATGGGAATTCAATAGATTTTAAAATATCATAACCCGTTTGCGGATGCATTTTTATTAAATTAAATTCGGGTGCTGTTAGTTTTCCCGGTTTGCTCAATATTTCTGCAGGAATATTTATCTTCCCAATATCATGAACCAATGCAGCTAATTTGAGCCCGTTGATCTTATCTTCCGGAAATTCCATCTCAGCAGCGATTGCAGAAGCAAGATCAGATACACGTCGTTGATGACCAGCGGTGTATGGATCACGCATCTCAACCGCTTGCACAAGTCCTTCTACGGTTTCTTCAAGAATTCGCTGCAATGTGCTATAACTTTCCTTTAGCTGTTCTTCAGCATTTTTAAGATTTGTAATGTCAATATTCACACCTGCATGATATTTCACATTATTTCTATCGGTTATTTCTAGCATCCTATCTTCAATCCAAATATATGTTCCATCTATTTTTCGTACTCTGAACCATGATGTTAGCATTCCACTCTTACCACTTTTTTCCCATTCTGAGTATTTTTGATTAATATATTCTTTGTCATCCGGATGTATCAGGGAAGTGAATTTATTTTTATCTTTTTCAAAATCTTCCGCTGGATACCCCAACATCTCTTCAATGTTTTTTGAAACAAATTCTTTAGCTCCTCCGGTTTCATATAAAATAATATTCGGAACGTTATCTAGTATGGTTGCCAAACGAAATTGAGTTTTAGCGAGATTCTTTGCAACTGTTTTTTCTTTAGAAATATCCGTAATGATCCCATCCTGGAACAATCTGTTTCCGGAATCGTCTATAATAGTATATATGTTTAATAAACACCAAAGTTTTTCACCATCTTTCTTTTGCAGTTCAATCTCGAAATCTCGTACACCACCTTCTTTTTCTAAGGTTTCTATTAAATTATTCTTACTTTCTTCATTTACATAAAATGCACTTGAAGGTGTTGAGAGAAATTCTTGCTCCGAATCGAAACCAAACATTGATAAAATTGCCGGATTTGCAGATATAAATTCACCTTGTGTAGTAGCTCTGAATAAACCCACCGGGACATTAGAGCGAAGATTCATAAATTTTTTATCACTTTCCTCTTTTGCCTTTTCTGCAGAAGTACGAACTAAAACTTCTTGTTGAAATTTCAGATAATTCTGAGCATTTTTAATAGATGTTGTAACATGATTTGCAAAAGTATCGAGTAAGATTAAGTCATTTTCAGAAAAATAAGATCCGATCTTATTGAGACAAATAGCACCGAGTACTTCATTCTTGAAAATAAAAGGAGCTGCAATAATTCTTTCTTCTTCTTCCTCTGTGGTGCCGGGGATCTGGAATCCTGCTTCATTTGGCCCGGCATCATTGAACATCATACTTTTTTTATTTTTTACTACTTTTCCGGTAAAACTTGAATCGATATCCAAAGGAGTTGCCATGATCTCTTTCTCATAAACAGGATCAATTACAAACTGTGGATATAGCTCTTTACCATCTTCTGAGAGAAGGTATATAGCACATCCATAAGAATTTAGATGGTCCATTACACCAATTGCTATTCGTTGAAATACTTCTTTTAGATCTAAACTGGAATTTATGTAACTTGAGGTTTTTAGAATTAACTGTAATTCATGGTTTTTTCTTTGAAGCTCTTTTTCAATCTTGACCTTGTCTTTAATCTCATTTTGTAATTTTTTATTTAGTTCTACCAAATGCGGATTATCATCTGTGTTTGTATTTTTCATATCTATTTTGTTATTACTTTTAAATATTAGTTAATTCCCGAATTGTAGCCTGAATAAATGATTTACAATTTAATTTAAAGCTACTCAACCAAACCTCAGCTGTGAATAGTTTCCCATTTTTCTTTTTATATGTCCATTCAAATTTTACATTTCCTTTCTCGAAAGCCTGGGCGATATATGTTTCAGCTGCTTCACGAGATGGTTTTTTGTTGGCTTGCATCAAAGGTGAAGCATCAATATGTGTAAGATTTATAAGTTCAGTTTTTTTTGTATAACCAAATAATTTTAAAGCTGCATTATTACAATCAATGAGACCACTCTCATCCTGTAAGATCACAGCATCAATTGAAGATTCAAATAGTTTGCGATATCTCATTTCATATTCTTGGCGTGCAGTTTCACTTTCTCTTTGTTCGGTTACATTTTTTAAAAAACCTATAATCCTAACTTTATTTGAATCTTCATCCTCAATTATCTTAGCATTTATTGTACAGGTTAATAATGTTTTGTCTTTATCTTCTAAAATAACCTCATAATCAGTTAAGTGTCCGTCCTTTGTTAATTTTGTTAAGAAAAGGTCATTTTGATTCTCATCAAAATACAATTCATACATAGATCTTCCAATTAATTCTTTACGCGAATAGCTTGAATTATTCTCTATAGAAGGGCTTATCTCTAGAATTGTTCCATCAAATTCCGTTTCATAATATACATCTTGTGTGTTTTCAAAAATACGGGTATAACTATCCATAGTTCGCTTTAATTTTAGCTGAGCCATTTTCTTTTCAGTAATATCATTAAAGATTCCAAACGTACCAACAAATTTATTAAGATTAAATCTAGGGCTGCCAATGATATTTAAGAAGCGTTTTCGTCCATCTTTGCGAATAATTTCCAGCTCATATCGCGAAGATTTATTTTCTTTTCTTAATTTAAGATGTTTGTGTACTTTTTCTAGATTGTATTTGTTAAGATAATCAGACAAATTAGTGTCTTCAAAATCACTGATCACACCACCGAAGATCTTTGCACCCGCTTCATTAATGAAAGTGAAATAATCATTCGTATCGAATGTACAGATACCTTCATCGGTTGTTTCAACCAAGGTTCGAAATTTAGCTTCACTTTCAATTAATTTTTGTTCCATTTTATGTTTATAGAGTGCCATTTGTATTGTTGCTATGAGTTCTCTTTCCCTAAAAGGTTTGATAAGATATCCAAAAAGTCCGGTCGCTTTTGCTTTTTCAATAACTTCTTTGTCAGAATAAGCCGTAAGATAAATGACAGGTATGTTCATGTCAATGATATGCTTAGCAACATCAATCCCACTAAGTTTATCTTTTAACATAATATCTAAAAGTATTAAATCGGGACGTGTTTTATTTATTGATTTGATTGCAGCTTCTCCAGTTGAAATCGCTTTTGGAACTACATAATCGTAACCCAGTAATATCTTTCTGATGTCTTCTGCAACTACAGCTTCATCTTCCACGACTAATATTTGTTCTTTACACATACGGTTAATCCTTTAAATATAAAATTAATTTTTTTTGAATTCATTTTATCACTTCTTTTCTGTCAAGTGGAATAATTATTTCAAAAAATACTTAATATTTAAGAAAAAAACATCCACTCTTCAAATTCCTCATTTATAATTAATAATCGACCACCATACTGCTTCTTCAGCTCATCTTTACTTAATCCATCAATTGTGAGATCATCTTCGTTAAAAACATTACTGCTAAACGCAGGGATCTCATTATTTTCCAGCTTAACCTGATCTATTATATCAGAAGCAGTTAGAAGTCCTGCTACTGTAACATTTTCACCAAATGCATTATTTATCACCTTTACAACTCTAGTTTTTTGTGGAAGTGATCGATTGATCTCATCCGATATCCCGCAAATAGTTGAATAGGCTAATTTTGCAGTTATTAAAACAATCTTTTCATTCAATTTCTGGATATCAACAATAAAATCATTTTTGTTAAGTTTCCAATTTTCAAGAAGTAATCGGATCATCCCAATACCATTTTCTAATTGAGGATAACTATCATAAAAATCTTCTAGTGGGATATCCTCATTTGCCAGCAGATAAATTTCATCTGAACAATAAGTTCGTGGAAATCTTGATGATAATTTCAGAATTTGAGCAGCTTGCTCTGAATTAACTGGGAATAGCTGAGTAAGCGAGCTGCGAAATTTTGATAATCCCACAGGTACGATACCCACAGATAAAGAATTAAGTTCTGCTGAAGTAAGATCAGTTAATGTATGTTCAAGCTCTTTGCCATCATTCCAACCCGGGATCACTACGATTTGAGTATGGAATTCCATTCCATTCTTACTTAAATATTCCAGTTTTTCTATAATGTTAAAATCATGTTTATAACGGAGCATTTTCTTATGGAGATCAGGATTCGTTGTGTGAACAGAAATATATAATGGATTTAGTTTTTGCTCGATCATACGTGTAATATCTTTATCTGATAAATTTGTAAGGGTAATAAAGTTCCCGAACACAAATGAAAAACGATAATCGTCGTCTTTGATATAAAGTGTACTTCTTAAGTTGTCCGGCATTTGATCTACAAAACAGAATATACAGTCATTAGCACAGGTACGACATTTATGTTCATGCGGAATTATGCCAACTGGGGTTTCCCAATCCTGAAGTATTTCCAAATTATGTTCAATTCCTCTGTTATCTAAATAGATTATTTTTAAAATTTCGTCAGATGTATGAAATTGTAGATCAAGAAAATCGTTTATTTCTCTCCCATTAATTGAAATTATTCTATCATTAATATTCAGTTTGGAGTTATCTGCCAAACTTCCAACTATAATGTCTTTAACTGTGAGTGGCATAAATTAATCTGAGCTAATCACTGCAGAAACAACTCTCATAGATGGTATCCCTTTTAGAATAAGGTTGATCGCAGAAGTGATTGGAACCGCCAGGATCATGCCGACTGGTCCCCATACCCAGTACCAGAAGATCAAAGAGATTAGAACAATAAGTGGTGAAAGCTTTAGCCCTGTTCCCATTACTTTTGGCTCCACAAAATTTCCTATGATCATTTGTGTAGAAATAAGAGAAACTGATATAGCAATAAGCTGCCAACTAAGGCCGTATTGGATGAAACAAATTATAATGGGGAATGCTGAGGCAAATATCGACCCAATATTGGGAATGTAGTTCAATATAAATATTAATAAGCCGGACATTACAACAAAATCAATACCAAATATTGCGATGAAGAACATGCTGATAAATCCTGTTGCCAAACTTATTAGAGTTTTGTTTACTACATAGGTTTTTATCTGTTTTTCAATATTATTTAACACATCACCAAAATGGTCTGCTTCATCTTTAGAAACTACCATGCCAACACTTTTGAACATTCTTGATCTTTCTAATATTATGAAGATCATGAAGGCTACTGTGAGCAGAAGCTTGATAAAGAAATCTATGAAGTTACCCATTGTACCGGAAACGATCTTTGATAATGATAATTTATCTGCCATTTGCAGCCAATTAACTTTATTTTGTAAATAGAAGGTAACTTGCTCCATTGGGATCTCGAATTTAGTGATCATGCCAGTGACCATTGTTGTGATCTGTTTCTCATATTTGGGGAAATCTGTAACAAAAGAAGAAACACTTGTGTAAACTATCGTTCCTAAAACTGTAAATAAGATAAGGATAATAATAACAATTAAGAAAATGTTTACGATAATAGGTATCTTTTTGCTATATAAAAATCTATTCAATGGTTGGAACATAAATGAGAGAAAGATCGCAAAAGTAAGAGGAATGAATATTGTTTTCAACTCTCTTAGGAAGATCACAATGATCGCAAGTGCAATAATTCCAAGAAAAATCTTAATTGCATTCGATTCTCTAGATCTATTATCGTTATCTTTCTTTTCTTTCAATAGGCTTTCGGTAATTATTTTATTTATTGTATTCATAATAATATCAACCCTTTCTTTATTTTTACTATTTCATTTGCGCTTAATTTACAAAGCCAAGTTAGTATGACAAGGATTTTCACAATTTTCTCCATTAAAATAACAATTTGAAGTTGCTTCTAATTTACGGACCTCCCAACTCTTTAAGTCTACTTATTCGTTCGGGCTGGTTTGCACTGATCCATGCATCTTTTGATAATTCTTCATAAGCCAGTTTAAAGTTTATCTTTGCCAATTTCTTGTTACCTTTTAATGAGTATAATTCTGCTAATTCTTCAAAGACATAACCGTCTTTTGGTAGATTCTTTTCTTCAAGTTCTGTTTGGATCTCTTTAAGTAATTTCATCGCTTCGTCAATCTGACCAAGAGAACGAAGGCATCTTCCAACTGTCCATTTTGCTATTCTTGTGCCTCTCTCATCTCCAATTTCTATTCTTCTTTCATAACCCTTTTGGAAATAAATAAGTGCTTGATCGTATTCTGCCAGGTCATGGAATGTCCAGCCGATATTATTGTATAGTGGAGCCAGCCAGCCTTTGCAATTTGTATCTGAGGTGTCCTCAGCGATTTTCAACGCTTTTAAGTTCCATTCAAGTTGTTTTTCAGGTGGTTCTACTATGCCCATCATATGAGCTGCATCAATAGTGTAAATATCAAGATTGTTTTCTGAACCAAACTCATAAGCTTTATGAAAAAGTGGTATGGATACTTCTTTTTCACCCGAGGAATTAAACACACGTCCACGTTCCAAAAGATATCGCATAAAAGCAATTTTCATATTATCGTTCAGCATACTTTTCACAGAATCGAGGGTTGCATGGGCTTGAACAAATTTCCTCTGTAAACCCTGAGTACGTGCTATCTGAGTAAGTAACTCAGCATGATATCCTATATCATAAGAACTTTCAGCGGAATCAGTTAATCCTTTTAATATCTCTGTAAAAACAATTTCAGTTGAATCGGGATGCTGATAATCCCACATTGCATCAAAATTGGGTAAAGGATTAATTCCAACTTCAGAATTATTATTAGTATTGCATCCGAATAGTGCAAATATTATTAAAATGTAGAATATGTTTTTCATAAGCTCCTCCTTTAATTTCTGTAAAATTTTTAACTGTGTAATAAATGACAAGAAAAAAAGCACCCGATTGATACCGGGTGCTTCTTATATTATGTTATCAAATTTAGAATTTTAGTGTAAAAGAGAGTCTGAGCTGTTTGTAGAAATCTGCATTGAGAAGATCATTTTCATCACCACCTTCACCCAAAAACCCCAGAAGATCTATCTGAAGGTTATCTGTAGGGCGGAATCCTAAACCATAATAGTAATTTGTTGAACTGTTTGTGATGTTGGTTTGTTCACTTGTTGAATCGTAGGTGTTGTCATCAATATTGATATCAACAGAACCATCACCATAAACTGTTTCCGTAGTAATAGGTGAAGCATTCTTGATCTCTTTAGCATCGTTTGTAGTAGTACAGGTTGATCTGAATACACTTCCAAAGCGAAGATCCCATTTATTGTTGTTTGTGAACTTATATTCTATCCCAACTGGTACATAGAATTCGGATATGTTTTGTTCTAGAGTTCTGTCCGCAGTTATTGAGTATGTTTCAGTTGTTATATAATCTGCAGCAGTAGATACTTCATCAAGGATTTCGTATTCATAAGTGTTTGTAATACTTTCTTCAAAGTCAGTTTCTCTTTTTAGGATTTGGTAATCATAGTTTAGCCCCAAACCAAAATACACTTTTTCATTAAATGGATAATTCAATTTTCCCTTTAAAGAGAATTGTGTTGTATTTTGAGTTCCGTTATCATTAATTAAAGCATTTTCCGTATCAGTTTGAAGATAATCCATACCCCCTATACCTAATCCATCAAAATACTTCTCGGTATAAGTTAGTGTCACTTCATCCAGATCTGAATAATCGTAAGATCCTAATGTTATGCCGCCACCGAGCTTCCAAAAACCGTCATTCTTTCTTTGAGCAGCTTTTACAAAAGTCTTTCTCATTGAAGAACTAAGAGTAAAAGCATTTCCAGGACGTTCAATTATGTTTTTGCTTAAATCCTCTGTTACATAATAATCCTCAATATCTGGGATATTAAAATCAAAGAAATCTTCTCTGTAGTAATCATTTGTCTGCACATCAAAAGAATAATTCTGATGCATAAATATAAAGTCTCCACGAATCTCGTATCCCCTGATATCCGGAAAAAGTATAGAAGTTTGAAGATCAAAGAAGGAATTTAGATAGTGGTTACTTGAATCATCAAGTTGATTTACGGTATAGTCATCAAAATCCTCCACAATGTCATGATCTATGTAATTCATGTCATATGTAATGTCTTCATCAGAAGAGTATGAACTAAAATGAAATTTAGCTCCAAGAATAAAATTACCTGCATCGAAAGTGTTATTTAAAGCAAATTCAACTTGATTAACTTCATCATAATCAGATCTCTCTTGAGATATCTGTCTGATAAAATCATAAATATCATCCCCTGTAATATCATAATAGCCCGTGAACTCGGTATTTAATAGGCCATTTCCGAAATTATCATTAGTTCCGTCTAGATCAGAGTCGATCTGAATAGGATTTGCAATTTTAGTTTTTTGGAATTCAATAAAAACAGAATTCCAAAAATTCTCTATAAACGGATTTTTTGTTGAATATCCTATTAGAAATGTATCATTACTGTTGTTTGCTATTATCTCTTCATTTGTATTTACCAAATTGCTTAAGTTTGTGTATAATCTGCTTCCTTCTACAAATTTCAGTTCTATCGGGTCTTTTACTAGATCCAGATCGTCATCAATAATTGTGCCCAAAGCTAAGTTTCTAAAAGATGAACTTTGAGCATTTGCCATGCTGAACGATAAAAGTGTGAGTACAGTTATAATTAATATTTTTTTCATTTTTTTAGCTCCTTACCTGTTAATTTACCCAAAAGTGGAATTCACCGGAAAATCCATAGTCATTATCATCCCATTCAACCAGAGTGTTGAAATCACCGTCTGTTACTATTCCCTCGATACCACCATCACCTTCTGTATCCCAGCAATTGACGGCATAATGTCCATTTTCCAGATCAATTGTTACTATCTGATTTTCATTATTGAAGCTGAAAGTCTGATCATTAGGAAAATAATAGGAAGATGTAGTATAATCATATATGTTCCATGCTGCTTCATCTGGATCATTATCCACTGTCACATTGATAGTGATTTGGTTTTGGGGTGGAGGGCTCCCATAAATGTATTCTATTTGGTTTGATTGCTGTGTATAAGTTAAGGTTATTGTTTCTACATAATAGGTGATCAATGTGCTATCTTCAAATGCATAAGAATCGTAATACTCAAAATACATTGAGTCGATAGTGGCAATTACTGTAAAAGCGTTATCTTCAATTTTACGATAGATCTTGAATTGACTACTAGGTGGAGTATTATCCATCCATTCTACCCTAATGCTGTCTCCAATTAATAAAACATTAGTAAGAACCGGAGCATGGGAATCCGGATCTTCTATTAATACTTGTTTGATCCCAATTGGATCTTTTTGAGAGCATGCCCAAAAACTTGATAAAACAATTACTAATAGAAAGAAAATCCAAAATTTGTTTTTCATACTTTCCCCCTTTTTTATTGATTTTGTATGTTTCATTGCATATCGTCCTAATTACGATAATGAAATTAATTGTCAATAAGTTTGACCAATGTGAAATATTATTTCTTGTATTCATAAAGGAAAAT
>CAZOCS010000070.1:0-12668 GCA_964578365.1 uncultured Candidatus Cloacimonadota bacterium
GTACAATCCAATCCATTTATATTAAACGTAAAACTTGACGTTAAATTCTACTTTAAATACTAAACATCCAATGCTTTTATAATATTCGTCTGGATAGTTTCGATTGGATCATCAGCCTGTACTCGAATAAGTTTTCCTCCCTCCGAGAAATAAGAGATCACATCCGATGTATCAGCATAAAATTTTTCGATTCTTTTCATTATTGCAGCTTCATGATCATCATCTCTTTGAACAATCTGCCCTCCGCACTCATCACAGACACCATCGACTTTTGGTTTGCTGTAAAGAAGGTTATAATCCTTTTTACAATCAACGCAGTTTCTTCTGGACGAAACGCGTTCTAATGCTTTTTCATCAGACAACTCTAAAAGCACAACTTTATCGATCGTGAAATTTTTTTCCAAGTACTTCAATTGTTCCATATTTCGGGGGAAACCATCTAAAATTGTTCCATTCTTTGCATTTGCCAGTGCATCTTCAACGATCTGGAAAACATATTTATCCGGAACTAGTTCACCTTTATCCATAAACTTCTTAGCAGCCAATCCCAATTCTGTTTGTCTTTCAATATTTTCGCGAAGAAGATTACCTGTAGTGATATGCTTCCAGCCAAAGTTCTCTTCAAGGATCTTCGCCTGAGTTCCTTTTCCACACCCTTGAATACCAATTAATAAAATGTTCATTACTACTCCTTGTTACCTTATTTATTATAATATTAAGAAGAACTAATTTAAAATAGAATTTAACGTCAAGTTTTACGTTTAATATAAATGGATTGGATTGTACATTACTCTCAACGGAATTGCACAAAACAATTGACCGATTCTTTTGCATTTCTTGAATAACATCAATGAAAAAAAATTGTAATTACCGGAGCCAATGGGTTTGTTGGAAGTGCTTTAGCAAAAAAGCTGTTGAATAGTGGCAATGAAGTTACATGCATTGTTAGAGCAGGTTCGAATATCGATCTTATCGAGGATAAAAAAAAAATTAGCTATATTGATTATATTAATCTAGATGAAATAGAACATGTGTTACAAGGTAAAGATATTCTGATACATACAGCTGCTTTAACCCGTTCCCGCAAATGGGATACTTTCCAGAAGATCAATGTTGATCTTACGGAAACACTTTTAAAAATATGTAATGATTCTTCTATAAAACAATTTATTTTTTTAAGCAGTCAAGCAGTTGCCGGACCTGCAGTGAATGAAAATTCAGGTAAAAAAGAAGAAGACTCTCCAGAACCTGTAACAATGTACGGCAAAAGCAAGTTATTAGCTGAAAAGATAATTCGTAAAAATGCTAAGATACCATGGACTATTATCCGGCCTGTTTCTGTTTATGGTGCCGGAGACAAAGACTTTTTAGAACTTTTTAGAATGGTTAAAAAGCATTTTGTATTTTTGAATAGTTTTAGAGTAAAATTTTACAATCTTATCTATATCGACGAACTCAATGATCTTATTGAGCAAACCATTAATAATAAAACAGCTTATAATGAAATATTCTTTGCAGCAAATCCGTTAAGGATAAAAAATAGTGAACTTCATAAACTAATTGGTGAAGCGATCAAATCAAAAACTATTACAATAAGAATCCCAGAATTCCTGCTCTTCCCTATCGCATCTATTTTGGAATTATTAAGTATGATCTTCAAAAAGAGTTTTCCTGTGTTAAACAGAGATAAAGTAAAAGAATTCAAAGAGGATTATTGGATAGTTGACACATCAAGATCAAAAGAAAAATTGAATATTGAATTTGAAGATAAATATTTGTTGAATTTTAAAAAAACCTATCAATGGTATAAAGAAAAAGGGTGGTTATGAAAAGATCCTTAATATTAATTACAATTTTTATTTTAACAACTTGCATCTGGGCACAAACAGAAATAGAAGAAATTACTGCAGAGGACACCCTGAACATTGAAACTGTAGTTATAGACACATTAAAAGAAAAAATAGATCCAAGACTGCTTTTGATTGAATTAAATGACTTTCTTGAAGAGAAAAGGGAAATGGAGGATTATTTTTTCATCCCGCATCTTATATACAAAGAGAATTTCCATCTAAACTCACCTTTTAATTTAAATATGCGAATTAAAAAGAACGGATACTCAGAAATTCCATTTGCAACAGGAAATTTACAAACAGTTCAGAATAACAGAAATATATATAGTGCAATGTTCAAAAGAGGAAATATTTTTTATAACTCTTATGGATATTCTCTTCCGGTGGCAATAACCGAAACCTACATGGGACTCAGTGATATAGACATGAATAATATTTCGGTATCCCTGATGAAAGGTGGTATTCTGGGAATTCCAAAACTTGATATGCAGCTTGATTATCTTGGTGAAAAAGGTATATGGCAAGGAAATGAAAATGAAGTAATTCAAAACTTTCACCTGCATCTGTCTTATGATCTGAATTTTGCCAAAGTTCATTTTGATAATAGCATGATCGATCAAACACTTCCGGGTGAGAAAGATATTTATAATTATTCATACCCAACTGAATCTGCTACTAATAAAGAAAATGAATATTCGATTACTGTCGAAAATAAAATCATTGATATTGGCTTTAAATACAAAAACAATGATTATTTAATGGAAGACACTTTTCGTAAAGAGCGTGATCTCATGCAGTTATTAGTACAAAAGAAATTTCAGATCCCCGATCACAAACTCGAACTATCCTATGAATTTATCTCTGATTATATTGCAATTAATAGTTATTCAAATCCTGATTCAACTATAACTACAAAAAATAATAATAAATTTCATATTCTCTCAGGTAATCATGAATCTAATATTATGGGATTCAGTTTCGGAAATACCGGGTATTATCAAGATGAGAATAATTTCCAGTTAAATTCTGAAGTTATTAAGAAGATCTTTCATGGTTTTAGTTTTTTTGGAGAGTATCGTTCGTTATCAAATGAATATTTCCCAAATTATTTACAAACGTTTTCACAACATCAAACTAAAACAAGAATTGGTGGAGGGATATTGATAAATCCTTATCAATTAAGATCTAAAATTACAATTGGACAACATACTATCGAGGAATTGAAGGGCGAATATTTTGAAGTTCAGAATACTTTAAACATGAAAATATCTAAAAACATAGGAGTAAAAATAGAACAATGGTTAAAGAATGAAAGAACAACAATCTGTATTCAAGATGACAGCAATTACAATTTACATACATATCCAAATTGGCAGATGTTGGATCTTGTGGAAATTACATATTTCCTGAAGTATGATAACGCGATAAAGCTTGGATTTAAACATATTTATCATTCTAATTATTCCTATATATTAGATGATCTGGAAGTGATCTACACAAATGATACTCAAAACATTGATGCATATTTAAAAATACAGTTAACCGATAAATTTGAAATTAGTGTAGATGCTATCAACTTGACCAGTAATAAGATAATGTTTACAAATTCTAACCATCCTGGCACACATTTTAATTTTAATGTGCATTGGATCTTTGTAAATTAGGAGGATTCACATGAATTTCCAGAAATTTATTTTTATTGTTTTACTGTTGGCTATAACGATTTCAATAAGTTTTATTGTAGGAACTATATTCGATGAGAATATTTTCAATGTTAATGAATTTGGATTTCAATTGTTGATCTACTCTATCCTGGGAAGTTTCATATTCTTCTGTTCTAAATATTTAAGAACTCTTGATATGTTCATCGTAATTCTTTTCATCTCAAGTTTATTTGCCTTCCTAATAAGAAATACTTCTTTGAATGCACAAGTAGGAGGATTATTCCAACTTTTTATCTATGCTTTCATGCTATTTACCGTTTACTCATTGATCTTTAAATATACCTGGTTCAGATTTAAATATATTAGAAATATAACGTTTAGTATTTTAGAAGCTATCGGTTATGTCATTGTTCATTTGGTTCTTCACATCATTATTAAGAGTCCTATAAAAGGATCGTTCATCTTGATCTATTTTCTAAATGGATTAAAAATAATGATAACTCTTGGAGTAAGTTTTGGCATTGTGGAATTTATTAATTCCAAATTGGAGATAATGTTTTTTAAAATCCCAAACGGGATCATTCCAAAAGATAGTTTAGATGAAAATAATGATCTGGATAAGCTTGATCAATAATTGAAGATACTTCCTCCGATAAACTCTCTTAATATTGAATTAGTTGGAACTATATCGTCTTGTATATTGTATATATGCTCTACTGTTTTCCATAATCTTAGTGCTTCTGAATAGTGAGGAGAATATTCGCTTATCGAGTGTAATATAGGTAGAATATATTTTTTTAGAACTCCAAGCTCATAGGTTAATATACTGTTAAACATAAAATCGGCATTTTCCTGGAATGGAAAAATATTTTGATCTTCTCCTTCTCTCACCGAATCCCACATCTCAAATGTTTGTTCTCCAGAATGCCCTCTATAGTTGTAATCTCTAACTAATCGTCTGATCTTTCGTGAATCTGTTGTAGGTATTCGGTTGTGAGCATCTATATTGAGATTATTAAGAGCACTTACATATATTCTTAATTTTTGGTTAAAAGGAACAGATGATGATAAAATATCATTAAGTCCATGAATTCCTTCCATTATTAGGATCTCATTTTCTTTTAATTTCATTTTATTATGACTCGATTCTCTTATTCCTTGTCTAAAATTATACTTAGGTAACTCAATTTCTTCTCCATTAAGTAACTTTTGAAGATCGCCATTAAGAAGTTCCAGGTCCAATGAATTTATACTTTCAAAATCGTAATCTCCATTCTCCTTTTTAGGAGTTAGGTTTCTGGGTAGAAAATAGTCATCCATTCCAAGTATGTAGGGTCTTATCCCGTTTACTCTCAAGTGTATAGAAAGCCGTTTTGCGAAAGATGTTTTCCCAGATGAAGAGGGTCCGGCAATTAATACAAGTTTAGTATCATCCTTACGAGTAATATGTTTTGCGATATCAACTATTTTCTTCTCGTGAAGTGCCTCTTCTATTTGAATTAGATCTGTAATTTTATAGTTCTTCACAGCCATATTTATTGCATTTACAAAATGAACACCTAAAATACTCAGCCATTTATCATGTTCCTGATGAGCTGCAAAAAGTTTTCTTGAAAGTTGAAATTCTCCATTTATCTTATTTGAGTATTTATCGGGGAATCTGAGTATTAATCCTGGGGCATGATAAACTATCTCAAAACTCTGAATATGATTTGTGTTGTGAGCTGTTTGACCGATCAGATAATCATAGAAATCACCACATTTATGAAGCTTTATTGTATTTCGATTTATATGTTTAAGAATATCATCTCGATTTAGTTTTGTAAATATCTCTTCAGCTTCAGAGGATGTCACCTCTACTTTTTCTATTGGCATTTCACTATCAATGATATTCTGCATTTCTTCTGAGATCTGCTTGATCTCCTTTTCAGAAAATGTGTAATCAATAATTTCTGCATATATCCCATCCCCAATCGAATGCTCTACAACTAATTTTTTATCTGTTTCAAAAATTGAGTTAAATGCTTTGCACAAAATGAAGATTGATGTGTTTTTATATATCGCATCACCAATGGTTGTAGATCTTGAAATCACTTCTAATATTGTTTCTGAATTTATTATAGTTTTATTACTAACAAATTTGTTATTTATTTTACAAGCGATTATGTGTTCATTATTTTCTGTGTTTTCATTTAGAATTTTTTGAATATCTAAGGATTTTGCAAAAGCGATCTTCTTATAATGTTCTCCATCTATTTTTATATTAACAGTAAACAAGTTTCCTCCTTTGTTACAGAAAAATATTTTTTATTATTCAAGTTTCTACGTCAAGATAATATTCTTTTGCATATTGTTAAATGTCTTATAAGAAGTAAGTTGTAAAGCATCACTGATTAAAATTATATTAACAAAAATTTTAATATTGACTTATAATCTATGAAAATAAATTGCGCCTCTTAAAGAGGTTGATTATGGATAAAAAATTAAAGAGAAATCTTATTCAGCATTTAGGAATAATTGCGGGGTCTATATTATTCGCAATAGCCTACTCATGGTTCTTGGTCCCATATAAAATTGCACCCGGCGGTATTGGTGGTTTGGGACAGATATTGTTTCATTTTTTCAATATACCTATAGGTGTATCAATGATAATGTTCAATGTTCCGTTATTCATTATGAGTTTTATATTCCTGGGAAAGCGTTTCGGACTTCGATCTCTTTTTGGAATGTTCACAACATCTATACTCTCCGACCTTCTCAGTTTCAAAAACCTATTTAATTTGGGCATTATCAAAGATCTTGCACCTTATACATTTATAGATCATGGTAGAGAGATCTATGCGATACTGTCTCCTCAGGATATCTATTTATCTGCGGTTACGGGTTCAGTGTTGTTAGGTTTGGGTTTGGGAATAATCTTCCGTTTCCGTGGTTCTACAGGAGGAACAGATATCCCTGTAGCCTTCCTGAAACAGAAAACCGGTATTTCTATCGGTATGGGATATTGGGTTGTAGAAACAATAATAATCATGACGATTGGAATTGTATTTAAAGATATGAAACTAATTATCTGGGGTTATGTAAATCTATTTATTACAACAAAATTAACAGATCTAGCAAGTGAAGGGCTGCCTTATGTAAAAGGTGTATATATTATTTCTGAGAAGAATGACGAGATCAAAGAGAAGATCTATGATAAAATTCGACGTGGTGTTACATTTTTTAAGGCTCAGGGTGGTTATACCGGAAATGACTTTAATATTTTGTTCTGTGCTATGAACCGTAGGCAAGTTGCTATGATGCGTGATATAGTAAAAGATATTGATCCAAAGGCTTTCGTGCTGCTAACTGATGTTAATGATGTAATGGGTTACGGCTTCCGCAGCAGAAATATAGATCTATCCGATAAAGATTCTTCCTAATTGTAACATCGTTTTTAATAATAAAAGTTACAAATAAATATTAATGTTTGACATTTTTGTCACTATATTTTTTTTTAATTTAAATGATGATTTATTTTGAAGAGGGGTACAAAATATATGCATTCCATTTTAATTGTTGAAGACAATCGAGATACTCAATTACTTATTTCCAGTATATTAAGAGAACATGGTTTTCAAACTTTTCTTGTTTCTGATGGTAAAAAAGTTATAAGTAAATTTAAATCATGCAAACCAGATATTGTACTATTAGATATTCATCTTCCGGGAGAAGATGGAATTTCTATATTAAAAAAGTTAAAAGAACTTGATCCGGAAACTCTTGTAATAATGATCTCCGGAACAAGGGGAATTAAAAATATAATAGATACAATTAAATTAGGTGCTTACGATTATGTAAGAAAACCATTTGATCAGGATGAACTATTGATATCTATAAAAAGAGCTTTGAAAACTGGAGACTTAAATCAACAGATCACTGATCTTAAGAAAAAATTATACTTTAAAAAGAATAATTTAGTAATTGGGAATAGCCCTCCTATTAAAAGAATATTAAATCAGATCGATTTAATTGCGCCCACAAATATGAGTGTGATAATTCAAGGGAAAAGCGGTACTGGAAAAGAGGTCTTTGCAAATCTAATACATAAAAAGAGCATGAAAGAAAAAAGACCCTTTGTTGCTTTAGATTGCGGTGCTATTCCAGATACACTTGTAGAAAGTGAGTTATTTGGATATGATAAAGGTGCATTTACTGGTGCATTGTCTTCGAAAGCTGGAAAGTTTGAAGAAGCTAACGGCGGCACACTACTTTTAGATGAGATCACAAACATGCCCATTCAAGGTCAAGCAAAGCTATTACGCGTATTAGAAGAAAAGAAAACAACGCGGATCGGTGGATCCAAACCAAAAAATATCGACATCAGGGTTATAGCAACTTCCAATAAGGATTTTTTGCAAGAGATCAAGCATGGAAACTTCAGAGAAGACCTGTATCATCGGTTAAATGAGTTTCAGATAAATCTTCCTTCTCTTTCCGAAATAAAAGATGACATTCCACTTTTCGTACAAGAATTTTTACTTAACGCTAATAGGACATATAATAAAAAGATCTCAGGATTTAGCTCTGAAGCAATGCAGCTACTATTAGATTATCATTGGTCCGGAAATGTTCGCGAATTAAAAAATGTTATTAATAGGGCTGTTATTACAGCAGCCAGCAACGTTATTCAATTGGAGCAACTATCAATTCAGTTACAAAATGATATTCCCCATGATCTTATACAACCGCAAATAGATAATATTAGCTCCCTAAAAACGATGTTGCAAGAATATGAATATGATATTATTCAAAGTGCTATTGAAATGACTAATGGCAACAAAACTAAAGCAGCAAAATTACTTGATGTTAACATACGAACTTTACATAGAAAAATGAAATAGAATATTATCTGTTGAATAGTTCTGATAATCTATTTCAACAGTAAGCATTTATTAACAACTTCTGTATTACCGTTTAAATTTAATTTGTACAAATATATTCCGGATCCCACTTGCTTATCATTGGAATCTTTTCCATCCCAAACTACTGAGTGTTGACCGAATGATAGCTGATCGTAAATTAGAGATTTTATCTTTTGCCCCTTTATGTTGTAGATATCAAGTTGTACATCTCCATCCTCTGGAAGATTGAAAACTATATTTGTTTCTGGATTGAAAGGATTGGGGTAGTTGAAAAGCTGAACATCTGGATGTGGAACTGTTTCTTCATTAATAGAAACCGGATCGATCCATTCTTCCTGGAACTCAAGATCAATTGCAGCATAGTGGAGATTCCCTCCAGAGTTTGGAGTTGAAGAGCCATAAATCTCATCATCAAAGAAAGCAAAATGTAATTTTGCGTGGTAATTATCCGGCTCATTGCTGATGATCTCCAACTTATCTCCAAGGGTGATATTAACCGGCAGCATACCATCAAGTTCTGGAGCAAAATTACCATCATAATGGTAAGTAGTGTCGATAATTGCATCGTTCGGATTGGCATTAATGTATCTGATGTCAGACCAAGTCTCTCCATTATCATCAGAAATAATTATACATATCTCGGGTTGTTCAATCCAACCCTCATAACCCGGTTCTCCATGATATGCATGATAAAGTTTTGCGCTATCATGCCAGACACAAACAACCCAGTTTTCATTGGATGCCATTTTACAATTACTCTCATCATAATAATGGTAATTACCATCATAACACCAAACTGGATAACTCATTATTATATGTGGTATAGTAAATGTATCATATTCATCAACAACGCCATCATCATTATAATCGAATGCAACGGTAAGAATATTATCACCGGGATTAGAATCCTGAACATCCAACTCGTAGAAGCTAAATTCACCCAAATCAGTATCAAAAGTGAATATTTTGGGATAAATGTATGCAAGAAAATAATTCCCATTAGCTATGTTTTCTGCAGAATTGTAATTTACACCACTCATCCATTGTATCTTTGTATTTTTATCTGTGAATATACCATTGTAATGGGTAAGATCATTTGAAGGAACGATATACATTTCAGCTGGAGATCCATCATCATTTACCCAAAGATAATTACCAGTCTCAATATCTACAGGATTATACATTGGTTGTTTAATCTGCCGAGTGTACTTTGTAAAAGTTTCCCCATAGTCATCACTGTACAAAGCAAACAATGAATCTGCAACATTACCAAAGAAAACAACTTTTCCATCATCCTCACTTGCGATCATATCTTTATTAATTCGAACAATATCATTATATGCTAAATAATCAAAATATGGGAAAGATTGCACTGTCCAATCGAGATCTGATGCTTGCAAAAGATCTACATCATCAAAATCTGCATATAAATAAAAACTATTGTAATTAGTATTACTATAATTATTTCCATAAACATGAACTCTTCGATGATCAGATAAAGGAGATGGTCCAATATGTACTTGAGGCCAGATAAATTCATCATCATAGTGCCCAGTAATTGGCTCACTCATTTCAGGATTATCAATAACGATAAATGGTGTTCTCCACGAACCACCTGTTTCATGATATGGTAAATATGACATATGACTGTCATAAGTTCCATCAGGTTCTGTTATTGCATGCCAAACCGCGATTGGGCTTGCTGTATAGGGATCGACAGCACAAGATGTGAATCCTTCTCGATTAACCTCATTGTTAATACTACCACTTTCTCCAAGCGTTCCATCGGAATTAAGATAACTGAAAAAAGCTCTTCGATCAAATCCAACATTTTGTGTTTCAGAACGCATATAAGTAATATACACTCCACCTGCAGAATATCCATTTGGCATGGAAACCTCCGGTTGAATTCTTACATTATAACCATTGTAACTATACGGCATATAATCATAATATGAGCTTGCCAGGAAAGTTGTTGGATCGCCATTCCCATTGAGGATGAATGAGTATTCAGGTGGTGGATCTTGCTCTCTATGCCCGTTTCTCGTTCCAACATTCGTAACTTGATGTTGATCATCGATTGCAATTTGAGCAGGTTTTATAAAATCATTGGCAAAAACAAATATAGTAATTATCAAAGCAAAAACAAAAATACTAATTCTCTTCATTTTCATCTCCTATTTTAATAATATCATTTTCTTTGTTTGTTGAAAATTGCCTGTTTTCATTTTATAGAAATATATTCCTGAACCAACTTGTTTATTATTGGAATTTTTCCCATTCCAAACTATTGAATGCTGACCAGGTGGAAGTTGCTCGTTGATAAGTGATCGTATCTTTTGCCCCTTTATGTTGTAGATATCAAGTTGTACTTCTCTATCTTCCGGTAAATTGAAAACAATGTTTGTTTCCGGATTGAAAGGATTGGGATAGTTGAAAAGCTGAACATCTGGATGTGGAATAGTTTCTTCATTCATTCCGTTCAATACTCCCTGAAATTCAAGGTCAATTGCAGCATAATGTAATGCACTATTTGTAAATTCACCACCATTGAATGTTGAACCAGCAGCGGAACCATAATCACCATCATCCATGAACACAAAATTAAGTTTTGCGTGTAAATCAGGTCCATTACTGATAACTTCAAGCTTATCACCAAGACTAATATTGACCGGCAGCATACCTTCTAATTCAGGTGCATAATTCCCGTCATAATGATTAGCAGGATCAATAACACTGTCATTCGGGTTAGCATTGATATATCTGATATCTGACCATGTTTCTCCACTATCATCTGAGATAACAATACAGATCTCAGGTTGTTCTACCCATCCCTCATAACCAGGTACTTCGTAATATGCATTCTGTAGTTTTGCACTATCGTGCCAGACACATACAACCCAATTACTGTTGGATGTCATCTTACAATTGCTTTCATGATAATAGGAATCTTGCCACCCACCATCTGAGTTAAAGAACCAACTTGGACAGCTAGCGGGGATGTAATCTACATTATCAAATATACCATCATCATTCAGATCATAAGACACAGCTAAATGATCATCCCCGGGATCGGTATCCTGAATATCCAGATCATAAAAACTGAATTTACTTGTAACGGTATCAAAAGTAAATATTTTAGGATAAATATAACGAGCAAAGTAGGTTCCATTATTAATATTTTCCTGTGAATTATAATTAACCCCGCTCATCCATCGTACCTTTGTATTGTTATCAGTGAATACACCATTATAATGTGTTAGGTCGTTTGAGGGAAGAGCAAACCAATCCTCATCACCGAATATTGGAAGTCCGGTAGGTGGATAGATCAAGTTTGGAAGTTCCTGCAATAATTGCTTTGAATATTTTGTAAATGTCTCACCGTAGTCATCGCTATATAAAGCAAAGAGAGAATCTGCCACATTTCCAAAGAAAACAACTCTCCCATCATCTTCACTAACGATCATATCCTCATTTATTCTGGCAATATCATTATAATGCAATTCATCAAAATAAGGAAAAGATTGAGCAGCCCAATCAAGATCTGATGTCATCATTATATCATTATCTTCAAAATCTGCATACAGATATAGGCTATTGGGACCACCACCGCCAGAGCTGTTAAAATTATTTCCATAGACATGAACTCTTCGATGATCAGATATTGGAGATGGACCAATATGTACCTGAGGCCAAATATACTCATCATCTAAATGTTCTGCAGAAATTAAGTCAGTTTCAGGATTATCTATAACTATAAATGGTTCTCTCCAAGTACCTGGACAGCCAGTTACATGGAATAAGGCATATGTCATATGACTATCATATGTTCCATCTGGCTCTGTTACTGCATGCCAAACAACAAATGGATCAGCTGTATAAGGATCGACAGCGCAAGAAGTAAACCCTTCTCGAAAAATCTCTGTGTTAGTGTTATTAAAATAACTCTCTGCAAGTGTTCCATCAGCATTTATATAACTGTAAAAAGCTCTACGATCTAAACCTGTTTCAGAACGCATATAAGTTACATACCATCCACCTGCAGGATACCCATAAGGTTGCGCAATTTCAGGTTGTTTTCTTAAGTTATAACCATTATAACTAAAAGGCATATAGTCATAATACGAACTTGTTAAATAAGTTGTATTCTCACCATCACCATTGGGAATGAATGAATACTCAGGTGGCGGGTCCTGTTCTCTGAGTCCAGTTTTCGTTCCAACATGTGTTACTTGATGTTGCTCATCAAT
>CAZOCS010000071.1:0-12532 GCA_964578365.1 uncultured Candidatus Cloacimonadota bacterium
AAAAAAATATCTCCAAATGTTATAGTTACTGCAGCTGTTATCTCCAACCTGGATGAAGCCGAAAGATATTCTCAAAACTGGATCAAGTGGCTGCAGGAAGGATATTTGGATAGAGCATATTTAATGGAGTATTCAACTTCAACTTCAACTATTGAAAAACATCTCAACTTCCTTTCTAATTATGACCTCAATGAAAAGATCGTAGTTGGATTACGCTGCTGGAGTACTGCTTATAAATATCCGGCTTATAAAATTAATGAGAAAATAAAGCTGGTGAATAAAAAGCATTATAGTGGTTTTGCTCTGTTTAGCTATACCGGTATAAGGGAATCTGATTATTTTAAGAGTTTGAAAATAAAATAGGTGACTCACCCCCGGTCTACGCCAAGGCTACGGCCTGGCAGGCCGACCCCTCTCTTAAAAAAGAGGGGAGAAAGAAAAAAAATACATTTAAAGGAGATTTTATGCGTGTAGATAAATTATTAAACAAATTATGCCTGATAAAAACCAGAAGCATTGTTAAAAATGCTTGTGATAAAAAACTTGTGAAGATCAATGGAAAGACAGCCAAAGCAAGTGTTATGATAATTGAAAATGACATTATTGAATATGAACTTTACGGATATTATAATAAAGTTAAAATATTGGAAGTACCCAAAGGTAATGTTTCAAAAGTAAAAGCACCGGGATATTATGAAATTTTGGAAAGAGATAAATTAGAACTATCGTAACTCTCCTAACTCGACTCGAGTTGTTCCAACCCAAGTCGGGTTAGTGACAATATGTTGTTTCAAGATTATTATAACTTACACCCTTTCTTTATGTGTATTATCTTTAAAGCTGATATGCCAATTCAAACCTTTCTTTGTATCATATTCCACTTTGCCCATTAGTTGATGTTCTGTTAAAGAAAACAATGTTTGCACCCCCATTGTATTAACATTTCTTAGGTCAAGGTCATTTGGTAAACCAACTCCATTATCTGATAAGTCAATATTAATTGTTTCATCCTCTTCTTTGTATAATTTAATAGATAACTCGTCTCTTTTTGTATGCGGAAAGGCATGTTTGAACACATTTGAGACCATTTCATTCAAGACCAAACCTAAAGGTATTGCGGAATCAATCAATACAAACACGTCTTCCAATTCCATCTTCAATATTACCTTTTCAGATCTGATATTATAACTTCTCATCAGATATATAACAAGTTCTTCAATATACTCTTTCAAATTTATATGAAATAGATCTTTTGCCTGATACAATTTTTCATGTACAAGACTCATTGCCTTGATCTTATTGATTATTTCATTAAATGAATCATGCATATATTCAATACCTTCACTACCAGATAAAACTCTATTATCTATATTCCTTAATTGAATTTTAAGCATAGAAGAAATTACCTGCATATTATTTTTAGTGCGATGATATAATTCTTGAAGAAGTGCAGTCCTTATTTTCAGATCTTTTTTGATCTGCTCTTCAGCAAGTTTGCGAACCGTAATATCTTCCGCAACTTTAATGAAATTGGAAATATTGCCTTGCTCATCAAAGATCGGAGAAAGAGAAGCAGCTTCCCAGAACAGATCACCATTTTTCTTCTTATTATGAAACTCTCCACGCCACACTTTACCGGATGATATAGTTTCCCACAATTCTTTATATATTTCATCAGGTTGTTCACCCGACTTCAGGATTCTGGGATTTATTCCCTTGGCTTCTTCATAAGTATATCCTGTTAACTCTGTAAATTTGGGATTTACATATTCCAACTTTCCTTCTATATCTGTAATGGCAATTACTGATGGACTTTGAGTTACTGCAGTGGATAGTTTTCTGATCTCTTCTTCAGCTTTCTTGCGAAGTGTAATATCCTCAGTTATCGCCATTTCAAAAAGTGATTTTCCTTTATCATCACGAACAATTTGAGATCTAATGAAAACGTTAATGATGTTACCGTTTTTATGTATATATCTCTTTTCAAGATCAAAATGAGGTATTTTATTCTCCAACAATTTTTTATACAATACTTCATTCTGTTTTCTATCATCTGGATGAGAGAACTGATCAAAGTGTTTATGAATAATTTCTTCAGAAGAAAAACCTATCATGTCACATACTGCTGGATTCACTTCTATAAAGTTACCTTTTAGATCTGTAGCCGAAAATCCGATGGGTGAATTTTCGATCATTAAGCGCAATTTCTCTTCATTTTCTTTTAGAGCTTCCTCAGTCAGCTTACGCTCACTAATTTCTAATTTCAGATCGGCAGCAACATTTAATGTGGCGTGCCTTTGTTTCATGCTTGCTGCTACTTTCTCTTCCAATTCTTTAGTTCGCTCTTTAACCTGTTTTTCAAGTGATCCGGCATGATCTTTCAATTTTTTTTGCGATTCCAATAATCTGCCGGTCATCTCATCAAATACCCGAGAAAGCTGCCCGATCTCATCTTTGCTTTTTGTTGCTACCTTATGGTCAGTGTTCCCATTAATTATCTCCAGAACTCCGGTTTCTAATTTTTTGATGGGTTTTGTAAGATATATAGAAATCAAATATGAAGTACCTAGAGACAGTAGAAGGAGAACAGAAAATAAAATAGTCAGAATATTCCTGTACTTCATTATGGGTCGCATAATATCTTTTTGGTTCACTTCTAATATAAGGAACCACTGCATTTGAGGAAGATAAATGTGTGTGCCCATCACTTTATTGCCACGATAATTGATATATTCTGGTCGTTCAACAAGATCCATATCAGGAATTTTAGATTTTAAGTGATTAGCTTGACAGAGGTTTATCTGTTCGGGAATGATTTTGGTCTCCATTATTTTATCTGCAAATCCGGTGGGAGTTAATAATAAAAGATCTTTGTTCAGAAGATAAAAATTTGTAGAATCAGATAAGCCGGTTCTATCTGCCATAATTGGATACAAATACTTTTCAGCTACAAAATTAACAACAAGCACACCGGATACTGATCCTTTTGTATGTATCGGAACTGCAATACTATTTACATAATCCTCTGTAAATTCCGAGAAATGTAAGTCACTTATAAAGCTTCCCTTTCTTCCTTCTGTAAATATCTTTTTGGCCGAGTTGTCTAATCCGACATCTTCATGGCTGGAAATTACTACAATTCCATTAGAATCTAATATTCTTATACTAGATATTGAATCACGAATTTTAATAATTGTATCGATCCTTAATTTTAATTTATTTTCTCTTTCCTCTTTATTAATACCAGTATTAAAATATTGGATAAAAGGGAAACCTGAAGCTACTAATTCAGTAAATTCAATATAATTATTTAGTACTTCACCCAAATTGTAAGCTTTAAATTTTACTGCTGTATTAATATGGTTACCAATATCTTCCATGATCCTGTTTTTAGAGATTCGCAATGATATGAAATACATGATCATAAAAACAAAGATCACAAATATCATCATAAAGAGAATAAATCTGGTTTTAATTTTCATATTTCTTCCTTTTATGTCTCACTTACACTAGAATTGGATTTTCTAAGCTATCCCACAATCCGATTCTTCAATCAACAATTTTATACTTTGGACTTTCTTCTGCTTTTTCTAAAAGACTATTAATTTCTTTTTTCAATTCGATCATCTTCAACTCTCTACTTACTGTCATTTTATTGAATAATTCCAGCTCCTCATTCCTTTTCCTAATATTTTCTTCTGTCTGTTTTTGTTTTGTAATATCAACCGATCTACCTTGGAAGCCAATAAGTTTTCCCTCACTATTCAACAAAACATTACTACTGATCTCAACATCTATCATCGTGCCATTTTTTCGGATTTGTTGTAGTTCGAACCTAGATTGAGCGATCTCTCCTTCTTTGTAATTAACAATTAACTGTTCAGCAATATTCTGAATGGTCTTTAATCCTTCCTGTGTTGTAAATTTAGCAGGATTAATGCCTAGAAATTCCTCTGGTGTATAACCCAAAAAGTTATAAATCGCATTATTGACAAATGTTATATTATACTCAAGATCCATTGTCCAGATCGTATCCAGAGCATTCGTGGCTAATAGTCGATATTTTTCTTCACTTTCTTTCAACGCTTCCCCTGCCCGTATGTGTTCGATTAGGATAGTCAATTCTTCTACAATAAGCTTAAATCGTTGTAGTTCGGACGCTGAAAATGGTTCTTGCCGGGAAATATCCAATAAACCAATAGTTTTCCCCCTCGAAATAAGTGGACCATTTATTACAGATGTTATATCTAAGATTTTATAAATTTTGGGGATAAGTTTTTTCAGTATCATACTCTTCGTAAATTCCGCCATCATTCCCTGAATGATCCCGGGATCGTTAATTTGCTTCGTTTCACCTGCTTGCAATGTTTTCAAGTACCAACTCTCTTTATTTAACGGAATTCTTATAGCAGGTATTTTCATACCGATAAGTTTCTCAATCTGCTTAATAGTTTTTGAAGGTAGTGTATGGTTCTGCATTTCCAAGTATTTTTTATCTTCGCTGAGAAGATATAGTGTAATTCCATAGCTGGAGAATACTCTTTTTGTCTCCACCGTCAGAAGCTGTTTGATTTCCTGAAGGTTCTTACCCTTATTAACGGCATTATTAAGCAAACTGAGTAGAGCTAGGTCTTCCGTTTTCTGATAAATTTCTCTCTCTATTTGCTTACGTTGAGTAATATCATGGGCAATACCAAGAATCACAGTTTTATTTTTTATTTTAACAGGGTGTGTTCGTATCTCCACTGAAACCTGACAGCCATCTTGGCGATTCAAAATAAACTCATCGGGACCTGTACTTTTACCCTGAATATTTTTTAATAAAAGCTTCGATGCTTTAAGGAGCTCTTTCTTTGATAAGATTCCACGTTTTAAAAAACTTTTCCCAATCAATTCTTCTTTTTTATATCCCATTAAATCTTCAGCAGCTTTGTTTCCATCAATAAAAACTCCCTTAAGGTCACTCAAGTAATAAGCATCCGGAGCAGATTCAAATAAAATTGTTAATCTTTCTTCTGAGCTTTTTAATACTTCTTCTGCTTGTTTACGTTCGGTGATGTCACGGAATATTTCCAGCTTGGAAAGACTACCATCAGGATTCTTCAACGGAGTATCGATCAAGTCATAAGTCTTTCCAGTTTTAGAAGAAAACCATTCCCAGCGTACGGTTTTTCCAGCAAAAACTTCCAGGTTTTTGCACCAGGGACAAACTTTCGTTCGATCATGGAAATATTCGTAACACTTCTTGTCCTTATAATTACCAAAATCTTTTTTAAGTATCGGATTCACATATTGTATATCAAAATGTTGGTTTGTGAGATAAATACCATCTTCCATTGCTTCAAAAATGCTTTTCATATTGTCTCTTTCAATGCGTAATGTTTCTTCTGTCTGCTTGCTCTCAGTGATGTCTTGAACCACAGATTGGTAACCAATTCTATTCCCTTGATAGTCTTTAATTATTGTGGCTAATCCATGAGCAAAAAATGTAGTTCCATCTTTCCTAAGTCCGGTGTATTCCCCTTCCCATTTCCCGGTTTCATTCAGCAATTTAATGATATTTATTGCTTCATCTTCAAATTTAAGAAAATCGCTGATTGGTTTACCGATTGTTTCTTTAAAATTCTTATAACCAAAAACTTCTATAAAGGTTTCGTTAACATAGGTGAGAAAGCCTTCGTTGTCTGATGTACTATTGGCGGTAATGGATGCATTAAAAACTTCATTTTTTATTGAGAGTTCTTCATCTGCCTGCTTGCGTTCGGTAATATCGGTACCAATACTTAACATTCCCGATATTTTCTTGTTATTATCTTTCAGCACAGTATTTTGCCAACTGATCATTCTTTCAGACCCACTCTTGCATAATATAGCATTTTCATAAGAGGAAAATTCCGGCATCTCTTTTAATACATTAGAAAAAACATCTAGAATTGCAGATTCATCACTCTTGGAAATGAAAATATCAAACCAGTTCTTCCCTAAAACTTCTTCTTTTTTATAACCGGTAAGTTTTTCTGCAAATTTGTTGAACAAAATGATATTGGCATTTGTGTCTAAATTAAGAATAAATACATTAGCTATATCAAGGAGATTCTCGGAGAATTGTTTCTCTTTTTTTAATTCTTTTTCACTTTCCCTAAGTTGCTGGTTTGCAGTTTGAAGTTGCTGCTCAATTGAAGTTAGCTGTTGTTCTCTGGTTTTATTGTTGTTTTTCATATTAATACCTCTTTGTAGGATCCTTTGAAAAAAGATATTTTAAATTTTGAATTGATTATTAAATCTCTTAGAATATAAAACAAATCATATTTTAACATACACAACTCACATCCCAGTACAATTAAAAAATCATTAAGAAATTAATAAAAAATACACTTTTTCCCGAAATCAGTTTCATAAGATACTTATTGTTAATTACATATGTAATATATTTATTGTTTTAAGTATAAGTCAATAATAATCTTATTGTCTTAACTCGACTCGGGTTGGAAATAAAATAAAAGCGTCCGATAGTTCGGACGCTTTTTAAAATTTTAACAAATATTATCTGTCGTAATTATTCGTCGTAGGTTTCCATCTCATTTTCCAGTTCACCAAATGCTTGTGAAGCTTTGAATTGATTGTACAGAGCTTCTTCATTTTTGATCTGGTTCATAAGATTTTTGTTAACTGCTTCTTTAGGAACGCTAACGCGAACAAATGTCTGGAAACGGTTTTCATCAGTAACAATTGTTTCTTGTTTTGTTACCATCACATTTGCAAATTTTGCTTTTGCAACAGCTTTTACAACTTTACTGGTAAGGGCGAGAACTTGAGGATTATTTACGCCAGCTTCTTCTTCATAGTTCTTAACCATACCTTTTACATAAGTTTCTACATATTGAGCTGCCTGCAGCATTGCATTGGCATAAGCTGCGTCGTAAGATGAATTTTGTGAAACTTTAGTAGCCATTCCATAAGTTTGAACGTATTCGGCATTATCTTGATCTTGCCACCATTCCGGATAGTAAAGTTTCTTAACACCTTTACCTCCACCCCTTCCACAAGCAGTTACGAGAAGCATTACAACAACTAATACTGCTAAGATTTTCAATAATTTCATATTCCCTCCTCCATTTTTATTTTTTTCAGTGAATGCTTACTGCATCCTTCACATACTTAATTTTATTTATAGGAATGATCTCATGTTTTTCATTAATTTCGAAAACGTTCCAACAATTGCCCCGAAAATTATGAGGAACTTCAAAACTGGCAAGTAATTTATTCTTACCGTACACAAAAACTTGTGCATTACTTCGTGAAAGGTTTTTACTTCGTTTACTATCTCTATTGGTATAATCATGCACAGAATATCTATAATTGCCAACAGCCGGTTTATAAATAGTCACTGTTTCGGGTCCATATTTATCCATATCATCTCTATCTAAAAAGTCCTTTCCACCAATAAGATATCTGTTCCTATACCATATATGGAAGTCACCACCATCCGGATTTGGTCCGGAAAGATGGGCATCAAGATCTCTCGGTCTGCTTCCCCAGGTTAGAACAATGCGGAACTCTTTGATCTCTGGTGAGAGAGCACACACAATCTCTCTTGGTGTTTCATCTGCCCCCATCCGCACATTTGCAGATGTAGAGATATATTCCTCTTTGGATATATCAAGTTTGTATTGCCCTATTTCCACTTCAAATATAAATATTCCTGTTTCATCTGTTTTGGTCTGACGGGTTTGATTCATATAATCTGTGATATTAATAATTGCATCAGTTAGCGGGTCACCAGTAACTGCATCTACTGTCCGTCCAACAATAATTCTTGATTTTGGAAAGTATTTTATCTCACGATCAACTTCACCTTCAGATGCATCAAGTGTAAAGACCTTACAGGCCAAGCCTGCACCCTGCGGAACTTTTATCAGATCGATCAGATTTCCATCTTTAAAAACAGAGATCATTGGTTTACTCATGCTAATTAAGGTAGGATCGCTATTCATATCGTCATCTGCAAACTTGTCTTTAATCCAGAATGTAAAGAAACCGTCATCACTATTTACTTTAAAAACCTGTTGAGCATCTGTAGACATGCCCTCACCAACAGATATCAATTTGCCATCCAAAGTTTCTGCAGCTCCTCCTCCACTTAAGAAGGCATGTTCTTCTCCAATTGAACCACTGATGAATCCATTACATTCACCTTCGAATTCATCCCAACTAAGATTTATCTGATATTCAGCAGCGAGTAAAAGGGAGTTAATAATTATTAATACTATAATAAATTTTAATTTCATTTATTCTCCTGCACAGAAAATCGGAATTTGAAACAACATCGTCAAGAAAAAATGTTTTTTATCAGGTAAATGTTATAATTCTATGTCTTCTTCAAAACTACCAATTATATTCTCAACTCTGATAATTTGAATGAATCCGACACCCTTTTTATCCAGATCGATTCCATTCTCTTTGAGAAGTTCAGCAAGTTTATTGGCAGTGCTTTTATTTTCAATATGAGCTAAGATCACATTTGATTCTTTGTTTTTCCCCTGAGCCATATAACTTAATCCGGCAAAAACCGGCATTTCATATGCCAACTTTCTTGCCATTGAGGTGGAGTCTAATATTGAAGCATTGGTAATTCCAACCTCAATCATCGAATTCATTACATCATCAGCCTTATTAATATTATTCAAAGTCATAATTAAAAGGTAATTCTCTTTTTCAAAAGTACTCTCTACTTCATCATCATATTGGTTAAGAATTACTATAACATCATCTTGTGTTTTACAACTAAGAAGAGCTTCTCTAAATTTCTTTTTCTTCAATAAGCGGTTCGATTGTGCCAGAAGCTGCAAATATTCTTTGTTCTGAGATTCTGCACATCCAAAGAAGAATATGATCTTAGCTGGTCCCATTTCCTTGTTTTTATAGTCTATTCCATTAGTAAAAATTATAATAGACATAAATAGTTTATCTACAGATTCACTTCTGGCATGAGGTAGTGCAATTCCGGGTATCAATTCTGTGTTAGCCATATTTTCTCTGTCATTTAAAGCTTTGAGGAATTGTTTTTGATTTAAGATATAGTCATGATTGTATACGTGATTTGCCATAGCTTCAAACAGATCTTTTTTGTTGCTGATTTCCGGATTAATAATGATCAATTCCTTATCAATAATTTTTTTCCACATATATTTACTCCTTACAAATGATCATGATAATACATTTTATTAAAAAGAACTTTTCTGTAATTTTGTGAAACTAAATTTCAATAATAACGGCGTAAACAACGCACTTACAATAACTAACAAAATTGTCGCTGAAAGTATATCTGTAGAGATCAAACCTTTTACCAGCGCCATATTAGCAACTATTAATGCTACTTCTCCACGAGGGATCATGCCCGATCCAATACGGAAAGAACGAACAGTATCAAATTTAGTTATCCTTGCTCCTAATCCGCTTCCTAACATTTTTCCGAATATTGCCAACAAAATGAAAATAATAAGGAAAATGGGAGCTGCTTCTATTTCAAAAAGATTGAACTGTAAACCAATGCTAACAAAAAAAACATCTACAAAAAAAGATTTTCCAATATTCGTTATCCCGGTGTGAACCGCATGTTTATGTTGCGTCTGCCCCAGAAATAGTCCTGCGAAATATGCACCCGTAATTGCTGCAAGTCCTGCCATTTCTGCCAACCATGAATAGAGCAATACAACGGCTATCGCCAATGAAATAACAACATTATCTAATAGTATCTTCTTTAGATTCAAGAAGAAAGGTTGAAGAATAAATATTCCGACGATAAATGCAACAATGAAAAAGCCAAATATCTTAACTAACGAGACAGTAAAGTTTGCTCCCGATTCACCAGCTCCGGAAGTAAAACCAAAAATAAAAGTAAGAAGCAAGATCCCCACAATATCATCAATGATGGCAGAGTTAACAATACATCTTCCTTCAATCCCTTTTAATTTTCCCAGATCCAATAACGTCATCACACTCACACTCACACTTGTAGCAGTAAAGATCACCCCTACTATCAATGCCTGCGAGATATTGTGAGTCATAAAATAGATAAGTGCAAAACCTAAGGAAAACGGGAGGATAATCCCGCCAAAAGCAGGTAATAGCGCTTGTTTAGAGTCTTGTTTTATTTGCTTAATATTTGTTTCTAATCCAGCTTCAAAAAGTAGGAATAAAACTCCCACTTTGGCTATCCAGTTTATAACTTCATCCGGTTCAATAAAATGAAACAAGGTGGGCCCCAAAACAATGCCAAGTAAGAGCATACCAACTACTGGTGGTTGTTTCAGCTTTCTGGCAACTGCCCCCAGGATCTTAGAAAAAAATATGATGATCGCCAGATGAAGCAGTATATGATTTTCCATTATTTGTTAATTATATTTTGCTGATCTAGATGCTGCTGATAAGTTTGGTTAAATTCATGTCGCCCAGTTCCATTTGCAAAGAAAAAGAAAAAATCTGTTTCTGCAGGTTCAAGTACAGCTTGTATTGCACTGATAGCCGGACTGCAAATTGGTGATGGTGGTAATCCATAATATTTATATGTGTTATATGGTGAATCAATTTTGAGATCACGATAATAAATTTTCTTCCGGATCTTCCCTCGCAGTTCGAGAGCATATGCAACAGTTGGATCTGCCTGGAGTTTGTAATTATACTTGATACGATTCAAATAGACACTGGCGATCGTTGGCTGCTCATCCCTGAATCTTGCTTCTCGTTCCACAATAGAAGCCAGTACAAGTGTTTCATAGAAATCCAGATCTCTATTTGGAACAAAATCAAAATCTTGAGTTTGAGAGAAAAATTCTTGCACTAGTGTTTTTATGATGTATTGCTCACTTACTTCATAAGGGAAATGATATGTCTCAGGATAGAGGAATCCTTCTAATGATGAAACGGAAAATCCGGTTAACTTTCTGGCAAAAAGAGAATCGTTACAGAGAGTAACAAATTTGTCTTGATCTACAAAACCATACTGAGAAAGAACTTTAGCTGTTTTCCTAACTGTTAATCCTTCTGGGACAGTAACTTTGCGAAGTACTACCTTGCCCAATTTTAAAACCTTTACAACATCAGGAAGAGATAATTTCCCCGAGAAATGATATTTCCCAAAACTTAAAGCTTTATCAATATCAGAAAATTTGACGTAGAGATAAAAAACTCGTTTACTGCGAATTACATTCTTCTCATAAAGTTTTGTAGCGATAGAATTCGCAGATTCACCTTTAGAGATATCAATGAGGACTTCATTAACTTTTTTTGGTAAGATCACCAGAGTAGTTGCAAACAAAGCCGAAAGTATCATTACTATAACTAAAGTGATGATAATTCTTCTAACTAGTTTCAAACCTGATTTTCCATATAACTTTTTAATATAATTGATGCTGCCACCTTATCTATAACTTTTCTGCTCTCGGCAATACCATAACCCATTTGTTTGAGTTTTTCATTTGCCTCTACTGTACTATATCTTTCATCCCAGAAGATTACCGGGATATCAACATTACTTTTCAATATCTCTGAAAATTCCCGAACTTCTATAGTTTTTTTTGTATCTTCTCCATCCAGGTTTAGAGGCAAACCCAGAATGATCTTTCCCACTTCTTCAGTTTTTATTATCTTCTGAATTTCGTAAATCGTATTATCATCATTGGAAATTACTTTAAGGGGTTGTGAAATTATCTGAAGAGGATCACTTAAAGCAATACCAATTCTCACCTCACCAAAATCAATCCCCATTAATCTAAATAAAGCCATAATAAACAATTACGCTGTAAACAAAGTAGACAGAGTAATTTATCAAGAGGATGTACTCTTGTCCTCTTTTACTTCTGTTTTATCTTCTTTTGTTTCCTGAAGTTCAATGATCTGCTTTCTTTTTGTCTCGATCTGCTTTTCTAAAAGCTTGATATTATCTAATCTTGTACTAATTTCAGGAAATTCAGAAAATTTCTTTTTATTTGAAACAACAAATTCACCTATTTCTGTTTTATTATCTTTAATTTTTCTTTTAAAACTGCATATTTTAAGCTTCAATGCTGAAATTTTGCTAATTTCTTCAAGCTTATCAAATACACTTAATAATACTATATTTACCTCTCTTCTTATATTTCCAAAAAAAGATTTTTTATCCAAATCTCCTCCCTCTCATGTCTTGAATTTCCAAATAATCCATTTTTTGTCAATTGTAAAATGCAATATAAAATTAGATTTTATAAAGCAACTAACAAAAATAATACTTTTTTTTATGAATTGGTTTCATAATTGCTTAAAATTAATAATAGGTTTAAATCAAAAGGAGAGATAAAATGAAAAAGATATTTTTTATAATTTTTGTATTAATCATCGCCTTTGCATCTGCAAAAAGCTATGAGATCACACTTTCTGATAATGAAAGTGCAGTTAAAATTTCTGAAACCAGCTATCGGTAATTGGAATTTTTGTTTAATTTTGAGGGGATTAAGTCTTTTGAATTTGAAACTACAGAAGGTGTTTTTAGTGAGGT
>CAZOCS010000072.1:0-12416 GCA_964578365.1 uncultured Candidatus Cloacimonadota bacterium
GTTAACACAAAAATAAAAAACTGGAGGCTTTAAAATGAGAGTTCACAATTTTAGTGCCGGACCTGCACTAAAATTGTGAACTCTCATTTTAAAACTGGAGGCTTTAAAATGAGAGTTCACAATTTTAGTGCAGGTCCGGCAGTTTTACCGGAAGAAGTATTAAAAGAAATTCAGGAAAATTTAGTAAATTACAAAGGTAATGGCCTTTCTGTTTTAGAGATGAGTCACCGTTCTGCCCAGTATATGGAAATAATCGAAAGTGCAAGTGCCAGATTATTGAAGATCATGGGTTTAGGAGATGATTACAAAGCAATGTTCCTTCAAGGTGGAGCAAGTTCTCAATTCTTTATGATCCCGCTTAATTTCTGTGCTGATGATAAGGTTGCTAACTATATCGACACAGGCTTGTGGAGTACAAAAGCAATTAAAGAAGTTAAAATAATGGGTAAGAAATTACATATTGCTGCCACATCCGAAGACAAAGACTTCACTTATGTACCCAAGGAATGGAAATTATCAGAAAATCCTGCTTATCTTCACATTACAACCAATAATACAATTCGTGGAACAGAATGGAAGATAGATCCTGATGTTCCAGCTGATGTCCCATTGATCGCAGATATGTCTTCGAATTTCCTAAGTAAACCAATGGATTTCAGTAAATATGATATGATCTATGGTGGAGCTCAGAAGAATATTGGACCCGCTGGTGCTACATTTGTGGTTCTAAAAAAATCTATGCTGGAAAAGATTAATCCTAACCTCCCATCAATGATGAACTACAATACTCATGTCAGTAAAGATTCCATGTTCAATACACCACCAACATTTTCAATTTATATTATTGGTGAAGTTCTCAAGTGGATCGAGGGAAATGGCGGCTTAGAAGGTATGCAAAAGATCAATGAAGAAAAAGCTGCTTACATTTATGACGTAATTGATGGAACAGATTTTTACACTGGAACTGTAGTAAAAGAAAACCGCTCACTCATGAACATTCCTTTCCGTCTTCCAACCGAAGAACTAGAAAAGAAATTTGTAGCTGAAGCTGTTGCAAATAATATGTTTAACCTTAAAGGACATAGAAGCGTAGGTGGATGCAGAGCTTCTGTTTATAATTCACTTCCAATGGATTCAGCAAAAACCCTAGCAAAATTTATGCTCGATTTCGAGAAAGTAAATAAATAGCACAAAATAAATTAAAATATGCGGGTTTTCCTATAACTTTAAAGGAATCCCGCATTTATTTATGAAAGATAAAATAATTCTTAAAGAACAACATCCGATAGATCTTTCTAATTTAAGATTGATCCATTTAGCGTTTTTCACAGCTTTTGCAATTACGATCTATGTAGTAGAAAGCTTTATTCCCAAGCCATTTCCATTTATGAAGTTAGGTTTGGCAAATATCGTTGTTCTATTGCTGTTGGTTTCCGGTAACGTGCGATATGCATTTATTGTAATAATTGGCAAGACACTAGCAGGAGGGTTCTTCAGTGGACTATTCCTAAGCCCGACAACTCTTCTATCTATTAGTGGAAGCTTATGTTCACTTTGTGTAATGACACTTGCAATAAAGAGCAAAGTTCATTTTAGTATAATAGGAATTAGTATCGTAGGAGCTGTTGCACACAATTTGGCTCAAATAGCTATTGTCCGTTTGATCCTAATAAAAGAAAATACAATATTTTATTTGACGCCGCTTCTAATTATTATGGGAATAGTTACTGGAATTATTATAGGCTATATAGCCAAATTATTTTTGGATAGGATAAATGGAAATAAATGAAAAAGAAGTAATTAAGGTCTTGGCAATTTTTGTTGTTGTAATAGTTTTTTTTATGGGAATAGGTTTCGGTTTTTTCCGATATTACAGCAGAGAGCTTCCACCACTATCTGAGCTGCAGAGTTATGAGATGAAAGTTGGTTCCGAAGTTTATGATCGTAATGACAATTTGATTCATATTTTTTATGTGGAAAAAAGACAACTAACGCAGTTAAAAGAACTACCAGAATATCTCACAAAAGGTATTTTAGCAGTAGAAGATAAGAATTTTTATAATCATTGGGGTATGGACCAATTAGGATTAATTAGAGCAATAATTATTGATATTAGCAAGGGAGATTTTTCTCAGGGAGCAAGTACTATTACCCAACAACTTGCCCGAAATATGTTTCTTTCACTCGATAAGCAAATCCCAAGAAAGATCAAAGAACTTATACTCGCGATCCGTATTGAAAAGAATTTTTCTAAAGATGAGATACTGGAAATGTATCTCAATAAATCACCTTTTGGTCCTGGTTTGTATGGAATTGAAGTTGGATCTAAGAAGTATTTTGGAAAAGATGCAAAAGATCTATCAATAGCAGAAGCAGCACTTCTTATTGGAATGCCGCAACTTCCCAGCGCCTATTATCCATTCCGATATCCAGAACGTGCGATTCGTAGAAGGAATATTGTTCTAAGACGAATGTTTAAAGAGAAGGTTATTACCGAAGAAGAATATACTGAAGCTCGTGATACTGAGTTAGAATTGTTTGAACCAACTGGTAATTTCGGGGCAAAAGATTATTTCATGGAGTTTATTCGTAGAAGACTAGAGCGTGAATTCAGCACAACTCAACTTTTTACTGGTGGACTTAAAATTTATACAACACTTGATATGGACCTTCAAGAATATGCTGATTCTGTATTGAATATGAACTTGAGGAAGTTTGAATATAAAAACGATTATGAATTCAAATATGATGATTTTCCTGCTGATACGATAAACATTGTAACGCCATATGTGCAGGGTAGTGTTTTCTCAATTGAACCGGAAACCGGTTATGTGAGGGTGATGATAGGCGGCAGAAACTTCAATCATAGTAAACTAAATCGTATGATGCAGTCTATTAGACAGCCAGGTTCTGCCTTTAAACCGATATTATATTCAACCGCACTTGTAAATGGCTATACTCCTGCAACGGTGATCGAGGATGAACCTTTCTCCTTTATTCAGAATGACACACTTTTCTGGAGTCCTAAAAACTATTCGAGCAGGAATTTTGGGTACACACGATTGCGGACCGGACTAAAGAAATCCAGAAATATCTATGCTGCAAAAACCATTTTTGATATTAATCCTAGAAAGGTGATGGAATATGCAGATAGATTTGGTCTTACAACACCAGTTTATCCATTCTATACTCTCTCAGTTGGTAGTATGGAAGTAAGACCATTTGAATTGATAACTGCATATACTACTTTCCCTAATGGCGGAGAACGTGTGAAACCGATCTACATCAGAAGGGTTGAAGATAAGTATGGGAAGATACTGAAATCGAATGAACCGGAAAAAATAAGAGTTATAAATGAACAAGCAGCATATGTTATGGCCAGCTTGATGAAGTCTGTTTGTGATGATGGGACAGGTGTGGGAATTCGCTGGCAATCTGGTTATGAAACGCTTGGCTCGATTAGCTATAAATGGAACGCAGCCGGAAAGACAGGAACAACAGATGATTTTAGAGATGCTTGGTTCATTGGATATAATAAGAAACTTGTCACGGGCATCTGGGTTGGATTTGATGATAATTCAAGTTTAGGGACAGGACAATCAGGTGCTACTGCAGCACTTCCATCATGGCCTTACATAATGAAGAAAGCAGTTTATCTGGATTCTCCAAAAAACAGTAAGGGAAATCCGATCGTAAATGGAGATGAATTGCAATTTATAAAACCTGATGGCATTATTACTATAGAAATTTCCAAAGAGACAGGATTACTTCCCAAGAATGATTACGAAGAAACAATGCAGGAAATTTTTATTGCAGGAACTGAGCCAACACCGCTTAGCGACAGCTTGAATTACAATTTCTATCCTACATTATACCGAGAACATAATATGGATTCGCTGGTTATAGATCTGGGTGGAGTTGCATATGTTTGGCCGGATTCAATAATTTTAGAAGAAACATATCCGGATACTGCAAGACCAAACTATATGGTAATGGCACCAAGACACGAACCTGGTCCTATTGACTTGAGAGGGGCACTCATTTTAAAACGTAAAAAAATAGTAGAACGACCAGATAGTCTATTGTGGAAGGGTCCTGACTGGCTGAATCCGGCACAAGACTCGCTTGATGCCTTGGATGAACTAATAGAATCACTGATAAAGAGGGATAGGTGATCTTTCAAATCGTATATGCTGTAACATTTATATTTCTGTTTATATATTTGTTTTATTTACGATTGTTTTATCTTGGCCTAAAGAATAGAAATGTAAGTATCACTAACTTCAAACCCTTTGTTTCCGTAGTTATTGCTGCCAGAAATGAAGAAAATAATATTGCTCGTTTGCTTACAACATTGGTAAATCAAACATATCCGCCAGATCAATTTCAGATCATTGTAGCCAATGATGACTCTACAGATGGGACAGCATCTATAGTAGACCAGTTCTCACAAAAGTGGGACAATATCAAATTATTGAATGTAACCGGAAGAGAGAATGCCATTTCTCCCAAGAAAAATGCTCTTTCTCAAGCAATAGAAATGGCAGAAGGAGAGATAATTCTTTCTACTGATGCAGACTGTCTTGTTGGGAAATATTGGATAGAATCAATGGTTGCCTGTTTTAGTGAAAATGAAATGGTTATTGGATTCTCCCGTACGAAAATAGCAGATTGGACAAAAGCTAGCTTTATTAGAAAGTTTGAACATTTCGATTTTTTGGTAATGCTTTATGCAGCGGCTGGTGCAATCTCATCTCAGAAATACTTTTCGTGTTCAGGACAAAATATTGCCTACAAAAAACAAACTTTCACAAAGGTGGGTGGTTTTGAAAAGATCAAACACCTTATCTCTGGAGATGATGTGAACTTGATGCAGCTTTTTCGTAAAAATGGGATGAAAGTAAGTTTTGCTTTTACAGACCATAGCTATGTATACACAAAACCAATAGAGAATACTAGAAAATTCTTGAGTCAGCGAAGTAGATGGACTTCCAATATGAAATGGCAGATAATTCTAAATCCTGAATTTTTTGTTTATCTGTTAAGTGTTTTCTTCATTACCTTTCTACCGATCTTGATCCTATTTAATTCCTGGCAATTGGGAATTGGAGTGCTCTTAACAAGAATACTTTTGGAAATTATTTTCCTTAAATACGGCTATGAAGTTTTTGGTGAAAACAAAAAAAAGTTGATATTTTATCCGGTATGGTTTTTGATGCAGCCGTTATATATCATTACAATCGCTGTGATGGGTGGTTTGAATATGTTTTCTTGGAAGAAGTAATTAATGGGAGGTTATTATGACTTTGTTTAAAAGATTATTGCTTGCTGTTTTATGTATTTTGTTTGTTGTAGGGCTTTGTGCACAAGATGATTATGAAAGCTGGAAATCGCAACAGAAAACAGAAATGAAAAAGTACATAAGTGAACAGGACGAGGCTTTTGCAAATTTCCTGGAGAAGAACTGGGAACAATTTGAAATGTTTCAAGCTGATGTAAAAGATACAACTCCAAAACCTGTTACTATTCCCAAAATTGAACCAAGAAAGATAGAACCATTAGAAAATACAAATAAAATAAAAGAGATTGTTGTTCCTCAACAAATGCAGATTGAGGAAAAAGAGCAAGATGATTGCTTAGTAACTGTTGAAATGACAGAAGATCCAAGAATTAATATTAATTATCTTGGCTTGCCCTTAGAATTAAATTATCAGCAAAATGTTGATATTAAATTGCAAAGCCCGATCAATGAAAAAGGGATTGCAGATTTTTGGTATTCTATCAGCAATTTTGATCACTCTACTTTCTTTGCTCAAACAAATGATTACAGAGAACAGCTGAGGTTAAATGATTGGGGATATTGCTTACTTCTTAATGAGATAACAAATGAGGTTTCGGGTGGTTCACAAAATCTATCCAGGCTTCTCTTGTGGTTTATGCTCACAAAATCGGGATATGAAGCTAAGGTTGGTTTTGCTGAAGATAATGTATATTTATTGCTGCCTTGTAAAAATACAATTTATGGCGTTTCTTATGTAGTTATCGATGATAAAAGATTCTATACATTATCATTTGATAAAAAACAGCAACTTAACATTTCAATAAACACTTACGATGGGAAATATCCAGATGCTGATGATCTTATTGACTTAAGCATTAAAGATACACCAAAGGTTAAGAGCACATTAATTGAAAAAGAATTAAAATTCAAATATGAAAATACAGAATATTCAATTCCTGTTACCTATAACCAGACAACTGCAGAGTATTTTAAGAATTATCCGCAAACAGATCTGGAAGTTTATTTCAAAGCTCCACTTTCTGACGAAGCAACATATTCGCTTACTGTAGGATTGAAACCGATCTTAGAGGGAAGAACTGAAGTAGATGCGGCAAATGTGCTTCTCAGGTTTGTTCAAACTGCTTTCCAATATAAAACAGATGGTGATCAATTCGGCACTGAGAAGAGCTTATTCTCCGATGAGACACTTTTCTATCCGTATTCCGATTGTGAAGATAGATCCATAATCTTTGCATACTTGATAAGTAATATTTTAGATCTGAATGTAATTGGGTTAGATTATCCGGGACACATCTCTACAGCTGTCCATTTCCAAAATGATCTACTTGGAGATAATGTTATTTATAATTCAACCAAATTTGTGGTTTGTGATCCAACCTATATAAATGCTAATATCGGGATGGCAATGCCCAAATTCAAAGAAGTACAGCCAAAAATTATAGATCTTCAAAAATAGATGGGAGAAAAGATGAATTTTGTTATTTTTGATGATGAGAAACGAAGTAATTTTTTTCCGATCACCTTTACACGCTCTACGGGTGATCTACGGGTTGGAATTCTTAAGCTTCGTCAAAGAATTTCAAGTTATTTAGAATTTTCTGAAACTAATCTTATTGTGTCTTCAGAATTGGAAGCAATTATTAAAGAAAGGCATAAAGATTGGAATGTGAATAAAGTTGCTTCTGAAGAGACTATCTTTGTTAATAGCCGTATCAAGATAGATACAAAGGCCAAGAAAGCGATTTTAAATTTGCAGAAAGATGAATGTTTGGTCAAAGATAACACGATCCTGGCAGCAAGGTGTAAACCAGAAAAAAATAATATTTCATCAGAAAACTTGAATAGGCTATTTTCCAATTTGAAAAGAATAAAGGATCCGGAGATTAATTGCTGGGAATATTTATGGGAATTTATCGGAGAGAATGCAGAATATATCAAGCGGGATTTTAACGATGTTTTTTACGATAAAGATAACTATTTTGAAACAGAGCTGGGAACAACAGTAATAAACCCGTATAATGTTTGGATCGGAGAAGGAACAAAAATAAAACCGGGTGTTGTGATAGATGCAACCGATGGCCCAGTAGTTCTGGATGAGAATGTTACAATAATGTCAAATGCCATAATTATTGGTCCTTCTTATATTGGGAAGGGATCTACAATAAAGATTGGAGCGAAGATCTATGAGGGAACATCATTAGGTCCTATGTGTAAGGTTGGCGGGGAAGTGGAAGAGACAATCTTTCTGGGTTATTCTAATAAACAACATGATGGCTTTTTGGGTCACAGTTATCTTGGTGAGTGGATAAACCTTGGAGCAGATACAAATAACAGTGATCTGAAGAATAATTACAATACTGTTTCTGTGTATTTTTATCCTAATAAAAAGGAGATAGATTCGCAAAACCAATTTGTAGGAACATTTATTGGAGATCATTCTAAAACAGGAATTAACTCAACAATAAACACAGGAACGGTGATCGGAGTAGGGTGTAACTTGTTTGGATTGGGAATGATAAAAAATCACATTTCTTCATTTAATTATGGAACCGGATCAGAAACAAAAGAATATTTATTTGAGAAGTTTATTGAAACTGCAAAAATGGTAAAACATCGTAGAGGATTGCAATTTTCTGAATCAGAGAAAGTGCTTTACAGTAAAATCCACAAACAGGTTTTTTGATCATTATCATATTAAAATAGATTGATTTATAATGGAGTAGTAATGCAAGAATATATAAAAGTGATATTTCGAACTGGAAGAGAAGGCTACTATCTTAATACTAAAGAATACAAAATAGAGCCTGATCTATATGTGATCGTAGGCGTCGAACGTGGTGAAGATATTGGACAAATCTCAAATTGTGCCGTATGTTCACACCAAATAGAAAAAAAACCTGATGAAAAAGAAATTACTTCTATCAAGCGTATTGCAACTGATGCTGATATTAAACAATTAGAAATAGTAAAAAAGAAAGAAAAAGAATCTGAGAAAAAGTTCTTAGAAATGTTGAAAAAACATCCATTTACAATGAAACTTTTGCAGACAATATACCAGCTTGATGGCAATAAACTCACATTTTTCTTCTCTGCTGATGGTAGGATCGATTTCCGTGATTTTGTGAGGGAACTTGCATCCGAGTTTAAAACCAGGATCGAATTACATCAAACATCCGGAAGAGAAGATGCCCGAAGATTGGGTGGACTGGGAATGTGTGGAAAATCCTATTGCTGCGTAACTTTCTTAAAGAAATTTAATCAGGTTACAATTCAAATGGCTAAAGATCAAAATTTATTAAGTAACCTCTCTAAAATATCAGGACCATGCGGCAGATTACTCTGCTGCCTTCATTATGAAGAAGAATTCTATCTAAAAAAATCAGAGGATTTTCCCGAACTGGGGCAGGTAGTTAGATTTAAAAAACAAAAGATGTATGTAGAAAAGAACGATTATTATAATAATCGCATAAATTTAATTGCCGAGGATCATGAACACTTCATAGTTACTTTGGAAGAATTTAAAAAAATAGATCAAAAAGAAGATGATAAGTAACGTTCTTGATCTTTTACCGGAAGAATTAACTCAGCAGTTGTTAAATATCAATGAGAAAGAATACAGAGCTAAGCAAATACTGAATTGGGTATACAATAAGTATACTACAGATTTCAATGAAATGACTTCTCTCTCGGAAGCTCTTAGAACTAAACTTTATAGTTTTTTAAATATTACAATTCCCACAATTATAACAAAATCTGTTTCCGGTGATGGAACTACAAAATATCTGCTTTCACTTCAAGATGGAAATAACATCGAAATGGTAATCATTCCAAATGGGGAAAAAAACACACTTTGCATCTCTTCTCAAGTAGGATGTGCCAGAAATTGTGAATTTTGTGCTACAGCAAAACTTGGACTTACTCGTAACCTGGAAACTCATGAGATCACTTCCCAGGTATTTCTAGCAATAAAAGAATTAGCACACAAAAAACTTACAAATATTGTTTTTATGGGGATGGGTGAGCCTCTGGATAATTTTAAGAATGTTGTAAAAGCTATAAGAATACTACAACATGATAGTTGTTTTAATTTTAGTCCGAGAAGAATTACAGTATCCACTTCCGGTGTTGTTCCACAAATTACAAAACTTGCAGAAACAGGAATAAAACTTAAGTTAGCAGTTTCCCTCAACTCTGCAATTCAATCTAAAAGAGAAATATTAATGCCTATTAGTAAGACATTTCCATTATCTGAACTAAAAAAAACCTTGATAGATTTTAGGAAAAAAACACCTTATCGTATCACGTTCGAGTATGTGATGATAAAGGATTTTAATCTCGGGAAAGAAGATGTGAAAGCTTTACTAAAATATCTGGGTGATATTTCGTGTAAATTGAATGTGATAAAATGGAATAAAGTTGATGATCTCCCGTATGAGACACCTTCAGACAGTGAGGTTGATAGATTTATAAGTAAAATGAGTGTTCTTAGTTCCGCTGTTACATATCGTAGAAGCAGAGGAGTTGATATTGAAGCAGCTTGCGGACAATTAGCTGCCGCGAACGCTTAAACAAGGAGTGATCATGAAGAATTTTGATGTTAGTAAACTCGCTAAAATGATCGATCATACAGAGTTGAAATCTAATTCAGGTGAGAAGAAGATCAAAAATCTGTGCGATGAAGCAAAACAATTTGGATTTATCTCGGTTTGTGTGAATCCTGCAAATGTAGAATTCGCTAAAAAACAATTGGAAGGAAGCGACGTTTTAGTTTGTAGTGTAGTTGGTTTTCCGCTGGGAATAAATACTACCGAGATAAAAGCACTAGAAGCAAAAAAAGCTGTTGAACAGGGAGCAAAAGAGATAGATATGGTCATCAACGTTGGTGCAATGCGAGATGGCAAACACGATTTTATTCGAGAAGATATAAGACAGGTTGTTCAAGCCAGTGCCCCTGCTGAAGTAAAAGTAATTTTAGAAACATGTTATCTCACTGATGAAGAAATTGTGAAAGCTTGTGAGCTGGCTGTAGAAGCAGGTGCTCATTTTGTAAAAACATCTACAGGCTTTGGAGCTTTTGGCTCTTTTGAACATCATGTACGGCTGATGCGCGAAACTGTTGGACCCGATATTGGAGTAAAAGCATCTGGCGGTGTTTCCAATTTTAAAGATGCAATGAGAATGGTAAATGCCGGTGCAACCAGGTTAGGAACTAGCGCAGGACTCGTGATTCTGGAAGGAGCTAAGTTATTTAAATACGCTCCTAAGGCATGGCTTGAACCGGAAATTCCTTGTCATACCTGTCCTGCCAGAAGTGCAAGCATGGCAAAATTACCAAAAGCATTATATCAGTATTATACCAATATGTGCTTGAAATGTGATCACCGAGAAAAATATAATAAATTCTATGAATAGGAGGTTGAAAAAATGAAAGGATTAATGAATAAAACAGTTAAAGTAGACCTCAGCACCGGAAAACAAACGATCATAACCATAGATAAGGATGTTAGACGAAAATATGTTGGTGGAAGAGGTTTAGGACTAAAATTATATTCTGATATGTGTTCTGCAGATGTTGATGCATTTGATAAAGATAATGCACTGATATTTTCCACAGGACCACTAACGGGAATAATTCAAACTGCCGGTCGCTATCAAGTTACTTCAAAATCTCCACTTACCGGAGCAATTATCGATTCAAGTTCCGGTGGATTCTTTGGAGCAAATCTGAAAAAAGCGGGATTTGATGGACTGGTAATAACCGGAAAATCTGATAAACCTGTTTACCTTAAAGTTACCGAAGAAGGTATTGAGATAAAGGATGCGAATAATATTTGGGGAAAAGATACCCATGAAACAATGAAGATCCTAAAAGATGAGTTAACTCCTAACATTTCAGTTGCTTGTATCGGACCAGCTGGAGAAAATTTGGTTCCTTATGCATCTATTATGAATGATAAAGACAGAGCTGCCGGACGTGGTGGAGTTGGAGCTGTTATGGGATCTAAAAACCTAAAGGCAATTACAGCTTCCGGTAAAAAACAGATTCCTGTCAGCGACCCCGAAGGGTTGAAAAAAATGCTCTCTACAATAAATACATTAATAGATAAAAATCCTGTTACCGGTAAATCGTTACAATTATTGGGAACATCGGTTTTAGTTAATGTTATAAATGCGCATGGAATGTATCCTACAGAGAATTTTAAGCGTGGAGTTTTTAATGATGCAGAAGGAACAAGTGGAGAGAAGATCGCGGAAACTATTCTTCAGGGAAGAAGCGCCTGTTTTAGATGTCCCATCGCCTGCGGAAGAAAAACTAAAACCAGTAAGCGGGAAGGTGAGGGTCCTGAATATGAAACTGTATGGGCTTTTGGAGCTCAACTGGGCATTAACGATCTTGAAACAATAACAGAAGCAAATTACACTTGTAATGAATTAGGATTGGATACAATAACAACCGGCAGTACGATCGGATGTGCAATGGAACTTTATGAAAAGGGCGTCTTCCCGGAAAAATTAGTATGGGGTGATTCTTCTAACTTGGTGAAATTAGTAGAAGATATAGCTTACAAAAGAGGTATTGGGAAAGATCTTGCACTTGGTTCAAAAAAGCTGGCTGCAAAATATGGAAGACCAGAGCTGGCAATGCAGGTGAAGGGAATGGAAATCCCGGCATACGATCCTCGTGGAGTACAGGGTCAAGCACTGTCTTATGCTACTTCAAACAGGGGTGGTTGTCATATGCAGGGGTATCTCATTTCACCTGAAATTCTTGGTTCACCCGTCTTTATGGATAGATACTCAATCGAGGGAAAAGCTGAGATCGTTGCTTTGTTCCAAGACATTTCTGCAGCTGTGGATTCGCTTGTACTTTGTCGTTTTTTACAGTTTGCTATAAGTATTGATACATTCAAGGATATGTTAAACATCATTACCGGATTAGATTACACTGAGGATGAATTATTAGAAGTTGGAACAAGGATCTATAATCTGGAAAGAAAATTCAACTCAGAAGCAGGTTTCTCGCGCATTGATGATATGCTGCCTTCCAGATTTTTAGAAGAAGAATTATCTGAAGGTGCTTCCAGAAACAGAGTTGTGCAACTGGATGAAATGT
>CAZOCS010000073.1:0-12382 GCA_964578365.1 uncultured Candidatus Cloacimonadota bacterium
TATTAAATTTAAGATTTTGTATTTGTTGAGGAGTTGATGAAAAAAGTAGCATTGTATTTCATAAGAAAAACTAAAGCATTATTAATAAGGTACAAGATTCATTTAATTATTGAACCTATTTCGGGCATATTGCAAAATTTAGTTTATATTTCCAAACTATCAAAATGGGTAAAAAAAACTCCAATGCCTGAATTTGATGATTTTTATTCTAAGAAACGTGATTATAGCAAGAGATATAAACTTTATCAATATGTAATACAAAAGGAAAAGCTAGATGATATATATTATCTTGAATTTGGTGTAGCTCAAGGTCATTCTTTCAAATGGTGGGTTGAAAATAATGATAACAAAAGATCTCGTTTTGTTGGCTTTGATACATTCTCCGGTTTACCTGAGAACTGGAGCACATTATACAAAAGAGGTTCAATGTCTGCACCAATTCCTGATATAAATGACAACAGGTGTTCCTTCAAGGTTGGTCTTTTCCAAGAAACACTTCCAGCATTTTTAGAAGAATTCAATTCTAATTTGAGAATAATAATTCACATGGATGCTGATATTTATAGTTCAACTCTTTATGTACTAACGTCTCTAGAAAGAATATTAAAAAAAGGAGACATTATTTTCTTTGATGAATTTAATGTCCCCAAACATGAGTTTAAAGCCTTTACAGATTTTGTAAATTCACATTATTTGAAATATGAAGTTATCGGAGCCGTTAATAATTATTATCAAATTGCAATAAAAATTTTATAAGAGGTATAGAAATATGAAAAAAATAATTACTGGCATTGTATTATTACTACCCTTTGTGCTGTATTCAACAATTATTAATATTCCAGAAGATCAACCAACAATTCAGGCAGGAATAAATACTTCAGCTGATGGTGATACAGTTTTAGTACAGCCTGGAACATATTATGAGAATATTAATTATAATGGACAGAATATTGTTGTTGCTTCATTGTTTTATACAACACAACATAATTCGTTTATTGATCAAACAATAGTTAATGGTTCTCAAAATGGAAGCGTTGTAACTTTTGAAAACGGAGAAACCTCATCTGCACTTTTAGTCGGTTTTACAATTACAAATGGTAGTGGCAACATAATGCCAAATGGTGTTTATTGTGGTGGAGGTATTTTCTGCCATGAAGACTCTGATTCTACACTTATGAATTGTATTGTAACACAGAACAATGCTGGAGATGGTGGTGGTATATTTTGTTATCTTCACTCCGATCCAACTATTATTGATGTAGAGATCAGTTACAATTCAACTAATGATGATGGGGGTGGACTTCATTGTAATTGGGGTAGTAATCCAACATTAGAGAATGTGATAATTTTTGGAAATTATTGTGCTGATAAAGGTGCAGGAATTTGTTGTGGTCATAATGAACATACAACTGATTTAACATTGAATAATGTGCTGATCTGCCAAAACACTTCCGGTGAAAAAGGTTCAGCTATATATATGGTAGATTCAAGCTCTTATTTTGACCATGTTACAATTAGCGATAATTCATCAAATAGTAATTACTGGGGTTCAATTTATTGTGAAGATGCATACATTAATATTAACAATAGCATAATTTGGAATAATCAATCTTCTGGTTTTAATTTTTATAACGGTGGTTATGTAGATGTAACCTACTCAGATACTCAAGATTATTTTGTTGGAGAAGGAAATATCATGCAGGATCCATTGTTTATTGATCCTGCAAATGGAAATTATCATCTTCAAGAAATTTCACCATGTATCGATGCTGGTGATCCAAACTCACCTTTAGATCCAGACGGAACGATTACAGATATGGGTACTTTCTATTATTATCAAGGTGAACCATTAGATGCCGATTTTTTTGCTGATCCGCTATTAGGATTTATTCCTCTTGATGTTCAGTTCTCTGATCTTTCAAGCGGTGATATAATTGAATGGCAATGGGATTTCAATAATGATAATGTGATTGATTCTAATCTTCAAAATCCTTCTTTCTTATTTATTGAACCTGGAGTATATACAGTTTCTTTAACAATTAGCAACGGTGTTGAACAAAATACAGAAATTAAAACTGATTATATTAGCGTTGCTAATCCTCTTTTTGCAGATTTTGAAGGATCACCCTTAAGTGGAGAATTTCCTTTAGAAGTTCAATTCACAGATTTATCTACCGGCAATATTACAGGTTATATGTGGGATTTTAATAATGATGGATTTATAGATAGCAATCTGCAGAATCCACTATTCACGTATCAACAAATCGGTGTTTATGATGTTTCCTTAATGATTACAGATGGAATTGATGAAAACACCGAAATTAAACTTAGCTATGTTACCGTTACCGATACTACCAGCATTATAAATTCTTTTGATCCAATTGATTCCAAATTGTTTCAGAACCACCCAAACCCATTCAATCCCTTAACAACAATTAGGTTTGATATAAAAGAAAACGAAAGAGGGATTCTCTCTATTTATAACATAAAAGGTCAATTTATTGAATCGAATCATTTTGAATCGGGACAGCATCATTTCAACTGGAATGCATCTGGACATAGTTCAGGTATATATCTATATAAACTTGAAACCAAAAGTGTAATTGAAACTAGAAAAATGCTCTTGATGAAATAATTGTATAGAAACTAATTTGCTCCTTCTCTTCTTGAGTTGGAGCATTTTTTATTTTCGAAACTTGATTAATGCTTTTTTCATTTTATCCAATTCTGTTTTTTCGTAGAATTTAAAAAAGTATAATAATATTGGGAAAGTTAAACATAAAACAATTTTAATACCGATTCCAAAATATATATTTATATCTGAGAAAAATCCTGATATCAGATATAATGTCGTTCCAACAGCAAAAACAATGAACATTTTGCCAATTTCATATTTTACTGGATAGAATTTTTGGGAAACAAAATAGGAAAAAACAGAAATTAATAGTGATGATATGACGGTTGTCAGTGCTGCTCCCCAAATACCAAATTTTGGGATCAACATGAAATTCAAACCAATGTTCACAAACAAAGCAATTGTTACTATATAAGCAACATACTTAGTTTTCTTTACATAATGAAATCCGAGAAGGAACATATATTGTATACCCTTAAAAATAAAGGCGATTGTGATAAGTGGTACAATTTTATATGCAATATAGAATTCCGGTTTCTGCGCAAAAACTATCAGGATCTCTCGGGAGAATAGCGACAATCCTAAAGCACCGAAAACCAATATCATAGAAAAATATTTAAAAACTTTTTGGAAAAACTTCGCAGCATCAGGAGAATCTTGCATTTTGTATGCAATTGGTAAGAATCCAAGTGCGAATGCCTGTACAACAAACACGTTTAGAACACCCGAAATTTTATAACCGAGTGAATAGATTCCAACTTGTGAATAATCTAAGATATATTTAATAATATATCTATCTCCAATTGCCAGTAACTGAACCGAAATTGCACTGAAGATAAGTGGGATACTATAACCTAGCATTTCTTTGATCAAGCCAGTATCAAATTTATATCTGAAGTTCTTTAAAAGTATGGGAATTGTACAAAGCATCTGAATTGCATTAGCTATTAACTGACTGTAAAATATACCTATAACACCTATTTCTGCATAAACTAAGAAATATATATTGAACATGAGAACAATGGATAACTTAGCAGCAAAAAAGGAAGAATAGATAATCGGCTTCCCTTGAAATCGGAATAAGTTCATTGGAACTTGATTTATCATTTCCAAACCAATGATGGCAAATATGACAGTGAAAAAATGGGAATAATCTGTACTTGAGAAAAAAACTTGTGATAACCAGGATTTTATTGGACTAAAAATAATATTTACTGTAACGGCTGTAATGAGTAGAATAACATACGTATTAAATAATATCTTACCTTGCTCATTTCTATTTTCTGTTTCTGCGCTCCACCGCATCATAGAAGAAACAATTCGCAACCCCAGAACCATTGTAAGAAACATTGAAGTTGTTTCTAAAATTGTGAATCTTCCATAATTCAGAAGTGACAATTTTGCAGTATAAAGAGGTAATAAAAGTAATCCGATAATTTTCGTAGAGAGATTACCCAAACTGTAAATAAATGTGTGCTTGGCTGTATCTTTAAGTTTATTCAGCATATTTATCCTTAATAATATAATTCTCAATAGAACTGCGTTTAATTAAATTTTTTCCGTGTCTTGCCTTCTCAATATTGGGTGTATGCTTCCCATAACCAAAAACTACTCCTGCTCGTATTTTGTATTGAGTGGGAATATGTAAAAATTTACGCATAAAATATTCAAAGCTGTTTGGATTTGAAGAATGTAAATTTAGTTTTTTCTTTAACTCTTTTTCAATTCTTTGGATCAACCTAAGTTTTTTTTCTTTCTTATAATGTTGTTCTGATAAATTCACAATGCAGCTATCAATTCCAATATCCTTTGCTTGTAATACCATATTTTGAATCGCTAACCCAGTATCGAGATCAGACATCATCTGTGCGGGTGAGCTCCTTTTATACATTTGAGTACTTAGTGGTATAGACATATCACATAAAACTAAAACGAAATGTGATACACCTTTAAAGAAAGGTTTAAACTTTAGGGCTTCAATTAGTACTTCTTCTTTACTTAGAATCACAAATCGAAGCTCTTGGTTATTGCAACCTGTTGGTGCCCAAACTCCTGCTTCAATTATTTTATTCAAATCTAATAAAGGTATTTTCTTTCCTGTAAAAACTCTAATGCTACGACGCTCTTTTATCAATTTTGAAATCATAACAGATCCTTTTTAATATCACTAAATATCATTTCAATACTTTCACCGATCTCATTCTCGACTTCAGCTTGTTTTCTTTGCATTGATTCTTTAGAAAACCAATCCCTATTTTTGTAAAATGCATCTATCAATTCCATTGAATCAGATATATTTGTTGTATAACAATCAATTGCTAAGAATTTGTCCAAGTAAAGTTTCAAAATATCTTCATATTTGATATGCCAAGAAAGTGATACAGTTGGAATGCTCATTTTAAGTGCCGATGCAAGTGAATGGTATCTACTTGTTATATAAAAGCTTAACTGTCCAATTATAGCTCTTACCTGCTGATAAGTGAGAGTATCATCATCTAACATGTATAGGTTTTCATTGCTTTTCAGTTCGTTAAATATTTTCTTCGATAAAGCCAGATCACAAGTTTTAAGATTGTTTCCATTACCAATTGAATGCGGAATTAGTAAAACTGGTTGATGCTCATTACTATATTTATTAATAATTTGCTTACACAATTCAACATGATCACCACCGGAAGTCATGTTAGATATGTCACGAATGTTTCTAATAACAACACTTGGTGAAATTCCAATAATATTATTATTACTCGTTATCAATTTTGCTATATAATCCTGTGCCCACTCAACATCTGCGGATTCTAATGCTAAAGAAATATCCGGAAATGAATAGATGGGAATACTGAGTTTTAGCTGATTGACGGAATTCAAGTTCTGTCCTCCCCTAACCTGAAGAAATTGTAATCGATTGAGACTCTTCCTGATAATGTTTGCATATAAGTTATTTTGGAATGGTCCGTATGACTTTGTAAATTTATAATATTTCTTGTTATATTTCCTAGATAATTTTTGTGTATAAAGAGTGTTTATCAAATTCTTCCACTTTATCATCTTTGGTAGGTTCCCAATAAATTCGATTCCAGAGAGATCAATGACCACATCCTGTTTTCTAATCAATTCTCGATATTCTCTCAGTTTTTGAAGTTCTTTGTATTTTATAAATGATGAAAAATTAAGTCGAGGCTTAAGTATAAGCTTAAACCCATGAGCGGTTGCAAATTGTTTATCTTGTTCAAAGTAGATAGGATTTGAAACAGTTACAGTTATTTCAAAATCTAGCTTCTCATTCATCCTCTCAATGAAAGGAATCAATATCCCCTGAGCACCATAATTATGGTGAAAATAAGCTAGATCGGTTAGCAATAATTTCATATGTCCTTTTCTAACTCTTTATACAATCTAAGTAGTTCAAAGCTACTTATTTGCCAATTATATTTACTCAATATGGCTTGTTGCCCAGACTCTCCAAGTTTATTTCTTAATATTTCATTTTCTGCTAATTTAATGATTCCTCTACTTAACTCTAAATAATCTTTATCTGGATAAATAATCCCTGCTTGCATTTCTAAGAGCACACGTTTCAATGATTTACAATCTGAACTTAATATCGGTTTTTTCATATATGCATACTGAAAAAGTTTATTTGGAGAAGAATTGTCAGTTTGTTCAGACTGTAAATGAGGAATCATAGCAATATCGCTAAATTTCAAAATCTCCATCATTTCATCATACGTTTTCCATCCCCAAAACACAACATTATCATCTAATTTATTTTTTTTAACATAATTCTTAAGAACTATCTCATAGCTGCCAGTTCCAACAATGTTTAAAAGGATTTTAGGAAACTTTCTCTTAACCTCAATCAGTGATCTTAAAACAATCTGCAGACCTCTGTGGACATTGATTCCACCAGCATAGAATAATGTCGGCCGGATATTTTCGATCGTACATTCTTCAAAAGTTGAATCGGCAATACATATAGTATTTGGTAATACAAATATGCACTTATCATCCAATTCATATTGAGAAATTCTCTCTTTCATCTCTTCAACGACTGTAATTACTTTATCAGATTGAGAAACATATTTTTTTTCATAATCTTGCCATTGAGTATTAGATGATAATATTCTACCAAGAAATGTATTTGTATGAACAGCTATTTTCATTGCAGCTGGCCAATTCTCATGCAAATCTAGTACAAATGGAATCTGATACTTTATAGAAAACTCTTTTGCAACTTTAGATAAAGGAAGATCATGAAGATGAATAGCGTCAAATTTATGTTGCTTGAATACAAACTTTAGGAATTTTCTCCAATAATTGAAATAAAATGGAAATCGTAAACACCCAACACTTGATTTGTAAATAAAAGAAGACATTTTCCTACTAATAACTACAGCACTATTCCAATCTTTAATTTCATCCTTAGAAGCGAGCGATGAACATGCCAGCACTATTTCATGCCCTGCAGTAATAAGAGACTTTATTTCCTTTTCAACACGAACATCGGGTGGAAACGTATTTTCCAATATCATTAAAATTCGCATTATACTTCAGCCTTGATCACAAAGAAAACACCAATTGAGGCAAAGACTACATTTGGAAGCCAGGCTGCAACCATAGGAGATAGAACTTCATTATAGCCCAAACTCTGACAAATCCTTAGTGTAGATAAATATAAGAAACAAACTAAAAGCCCTATTCCAAAAATCAATCCCCTTCCTTTACTGCGGGAAGAAGTTGAAACCAGAGGTACACTAAAAAGTAAAATGATAAGGTTGGCAAATGGAAATGATACTTTGAGATTTAATTCCACTAGCTCTTTTGTGAACTTCTCACCTACTTTCTCAAGCCGCCTGATATAATCCCTTAATTCAAAGAAATTCATTGATATCGGTTTTTTTGCACTTTTAATAAAGTCGAGTGGAGTTACATCAACTTCCTCTATTACTTTGTCTTCATAATGTTCCATTTCAATAGGAATTCCATTTTCAAAATTCCTGATATAGCAGTTATGAAATATCCACTCCTCATTTTCCCAAGATGCTCTTGTAGCAGTAATTTTCCGTTTTATCTCACCTGTCTCAGGGTGGAAGGTTGTAATATCAATTGTCTTTAAATTATTTCTGTATCCATCGAAGAAGCCAATATAATAAAGATTTTTATCACTTCCCAAATAGTGAATATGCGATCTCATTTTTTTATCTTCTACCTTTTGATGTTTTATTTTCTCTTTATAAATGTAATTCCTGTATACCTCTGCTTTGGGCAAAACAAGATCACCAATGAACATAATAAAAATACTAAAGATAAATCCGAACCAAATTAGTGGAGATACCATTCTTAATATACTTATCCCAGCACCTCTTATTGCTACTGATTCACTATATTTAGAGAGATTGTTCATAAGAAAAAGACCCGTGAGTAAAACCATTACCGGTGAGGAAAGTAAAACAAGATATGGAATACGAAGCAGGAAATACAAAATTATATCGTGCATCTGCCCACCCTTACTCAGCAATCGTGGCAATCTATCAGAAATATCTACAACCAGAAATAGAACTGAGAAGGAGAAGAGTATAATTAGAAATATTTTGATATATTCCCTTAAAATATATTTATCTAATAATCTCATTTTATGTTTATTCCTAAGAATTTATTCACTTTATCGCGAATTTTTGTAAGATCTAAAGTCTTCATTTCCCTAACAGAAATTGCAACCAAATAAATTCCAATAATACTGAAAACTATATTCGAGATCCACATTGCCAAAAAAGGAGAAACAACACCTTTATCAGCAAGTTCCTCACCTAACGTCAAAGTTCCATAATAGATAAGAAATATTACAGCACTAACAGAAAATGACATCCCCACACCACTGGTTTTAGTCATCATCCCAATGGGAGCACCGATAAGCACAAAGATCACACACGCAAATGCTATAGCATATTTTTTGTGGATCTCAACTTGATATTTTCTAACATCCGATTTTAATGTATTTATTTTATCCTTTTTTAAATTAAGTCTATTATAATTCTTTTTCAGCTTATTCTTATCAATTGCTTCTTCCTCATTAGAATTTATCTGATCAATATTTGTTTGAATATCTTCTATCTCTGTTTGTATTAATGTAATTTTATTTTTTCTTTCATTCACGATTTCCTGCATAGCATTAGAACTCAATTCGCGATCTCCACGATAATCTGTTCCCTCTTGATTCATTTTATAACCCAGATCTGGGAGATTAAGAGTGAATTTTTTGAATTCACTAATATTGTATTTATCAGGATTTTTTTGATCCCTTTCATGCATTTGCCCATTGAACAGAATTGCCTTTAGACTATTGCCACCGTTCGCAAGTTCAATTTTTCCTCGCTCCGCTGAGATTGTTTGCGGGAATTTAGTCTTTTCTCGATTATAAATAAGAATTCCAAACAACTCATCATCAATTCGCTCTTTTACGTAAATTGTGTAGTTCTTCATAGAGTTAAATGTTCCAGGAACAATTGCCGTTGCAGGTCTGCGATAATTTGCCTTTATCATCATATTTTTGAGCATATGATTTGTTTGAGGTAAAACAGCATTATTAAAGTAAACCATGAAAAATGAAATGAAAAGAGCAGCGATCACGGTAGGTCTAAGAAGTGTGTAAATATTTATCCCGCAAGATTTAAAGGCAATAAGTTCATTATCTACAGAAAGTCTTCCAAAAGACATAATAGATGCAAGTAGAATTGCCATTGGAATGGTAAGTGCTAAAATGAATGGCAGGCTTAATCCAAAGATGGAAACGATAGTAAAAACATCGAGATGCTTTTCAATGATAAGATTCAACAGATCAATTATCTTATCAAGTAACATGACAAAAGTTGTGACCATAAGTGAAACTACAAATGGTTTAAAGTTCTCTTTCAGGATGTACTTTTCTAATATTTTCATTTATTCTTCAATCCCGATCATTTGCAGGAATTCATTTTCACTAATGATCCTAACAGAATCAAGCTCTTTAGCTTTCTTTAGTTTAGAACCCGGATTTTCTCCTACAATAAGATAATTCAAATTCTTACTCACGGCAGAAATAACCTTTCCACCATTTTTTTCTATCATTTCTTTTATTTCATTTCTGCTGTATTTTGCCAGAGTGCCCGTAATTATAAATTTTGCTCCATTCAGGATATCCTCAATCTCGTTATCCTCACTGATCATTTTCATACCTGCATCCTGTAAGGATTTGATCATTAAGAGGTTTGTTTCATTTCTAAAAAAATCATAAACTGATCGGGCGATCTTTTCTCCAATCTCGTCGATTTCAACTAGATCTTCATAATCAGCCTTTATGATCTCATCTATATCTTTAAAATATGAACAGAGGATTTTAGATATCTTTGCCCCAACAAAACGAATTCCTAACCCAAAAAGTATTTTATGAAATTTCTGGGTTTTTGAATTTTCTATTGCATTTTTTAAATTCTCTGCAGATTTTATACCTTGCTTATCATAATGTTGGAATTCTTCAAAATTAATGTTGTAGATATCCTGAATTTTATTGATTTGTTTATTTTCGATTAATTGTTTCACAACTGCTTCACCCAAACCATCTATATCGACAGCAACACGAGAAGCAAAATGTTGAATTCTTCTTTGAATTTGTGCGAGGCAGTTGATGTTATTACAATAAGAAATTACTCCCTCTTCTTCTCTCTTCAATAAGGTTCCACAGACAGGGCAAGTTTTTGGAAATTCAATTTCTTTGGATCCCGATTCCCTTTTTTGATAGTATACATCAATTATTTTTGGAATTATTTCACCCGATTTTATAATTGTAACAAAATCACCTATCCTAAGATCAAGACGTTTAATTTCATCTTCATTATGCAGAGTTGCATTGGAAACTGTAGAACCAGAGATAAATACTGGGTTTAACCGTGCAACCGGTGTTACAGCTCCCGTTCTTCCAACTTGAAAATCCACGCCTAGTAATTGCGTTTCTACTTCCTCAGCTTTAAATTTATAAGCAATAGCCCATTTGGGTGATTTGGAAGTAAATCCTAGTTGCTGTTGTAATTGAAAATCGTTTACTTTAATTACTAATCCGTCAATCTCATAATCTAGATCATATCTGGATCGCTCCCACATTTCACATTGATTTGTAATTGCTTTAGTTCCTGTAACATAACCTACTTTTACAGTATTGAATCCTTGTGCTTCCAGAAATTCTAATAGTTCATACTGAGTTTTTATATTTGGATTATTAAATAATCCTACAGAATAGATAATTGAATCTAATTTTCTGGAAGCAACGATTTTATTATCTTTCAATTTGATCGTGCCAGCAGCAGCATTACGTGGATTTACAAAAAGTTTATCTCCATTGATCTCACGTTCAGAATTGATTCGTTCAAATTCCTGTTTTGGAAGATATATTTCTCCTCTAATTTCAATCTGTTCTTTATAATTAATTTCTTTTGGTATGGATTTTAATGTCTTTATATTCTCTGTTACGTCTTCCCCTTCAAAACCGTCACCTCGTGTGGTTGCATATTTCAATTTACCATTTTCATAAAATAGATTTATACTAAATCCATCTATCTTCAATTCTGTAGTTACAGATAATACACGATCATCTACTTTTTTTATTTTAGTAATAAATTGTTCTATTTCCTCCAGGGAATAAGCATTCTCCAAACTGTACATACGAACTTTATGTGTAATTATCTTATTACTACCTGAAATGTCTGAACCAACAACTGCAGTTGGAGATTTATCATTTTTGTACTGAGGATATTTTTTTTCAAGAGATTGTAATCTTTTTAGTAATAGATCATATTGGGAGTCTGAAATTTCTGAGATTGCTTTTTTGTAATAAAGTGTATTGTAATAAGCAATTTTCTCTCGTAGTTCTTTAATCTCATCTTCAATAAACAGATCGTCCAATATATCCCCCTATAGTTTGACAAATATTGTATTAATGCATTTTAAAGCAATCTTTTTTTGTGACTATTAAGAGTGATGCATATGCTTTTGAAAATAAGAACCTTAGATTTGCTAAAGCACATTATGAGAATAGTATAGAATAAAAAAAAACCGGATCATTTAATTGATCCGGCTTAAATAAAATATCTTCAAAATTATAGTTTGTATGAAATTCCTAAATTAAGATATCCAAATCCATAACCTAATTCTGCATAAACAGCCATTTGAGGATTGAAGAAATATCTCGCACCACCATAAAAACCATACATTAAATAACTGCTTCCACCTGAATAATCATAATATGGGTCCCATCCATCTGGTTCCTGATAAGAAACAATATTATAACCTAACATAATTCCACCATACGGATCGATTTTTGGAGATTCCAGCTTTAGATGATAGGCTGCACGTGCACCTAATAAGAAATAGGTATATGTCCATTTATCACCATCCCAATAACTCCAGCCATATTCAGATTTAGCAAGTCCGATAATCGCACCATAGGATATAGGATATCCTTCAAACTCTTTAGCAATATCAACACTAAAGCTAATTGGTGGAATAACTACATCTCCATAAACCCCCATCATACCGAAACCTAAGCCAGCCTGAACGATCTTCTCACCGGGTTGAAATGCTGTTGGGTACTCAGCATTTAAACCCACAACAATAGCAACTAAAAACAATAAAACTAGTAGTTTTCTTTTCATTTGTTTCTCCTCTTTTTTGATTATGCGTGGATTTACAAATTTTATAACTTGTATGTCAAGTATATTT
>CAZOCS010000074.1:0-242 GCA_964578365.1 uncultured Candidatus Cloacimonadota bacterium
AATTTTTTTATCTTTATGAGACAGAATTCTAATTATCTCTCCTTCCACGCAATTCAATGACACATTTGATTTTTTAATATTAGCTTTATCTAATCTTTTAATACCCAAAAAATCTTCAGCGACAATCTCAAGGCAAGAAGAAGAATATGGAACAATATTTAGATCAATATTATCGTAAAAAGATATATTGTTTAAAAAAATTTTAAGCTCACCGGGAAATTCGTACATAGTATGAAGCCACG
>CAZOCS010000074.1:252-12163 GCA_964578365.1 uncultured Candidatus Cloacimonadota bacterium
AAAATCTTTGGTCTCACCTACGCGATGATTAAATGCTGAGATCGCGTGTGATACAGGCTCCCTAAAAATCAAAAGAATATTTATTTTCTTAACACCACACCTAAAACAAACATTTTTAAATAAATTAATATTCTCTTTATTCAGAATTCTATGATACATAAACTCTGTTGATAGCAGCAAATTTTCGCACTTACTTTTTCTTGCCTTTTCGACTAATGCGGATAGTATCTTTCCTGCAACCTCATTATCTCCATCACCAATCCTTAATGCAAAATCACTAGCATTTCCTGATTGTGCTCCGCCTATTCCTTTTGACAAAAATGGCTTTGGATAAAATATTCCTTTTTCAAGAAGAATTTTAGAGTTCAATGAAAATATATTCTGTAAATATGTAGAACCAGCCTTATTTAATCCGGCGTGAAACAAAAGTTTCATATCATTTAATGACTTATTTTTTAAGATCTTTAATTTTTTAAATCTATCACTTTGATATTGCCATTATGAAAAATATTAACCTTTTCGGCTTTTTAGACGAGCATATCGACTTGTGCCAAATCACACATGTAGAGTCAGTGGTATATTATTTTTCATAACCAACCTGAGGCTATCAGCAGCAAAGGCAAGCATGCCAGCTTGGAACGCTCGATTAATGAAACGAACGCGTATCGACCAACTGACCACTTCTTTTTGGCAAAAATTTGTTTGCTGAATCAGAAACTTTCCCAGTGTCAGCGTTCCCAATGAACTATGCAGACGGATCGAATTGTAATCATCTCGCCACTGTCCGATAACCTCCTAAGCATCCGACCAAGAAACTAGATCACATTCAGGCATTCCCTGCCGTTGAAACTTTCGATGTATCGATTGTCAATCGGTTTGCCAGAACGATTGAACACCAGTTTCACCCCATGTCGGTAAGCCTAGGCATCAAGCATTTTACCGATAAATCCAGGACCGTTGTCTAACGTGCTCATGGTAAGCCTTTCAATTATGCGATCCGCTCCAATACACTATACATACCCGTTCAACACCAAGATAATCTCTGCTGTAGCTGTCCAAGCACGTTAAGTGTCCGAAGAAAACGATAGCCGTTATACAGGTTATCGCTCATAAAATCCATCGCCTAGGGCTCCTCCGCTCCGGTGTTGGCGGAGGAAAACGACTTTCGGATACCATCTTTTTGCGCCGTCTGACATCGGGAATATTGTTTTTTTTCGCGATACAGCTGCTCTGTACACTTATGATTGATCAGAAACCCCTCCTCACGACACAACAAGTTCATGCGATCGCCGGAACCCCCACAGCGATTGCGTTCGTCGGTCAGCTCTCGAAACCGCTTTCTGATTGGTTCATTAGCATCTGGCTGAGGCTTGTAATACCAGCCCGAATAGAGTTTACAACTATCAAGACACAGTGCCGTCTCAAGCTTTACCCGAAAGCTTTCTCGCAAATACGTGACCGCCTCGCGCTTCACTTCGGGCGTTACCACTTTTTTGAGTTGATCTCTTTGAGTATCTGGGTATCGAGAGCCTGATCAGCCACAAGCTTTTTCAGGCAAAGGTTTTCGTCTTCAAACTCCTTGAGACGTTTGGCTTCATTAACACTCGTGCCGCCATACTTCGATTCCCAGTTGTAGATTGTCGCATCGCCACTAATATTTCCAGGAGCAAATGGATCGGTTCTCCGGACTCAGTCCCAAGGTACTCGATGTGTACAAACAACCCCTATAATCCGTTGTATCCAGTCATCTGCATAGATGAATTATCCAAGCAGTTGATTGGTGAGAAAAGAATACCGGTTTAAACAAAACCCGGGCAACTGGCCAGATACGATGAAGAATATAACAGACGAGCAAGTTGCAACATATTATAATAATATTATATCGCCACCGAACCGTTGCTAGGCAAGCGATTGGTTCAGGCAATGGCACAGATAAAGAATCAAGACTGGGCACGATTTCTCGAAGAGATAGCCGAGCACAACAACCATGCTGAGCAAATAACTCTGGTGATGGACAATCTCAATACGCATGGAGGCGCGGTTCACTTTGCGAAACGCCCAAACCTGCAAAGGCGGAAAGTATTGCTTAATCGATTTGTGTTCATCTATACCCCCAAGCATGGCAGTTGGAAGGACATAGCTGAGATAGAATTGTGGATCTTGCACACAATGCTTGAACCGACGCATTGACACCATAAGCGAAGTAAGGTGTCAAAACCACACGGAATAAACAAGGACGCAACGGATGCACTGGTGATTCACAACAGAAAAGGCACGCATCAAACTGTTACGGCTTTATCCGACAATTGATGATTGACTTGACACTAGTGTCAAGTAACACATATTAGAGTCGCATAAGTGACACTTAGATAAAAAATTGTGTTAAGCAATAACACTCACATCTTTAGTTTTTGTAGCCACTCCAAACAAGAAGAAACAAAAAGGCATTAAAGTAAAAATTGGCAACAAAACGAACATTTGCACATAGTACAAAATTACTATCAAATACGCAGGGCCAAAAATTGAATACTTTTTCTTATCGATATAAACACTAACAAAAAAAAGAACCAACCCTATCACTCCCACTTCATATATAAGCTGCAACGAAACACTTTCAACTGTTGCGGAGTACCCCAGGAAACCTTTAACCAAATCTAACGATGATGTCAATCCTGAGCCCCCTATAAGATCAATCAAACGCATATCTTGAAAAACAATCCAAAAAAAAGATTCTCTCAAATACACCGAATAATCAGTTTTTAATGACAAACGGTCAAAATATGAACTCAGCATATAACCATATTCCTGACCCATAAGTATATACACACAGACAACAAAAAAGAAAGTAATAATTATATCTTTTGGACGACTTTTAATAAACTGATACAAAAACATCAATACAGCAATTATAACCAAAAGCCTTGATTCAGATATAACAGTAACACAAAGATTTAAAAATGATGACTGCAAAAGAATCATTTTATCCCTCAACAATATCATAGAAGATAATAGCAATGATGACATAACAAATGGAATCTCTATTGGATTACCAACAGAAAACCTAAACATATTTAATGAATTTTTTCTTGCCATTTCAAAGAACAAACCTTTATCTATATAACCATCAGCCAACAAAAAATACAAAACAATAGTCAAAAAATTAAATAGATTAACTCCATAGGCCAGATATTTCACACTCATAAGTCCATCATAATAATCAATAGCATATCTACCCATCTTGAAATAAAAAATTGACGCAACCAAACTTAAAAAAACCAAAAAAAAGTACCGACTATCATCTGGCGGCTCTATAAATGAAACAAAAAAAGCATATAAAATAAATAGAAATATCACATATAAATTTATATTCTTATAAAGCAAAACAAAGAATAGCAACGGCAAAACAAGCATCCTCATGTATATAAATGAAACCTGTAAGCCTTTCGGCAAAAATGTTTGAAACCCAATCATCAAGGGCAAAACAAACAAAAAAACAGATAATATTATTTTATATTTAACTTTCATTCAAAACGCAAAAAAAGTATAAGAAGAAACAATACATCGACTTATTTTTATCTAAACATTGAAAACAATAATGCCTGGATTATTTTCATATTTCCACTTATTATTTTACCAAACCTTGACACTCCTTTCCTTTCTTTCACTTCAATATGCTCCTGGTTTATATTATAATCTTTTTTTGCCGCATAAATCATTAATTCAGTGCCAATAGAGTTATATGAATCAAAATAACCCTGCTCAAGATAAACACTTGCACTATATGCTTTCATTCCGCACAATGGATCTTTAATTCCATACATTAGATTAGTATACAATGCAAATATATGCTCGGCAAGCCGTTGTTTTTTACTACGTACTCCTATAACAATATTAGCACCCTTTTCAAGAGCCTCAATAAATTTTGGAATGAGTATGGGATTATGTTGTCCATCAGCATCTACTGTTATAATTGACTCACATTTTAGCTCTATAGCTTTTTTAAACCCCGAGTTTAATGCGGCATCATAACCCAAATTTTCTTCATGGATAACAACATTAGCACCTCCTTGCAATGAAATCTCTGCTGTATTGTCAGTAGATCCATCATCAACAACGATTGGAATTCCATATACTCCAACTGCTTCAACAACACCCGCAATAGTTTTTGATTCATTAAAAGCAGGAATAACAATACCTACTTTAGATCTTTCCATCGTAAGCACTCTCCTTGAGCAATGTTTCGTGTAACTTGTTTCCCTATAACTTCTTCAATATAATATGGTGGAATCCCATCTTGCGGACATGGCCTTAAACAGATTAAGTCATTTTTTTTCAACATCTTACCAGACACAATATCACCCGCCACACGAATTGATCGTCTTTGTAAAACAACTGTCTCTTTCTCATTGTCCTCTATTTTTTTTACACCAACTCCAAGTGCATTTTCCAGTTCTCTCGTCCTTTCAACCATATTGCTCCAGGAATCTGGATTCATTGAAAAAGCATGATCTGGGCCCGCACGTCTTGTATCATCAGTAAAATGTTTTTCAATCATCCTCGCGCCTAATGCTACCGCACCGAGAACCGTCGAATGTCCTGGGGTATGATCGCTCAAACCAGTCACTATCCCTGGATACATTTCCTTGTAAACCTTCAATACATTTAGATTTATGTATTTAAAATTCTCTAAACTAGCTGTATAATTAGTATTGCATTGCATAAGACATAACATCGGATTAATTTTAAGTCCCGCACATACTGCTCTCTGCACATCATCCATTGTTGATGCGCCGGTTGCGAGAATGTAGGGCTTATGTTTACCAGCGATGTATTTTACCATCTCAATCCAAGTAATATCACCAGAACCTATCTTATAAGCAGGAACATAAGAGTCGACATGATCTACTATATCAATGTCATAAGGGCTGGTAAAAAAAGTAATACCTGCCTTATCACAAGTTCCCTTTAAAACTTCAGTCCATTCCAAGCTAACGCTTGCATCTTTGTAAACCTGAAAAACAGATTTGTTCCAACTAGACTGATGAGACTTTTGGTTTCCTAAGGATTTAAAGCCTCTATCGCTAACGATAGTCTCTGCCCTGAAGTGCTGAAATTTTGCCGCATCTGCTCCAGCCTCGGCAGCTAAATAAATAAGGTCTTTGGCACGCTCTAAATCCCCATCATGGTTTGCGGCAATGTCCGCAATAAAATATGTAGGGTAACCATAACCAATCTTTTTATCCTGAATCTCTAAAAAAGATTTATGTAAATTCATAATACTCATTTGCAACTTTTTTAATTTCATCTCTTAAAAAAGGAAGTTTAATGCCAATGACATTTTCAATTTTTGATAAATCCATCCTCATGTCCTTAGGACGATAAGTTTTGAGAAACTCCACTTCATCGCTTTTTGTTCGAATCATCGTATCACTAGGCAAACCCAACTCCTTTGAAAAAAGAAAAGCAAAATCTGCTTTACTCATTCCTTCATTTGAGCCTAAATTGAATAAACCAATTGGCAGCTTCCTTATAATCAAATCAATCATTTCAGATAGTGTCTGCATTGATAAAGGACTGAACATTACATCATCAAACACCAGAATAGACCTATTACTTGAAAGTGATTGATAAATCCAATCTGTTAAACTATTTCTTTTATGGCAATGACTACATCCAAAAAAATTGGTTCTAAGTATTGTACTTGAAACACTATTTGCGACCAACTCTCCTGCATATTTGGAGAATGCATAGCTATTTTTTAATGAAACTTCACTTTCTTTGTTAGGGCCAACACCATCGTAAACATGATCTGTTGATATATGTATTAAATGACAATTTGTTTTTTTTTGCTTTATCCAAAAAATAATATTTTCAACTGTACGAACATTCGTTAAGTAGGCTTCGTTAGGTTGTTCCTCACAAAAATCCACATTGGTTAACCCAATAAGATTAATAATTACATCTGGATCGATTTTGTTCAAATGCTTTTGTGCAATATCCAAAAACGTAAAATCCGCTTGACAATCAACTCTATTAGAGCGACCATGAACTATAATATTATAGCCAGATTCGCGCAAAAAAGGCACCAAACTTGCCCCTAATAATCCAGTCCCCCCTGTAACTAAGACTTTCTTCATTACTTGAAACAAGCCAGTGTTTTAGATAATATTTCTGCTTGCTTTTGTGCAACATCAAAATCCCAATAATTAGTTTTAAACTGTAATAAACGTGGTTGTACTTTTTCAGCGATAGGACAGAGGCCCTCTCTATACATAGCTTTATTATTTTCTGAAATATATTTTTCTCTCCCTAAAAGATTCATATCGTGAAACATGGGTTCCAAATACGTAAGTTTCCATGCGGCATATACACCATCACCACCTAATTCCATAAATCTATCACGAAACTGGTACCAGTTTATATCAGAGCGATTCAACCTTGCAACCCATGTCCAATAGGAATGACCATAATCATCATCAACTTTTTGAGGAATAAACCATTCTTCATATCCCTGTATAGCCTTATCATATAAATCAGCCACCGCAATGCGTCTTTCAACTAATTCATTTATATTCTCAACTTGAGCCAGTGCAACAGCACAACAAAGTTCAGCCATTCGATAGTTCCAACCCATTGTAACATGTCTTGAATAATCAGGATCTTGAATATCGCGTTTTGTAATTTTTCCCTTATCTGCACTTACTCCAGCATAGCCTAGAGATTGTACCCTTCTGATTTTCTCAGCAAACTCAAAGTTGTCAGTTATAACCACCCCACCTTCACCACTGGTTAGATGTTTAGAACTTTGAAAACTAAAGCTAGCACAATGCCCTAATGTCCCAGCCATACGCCCCTTGTAGGAACCAAGAAAACACTGTGCATTATCTTCGATTACCAAAAGATCATTTTCTCGAGCAAGCTCCATTATTGGATCCATATCCGGACTAAGCCCGTATAAGGCAACTGTAATAATTGCTTTCGTTTTACTTGTAATCCGACTAGAAATCGATGGAGCGGATATCAAAAATGTATCTGGATCAACATCTGCAAATACTGGGGTTGCATTTGCTTGAAGAACTGCGAATGCCGTTGCTGACATGGTTAATGGCGGAACAATAACTTCATCACCAGGAGCAATTCCCCATGCTTCAAGAGCAGCGTGCATTGTAGCAGTACCATTAACAAATGAAATTGCATATTTTGAATCAAATCGCTCAGCAAAAGCTTTTTCAAACTGTAACATCATTTTAGCTCCTTCCGAACTACGAAAACCAGAATCCAAAACCTCAATAAGATATTTTAATTCATTACCAAAAACTCTTTTCATAATTTTTTATTTATAATTACCTCTGCATTTAATGACTTTAAATATCCTTCGTTTCTGACCGTTTTAGAATTTATTTTTATCACCTCTGGATTATTTTCCAAGTATTCTATAACATCCTCGTAACCAACGATCGGATTATTGACAAAATGTTCAAAAACCCTATTCATAAAAGCAAGATCATCAGGCTTATCAACCGTCCATCTCCAATCACTCAAATCCCTTTCATATTCGAAATTATATGTATTAAACCTTTCTTTATTCTTCCATATATACGGCGTAACATGCTCTCTCTCCGACAACAAATTTGATTCATTCCATGCTTTTTCCAAGGCAGAATATCTAAACACCTCAACATCTAAACCTTCAGGATATGTAGGATAAATTGTGTTCGAACAATAGTCTAAGTCTTTTATAGAGTTAAAATATTTTATCGCCTTTGTAATAATGCCAGGATCTTTAAGTGGATCATCAGCAGTTATTCTCACAATCAGATCACTTTGAAAGATTTTTGAACATTGATAAAAACGATCAAGGACATCCATTTCGCTACCTCGATAACAAGCCAATTCCGTATTTTTTTTTATCCAAAAAGCCAACTCATCATCATTATCGGTATCAGTCGTTGCAATAACAATTTCATCTATTTCAGGAACAGTCAATACTCTTTGAACTACCCTTGCTAATAAAGGTTGACCTGCAATATCTACTAAAACTTTACCAGGCAAACGAGTAGATGCCATTCGAGCCTGAATAATTGCCAGAATTCTCATTAAGCGTTCCATTTAAAAGGATTTATAAGATGCTCATCATCGCATTTTATATCCGGAAAGTTCAACATCGGCTCAGTTTTAGTGACGCGAATGATTTCACTCAATTGCTCTATACTATCCACACCTACTACAACCCTATCAATCTCTGTAAACTGGAGTATATATTCCATGCAAGCCTTAACTGCAGAGACATTGTTTTTTTTTAACCAATCATACCATTTTTTAAACAAGTAATCCCATGCTTTGAAGTATGGAGGAATTGAATCTAGAGGCATCAACAGAAGTCCTTGCAAAAAGGCAGAGCGTGCATGTACCTCAACGCCATCTCTCTTAAGTTTTTCAAGCCACCCCGATGTAAACAATCTCTGGTCTATCAAGTTGAATGGCGCTTGAACTAAATCCAGACAAACATCATTACTAATTAACTCTAGTTCTTGAGGATCATATATTGAAACCCCAACCTTTTTAACTAAACCTCTTTTTTTCAAATCATTTAAAACCATAGCGACTTCTTTGCCCCCAGCACCAAAGAGCTGACTAGGAGTATGTAGCAAAAAACCATATGCATTTTTTATACCTAGTCTACTCAAAGATGCTGCGAACTGCTCATGTATCCACAATCCAATATCAGTACAATCTACGGGTATTGCAGGTAATTTGGTCACTATTTTAAAATCATCTATCCCGATTGCACCTAAAAACGCTTCACTCTCCCCATATGCAATAGCTGTATCTAGAGTGTCAATGCCATGACTTTTAGCTAGACTTAAAATATCATCAGCTTCAGGGCGCATTACTTGCCCCTTTTTATTTGCAATGCCATATGATAGCCCGAATTGAACCGTACCAAGAGCAAGCTTCATTGCCTCAGAATTATAATAGACTTATATTTTCCCAATTTTTTCGCTATTCATTTCAATCCATCCACACAATGTATTTTTAGTCATCCATTCAGTATTATTGTCTGAACAATAAGTAAATTTTTGGTGAACCTTTTTCCCTCCATTAATTCGCAAAGGATCATTACTCCATTGATGAATCGCGGGTAAAATCTTATAATATTCAGGATATTCAAATGTATGAGGCGCGTCTTCAATACCAATCATCTGTTCATGTAGCTTTTCCCCTGGACGAATGCCGATGATTTCATGATCAGCATCAGGAGCTATGGCTTTAGCAATATCAGTTACTTTCATTGAGGGAATTTTCTTCACATAGATTTCTCCACCAACCATATCTTCAAATGCGTGCCAAACAAGTTCAACACCTTGCTCAAGGGTAATCATGAAGCGAGTCATTCGATCGTCTGTTATCGGTAAAATCCCTTTTTCAGTAAGACTAATAAAGAATGGAATAACTGAACCACGGGAGCCCATAACATTTCCATAACGAACAACTGCAAAACGGGTATCACTACTTCCTGAATATGAATTCCCAGCAATAAAAAGCTTGTCCGATGTAAGTTTAGTTGCCCCATAAAGATTCACAGGACTACTGGCTTTGTCAGTAGACAGTGCAACAATGCGTTTAACCTTTTGATCTAAGCATGCATCAATTAGATTCATTGCACCGTTTACATTCGTCTTGACACATTCAAAAGGATTGTATTCAGCTGTCGGCACAATTTTCGTTGCCGCAGCATGAACAACAAATTCAATTCCATTGAGTGCCCTTGCAAGACGATCTTTATCACGCACATCTCCAATAAAAAACCGAACTCGATCATCTTTACCATAAATCTTGGCCATCTCCCACTGCTTCATCTCGTCGCGTGAGTAAATGACAAGACGTTTAGGATTGTATTTGGCGAGAGTCATCGGCACAAAAAAATGGCCGAACGAGCCTGTGCCGCCGGTAACGAGGATAGAGGAATTTGATAGCATGGGCTTGTTCCTGGTTCTTGGTTGAAAGCAATGAGCAACGAGTGCCGAAAAATGTATGATGATTTGCTGGACTTTATGTTTGGGTGTGTTCCTCTGTCTTTGAGATTATTTCTTCGTATGTGCCGATTTGTTTGATACGACCATCCGAGAGCTCCACAATTTTTGTGCAGTTCTTCAGGGTTGTGAGACGATGAGCGATGATGAGCACCGTCAGATCTTCATGAAGCTCTTCGATTGCCTGCATCACATCTGTTTCGATCTTGTTATCAAGGGCACTGGTCGCTTCGTCGAAAATAATCACATTAGCCTGTTTGTAAAGAGCGCGTGCGATCCCAATGCGCTGACGCTGTCCGCCTGAGAGACGCACTCCGCGTTCGCCCACATATGTCTGGTAAGCCTCAGGCCATGACTCAACCAAGTCAGCAAGCTGTGCTTGGCGAGCCGCTTGCCTTACGTTATCGTGATTTATTTTATCTTTTGGTACCCCAAATGCGATATTTTCTTCAATTGTGGCATCTGAGAGAAAAATCGTTTGTGGCACATGCGCAATGTGTTGCTGCCAAGCATTGCGATTTTCTTCAGTTACTGGCTGTCCGTCCACACACACATTTCCTTCTGTTGGCTCCAGCAGCCCCATAATGATATCGAGTAACGTGCTTTTCCCGCTACCGGTTGCACCAACAAATCCGATTCGGTTGCCTTTTTCAATGTCAAGATCAAGATTTCTGAGAACAAATGCTGCTTCAGATGTGTAGCGGAAAGAAAGTCGGGTCAACTCTATTTGTCGAGTAAAAGAAAACCCATTTTGATTTCCTGCTTTAATCTGCTTTGGCATCGGTTGTTCAAGTAACGCAAGAACATTCCGAAATGAAGCGTTTTCACCCTGAATTCGTGACCATGACGAATATACTTGTTGCAAAACTGGAAGAAGACGTTGTGCACCAAGAGCCAACGTTCCTAATACAGGAATAGCTTTTGTTACCCCCCCCGGCTGCTGGGAAAGAACATACGCCAATAAAGCGATCAAAACCATACCTATCGCTTCAATACCAAAGCGGGGGCTTTGATTCATAAACACATTATTACCTTGTGCTCGGCGCAGAGGTTGGACTGCCTGACTGTATTCAGCCACATAGACTGTCTGATTTTCATCAATCAATACATCTCGAATGCCTCCCAGTCCTTCCTGCAATGACTTAACTACCTGATTGGACTCTTGTGCAATCTTTTGACTGTTAAGTTTGAGACGCTTTCTCGTCAGCCCGATAATAACAGCATAAGTCAAGCCAAATCCGCCAAAAGCAGAGAAGGCAATAACAGGGTTAACCACAATAAGCGTAACCATTATAGCGACCATAATAACAGAAGACGATATTAAGGTCACAAAAGGAACAATGACATTGAAAATCACCGCATTCACTTTTGTGGCTACAGCATTAATAATTTCACTGCTGTTTCGAGCCACATGCACAGAATATGGCTGATAGAGAGTTCGGCGATAAAGATCGATACTGAGATCTGAGCCGGTCGCAAATGAAAGACGAGTATTTGCCCAAAGCTGAAACAAACGCATTCCTCCTGCCAGTAATGCTGCAAACATAAACGCAACAGTCACCGGCAACAACAATTCTTCGGGAGCTGCTATTCCAAAAAAGGAGAAAAGCGGTTGCAATAATGGTTGATTGTGAACAGTAGCCGGAGAAGTCAGAACTCCGAGAAACGGTAATACGGCCCCAAGACTAAAGATTTCCGCAAATGAAGTGAGAACCATCAGCACTAATAATAGCATGAACTGGACTTTGCGGCGAGCGGAAATATGGTGCCAGAGTCTTTTCAGGAGATTGTATATAGATTCTGATTGCTCCATTACAAATGTGATTTCAAAACGGTAAACGTATCCTCAATATCATAGTGGTGATTCCCGATAAATA
>CAZOCS010000075.1:0-12094 GCA_964578365.1 uncultured Candidatus Cloacimonadota bacterium
TCGTGAAATTCTCTATATTGCTAAGCTCTGCTGCTTTCAAGATTGCATCACTGATATGAAAAAGCACTTCCATTATATGAACTGGTTTTAGAAGAAAATCCTAATCAAGTCGACGCACTTAATAATGTTGCAGCAATTTACTATGACATGAAAGGAGATTATCCTGAAGCACGCAAATATTTCATTCGATTAATTGATGTGATCAATGGGATTTTTGCAGAATATGAAGAAATTAAGTTAACGGATGAAAAGGCAGCAAAAAAATATCACAAAACTTATATTAAGAAATTAAAATTAGAAGACATGCTTGAATCAGTAATACATTTTAGAGATAATTGCATTACACAAATGGTAAATAGCGGTAAGCTGAAGATCCAATCTGAAGAATATGAGGCTGCTATTGAAATATTTACCAATATAGCGGAGATTGTTCCGGACAGTACGGTTACATACAGACTAATGGCATTATGTTATGAGAAACTTGATGATATGGAAAATTCTAGGAATTACTTTATTAAAACCGCTGAACTTGATCCTACAGATATTTTTGCAATGCAAAAAGTGGCATCACTTTATTATAATGAAGAGAATTTTTTTGAAGCAGGTAATTGGTATTTAAAAGCATCAACAAATGATTTCGAAAACTCTGATAATTATTATAATGCAGGACTTGCATATATGAATTCCGGTGATGATTCATTATCTTACAGCGCCTTTAAAAAAGCTCTTGAATTTGATCCTGAAAACATGAATATAATTGTTACATTAAGCAATATTGCCTTAACATTGAAAGATAACGAGGCATCTACAATGTATCTACAAAAAGCTGTTGATATTGATGTTGCAGATGAAACTATAGATAATCCGATGTATGTTACTACCCTCTGCTATAAGCTTTACGGTTTAAAGAAGTTTGGTGAACTTATCAAATATGCAGAAATGTGGCACGATCTTGATAGTTCTTCACTGGAAGCTGTTCAGATGTTATATAATGCATCTAAAGAGATCAATAATAAAGAACTAATGGATAAATACAATAAAATGTATCAGGACATGCAATAATAATAACTGTGCGAAAGTGGCGGAGTTGGTAGACGCGCTGGCCTTAGAAGCCAGTGAGAGAAATCTCGTAGGGGTTCGAGTCCCCTCTTTCGCACCATATAGTTAAAATATCAAGGAGATAAATTGAAAACGAGTATCAAAGAGACAAGTCAATGCGTGAGAGAACTTACAATAACCATAGAATCAAAAACTGCAATTGTAGATTATAATAAAATTGTGAATCAATTTAAAAAATATGTAGCAATTCCTGGCTTCCGTAAAGGTAAAGCTCCTATCTCAATGATCGAAAAATCATTTGGTCCACAGATCAAAGATGAATTTTACAATCAAAAATTAGGTGAATATTACAAAGAAGCAATTGATGCAGAAAATATTCATCCAATCAATCAGGGAGAGGCAGCAGAATTTGAATGGGAAAAAGGAAAAGATCTTATTGTAACATTTAAATATGAAATAATGCCCGAAATTAAAGTTAAAAAATATAAAGAACTAAAAATCCCTTTTGAACCGGTAAAATTCAAAAAAGAAATGGTAGATGCAACTTTAGATGAATACAGAAATAAAATGGCTACTGAAACGGCAGTTGAAACTGCAGAAAGCGGTAATATTATTGATGCTACTTTCAAATTCCTGAACGAAGATGATGAAGTCACAAAGGAAGTAAGTAGAAAGTTCGAGTTAGGTGAAAACCAATATTCTAAATCATTCAATACTAAACTTGCTGGTTTAAAAGTGGATGACGATATTAAAACAAAACTATTTACGAAGTCACAAACATCTGATGATGCAGATATTGATAACAGCATAAAAGACAGAGATTTCATTGTGAAAATAAATGCAATTAAAAGAAAAGATATTCCCAAACTTGATGATGATTTTGCCAAGGACCTTGAATATGATTCTTTGAAAGATCTTAATAGCAAAGTAGAAATCGAGCTTAAAGCTAAAATAGAAGAAGATAATAAAAATAATATGAAATCTGCTGTTCTTGCTCAGTTAATTGATGAGAATACTTTCGAACTTCCTAGGTCTATTGTAAAACAAGTTGCAGAAAATATGGCAAAACCTTATGCAGAAGCATATAAAATGGAACTTGACCAAATGACCCAAATGTATATGGGTGTAGCTGAGTTTAATCTTAAGGGTCATTATCTGGTAGAAGAGATCAAGAAAATTGAAGAGATCAAGATTTCTAATGAAGAAAAAGAAGAGATTATTGTGAAAGCTGCTGAAAATGTAAAAATGGATATTGAAAAATATAAAAAGATGTATAAGAATCAAATTGAAAGTAGCGATTTTACTTATGCTGCGGAAGAAGAAAAAGTAATTGAACTTATTAAGAAAAGTTCAAAATTCATAGCTTTACCAAAAGAAAGTAAAAAACCATTAAATAAATAATTTCAGGGAGATATTATGGCATACGTACCAATAGTTGTTGAACAAAATGGAAAAGTTGAAAGAGCTTATGATATCTATTCACGTCTTTTAAAAGATAGAATCATCTTTGTAGGTTCTCCAATAGATTACAATGTTGCTAATGTTGTAATAGCTCAACTTTTACATCTCGAAGCAGAAGATCCTGATAAAGATATATTTATGTACATTAATAGCCCCGGGGGTTCTGTTTCAGCAGGACTTGCCATTTATGATACTATGCAGTATATTCGTCCCGATGTTTCTACAATATGTATCGGACAAGCTTCTAGTATGGGTGCATTTCTCCTAGCCGCCGGTGTAAAAGATAAGAGATTTGCTCTTCCAAATTGCAGGATAATGATACATCAACCCATGGGTGGTGTTCAAGGGCAAGCTTCTGATATTGAAATTCATACGCACGAAATTTTATTTTTAAAGAGTAGGTTAAATAAACTACTCCAAAAGCATACACAACAATCGTTAAAAAGAATTGAAAAAGATACTGATCGTAATTTCTTTATGAGCCCTGAAGAAGCACAAGAATATGGGATAATAGACGAAGTGATTGAAACAAGAAAAGATTCTATATTAGCATTGAAATCTGGAGATTAGATGGAACAAGAAAACAAATGTTCATTCTGCGGTCGATCTGAAACTGAAACAAAATATCTGATTAAAGGTATAAGTGGAAATATCTGTGAAGAATGCATTAATATGTGTTCTACGATAGTTGAATCTGAATTTCAAAAAAAGGAGTTGGATAACTTCATTCTTCCAACTCCAAAAGAGATCCATGAACTCCTTAATCAGTATGTGATCGGGCAGGAAAAGGCTAAGAAGATAATATCAGTTTCGGTTTATAACCATTATAAAAGAATTTTCAAACAAGATCCAAAAAGTGAAATTGATATTGAGAAAAGCAATATTCTCATGATCGGACCAACTGGTTCAGGCAAAACTCTTATTGCCCAAACGCTTGCTCGCATTCTCAAGGTTCCTTTTGCTATTGCTGATGCCACAACATTAACCGAAGCGGGATACGTTGGAGAAGATGTAGAGAACATTTTGGTTAGACTTTTGCAAAATGCAGATTATGATGTGGAAAAAGCTGAAAAAGGAATTATCTATTTAGATGAACTTGATAAAATTGCCAGAAAATCTGAAACACCATCGATAACAAGAGATGTTTCTGGTGAAGGTGTTCAACAAGCTTTACTGAAAATATTAGAAGGTGCAAAAGTGAATGTTCCTCCAAAAGGCGGCAGGAAGCATCCACAACAGGAATTTATCGAGATCGATACAAAAAACATTCTGTTCATTGCTGGTGGCGCATTTTTTGGATTGGATAAAGTAATCCAAAATAGATTAAAGAAAAAAGCTGTGGGATTTGATGCTGATGTTATTTCTAAAAAGGATATTGATCCGGATTTCTTTAGTAAAACTATTCCAAATGACTTGGTGAAGTATGGCCTGATCCCAGAATTAGTTGGTCGGATTCCAGTGATCTCTTCATTACATGAACTTGATGAAGAAGCTCTTATTGAAATTCTTACCAAACCTAAGAACGCAATATGCAAGCAATATTCAATGTTGTTCGATATAGAGAATGTAAAACTTGATTTTGGAATTGATGCTCTTAAAGAAATTGCACATATGGCAATTAATCAAAAGACCGGAGCTCGAGGATTACGTGCAATAATGGAAAAATTCATGCTCGATATTATGTATGAACTTCCCGAGATAAACAATATTAAAGAGTGTTTTATTTCTGCAGATGTAGTTCTTGGAAAAACTGATCCTATATTTTCTTATGAGGATAAAAAAAAAGAGCAGTCAGCTTAATAAATAAAGAATATAGAAAAAGCCAACCCATATAGGTTGGCTTTTTTGTTATTTCAACATTATAATTTTTCCTGACTTAAAATATGAATTGGTTGTTAATTTGTAAAAGAACAAACCGGAACCATATTTAAATTTCAATAAAGAAAGTTTATGTTCACCTGCAAAATACTGTTTAGTCATTAACTTTTGTCCTTTTATGTTAAATATCATGAAATTGCCGATCTCATTATCAGCTATTACGATTTTTAATTCTACAAAATTCTGTGAATTGTTACTATTTATTATTTCAATAGAGCTCAAATGATTATATTCATTCTCAACTTGAGCAGATATTGAGCTGAATAATATAAATATTATGATGCAAAATGCTAATTTTTTCATACTTTCATTCTTCACTGCATGTGGCAGTATAGATACTGTAAGAGATCTCTTGCCTTTGAAGCTTCAAATAAATGCAATAATGATTGTCCGTTGATCTCATCAATTGGTTTCCCTGTACAACGTTCATGATATTTAGCTAAGATCAGTTTAATTTCGTCAATGCTAAATAATAAAAAAGTATCATTCATAAAATCACCTCTAGTATATTAATATTTAAATGCAATTGCTGTTCCAAAAGCAGAGTTATGATTGTTTAACTCTGAAGACGAGAAATATAGCCTTTCTATTGGCTTCATGATGTATTATTAATACTTAATAAAAGTTTCAAAGTAGGACAATATCGGGTAAAGCATGGCAATTCTGTCGCATTGATTTTTCTACTATTAAAAATACTTGACGGGAATATTGAATAAAACAACTTTTCCAAAAAAATTATGTCTGGAGTTATTAATGAATTTAAAACCTCAATTGGTTATAAATAAACGATATAATCTGATATTAGGTTTAATTGTTTTTGCCATGACAGTTACTATTTATTATCTTACTATGGCTCGTTCCCTTTCTTTCTGGGATGCTGGAGAATATATTACATGCAGTAGTATCCTAGGAGTTCCACACCCTCCTGGAAATCCTTTTTATATTCTTTTAGGAAGATTCTTCTCAATTTTTAGTGCAAATATTCCCCACGCTATAGTCATAAATTTCTTATCTGTTATTTTCTCTGCATTTGCTGTGATGTTCACTTACTTTTTCACAGTTAAGTTCATTACAATGTGGCTCAAGCCCAAGGATACTTACTTTGCATATATAGGTGGTTTTCTGGCTGCATTCTACACCGCTTTTTCTTTTACATTCTGGAATAATGCAATCGAGGCAGAAGTTTATTCAGGATTAGCTTTTGTACTGAACTTAATTGTATGGCTAACAATGATATGGGTAGAAAAATCGGAAGACCTTTCACACCAGAATCTTTTATTACTCATTGTTTATATCTTTTTCCTCGGTTTTGGGATTCATCAAACTTCACTTCAAATTGCACCGGCTGTACTATTTATTGCAGTATATCCTATGTTAAGGAATTCGATTAGATCTTCAACATTTTGGAGACGTGTTGGAGCTTACACCCTAGGATTAATTGCAATTTATATCATCTTTCTAAATATTGGTAAATCAATTCATATACCAGATCTACCTAAACTCATGTTTGCTGTTGGTTTCTTAGGTATTCTCGTATATCATTTGAGAGAAAAAGTTTCAACTAAAACATGGCTGTTCGCCCTTTTTCTCATTGGTATCGCTGTTTCAACTCATTTATTTTTATATATTAGAGCATCGCATAGACCTTTTATTAACGAAGGGTATCCGCATAATTTAAAACTATTTACAGATTACATTCTTAGAAGACAATATGGTGTTACAAGCATGTTTGTAAGACGAGCTACTTTCTTATACCAAATGAAAGATCAATTCTTTACATACTTCAGTTGGCAGTTTTTTAATGCAGAGACCTTATCTCAATTGCTGCACACACCAAGAGCATTTATTCAATTATCATCAAACCTGATCGTAACTTTACTTGGTTTTGGTGGAGCTTATTATCATTTTAAGAAAAACAAACACTCTTTTGCTTATTTCTTCTCATTCATGTTTATGGTCTCTATCGCAATGGTTTTTGTAATTAACCTATCCGATGCCGAGGTAAGAGAGCGTGATTATTTCTTTACCACTGCTTATAATTATTGGACCGTATGGATGGCAATCGGCTCTTTAGCATTGATAGATCTTGTAAGGAAAAAAGGGAAATTATTAACGGGATTACTCATTGTGATAGTTTTAGCTCTTCCCTGCATCAATCTTGCTTCTCAGTATTTTATACATGACCGTTCAAGAGAATATATTGCTCTAGATTATGGACAGAATATACTTAATAGTGTAGAAGAAAATGCTATTATTTTTACTAATGGTGATAATGACACATTTCCTGTGTGGTATGCACAAGCTGTTTTTGATCCAGCAGCAAAAGAGTATATTCCTCCAACAAAAATTAATAACAAAGATATTTTCGGAAAGATGTATCAACAAACTTCTATTCCTACAGAAATAACTGAAGTTTTAATTGCAGATGCAATGGATTATAAAAATGAGCAGTGCCTTGGCATTAGAAAAGATGTGACAATTGCAAATTTGAGTTTGCTTAATACACCCTGGTATATCAAACAATTGAGAGATCATGAAGGAGTTGAATTCAACATCCCGGAAAGTCATATCGATCTTTGTCAGGATGATCCAAGATCAGCGCTCTATCCTAGACGTTTATTCAAAGAAACGAAGCTAAAAATAAAAGGAACAATACCCGGTGATGAGTTCATTGCTACATTTAATAAAGATGAGATTCTCTATGTGAAAGATCTGGCTGTAATTCAGATCATCAAAGATAATTATGGGAAACGTCCAATTTATTTTGCTGTAACTACACCCGACCCAATTGGATTCGATGACTTTCTGAGGAACGAAGGAATGGTGAGCAGACTGGTTCCAATAAAAGGTAAAGACCAATTCGATATGGAGAGATTGATCACGAATATCGATTCTGTTTATTCGTACCGTGGAGTATTAGATGATTCGATCTATAAAGACACAAACATGAGAAGATTACTAAATAACTATGGTGCCGCTTTCATGCGTACTTCCAGATTTGCTCATACCAAAAATGATTATGAAAATGCTATTAAATATATGGAAAAAGCAATAGATTTTATTGATCAAAAAAGTAAATTCTATAAAGGGCTTTCTCAAATCTATGCAGAGGCATCATTCAACTCTTTCGATTCTGATGAAATTGAAAAGGGATTTTCATATTTAGAAAAAGCTGTTCATTATAACAGAACAGATAAGAATATGATCCAACTAATCTTTCAATCTGCAGTTTACACTAACGAAATTGAGAGAGGTATTCAGTTGTTTGAAAAGATTCGCGGATATCAGGATTCTGTTGAAATAGATTTCTATATAACTCAATTAAAGGAGCTTCAATAGGCTGATGCACAGTATGAGAGATAAATGAAAACAGAAATTTACATCAAGGGTGCACGAGAACACAATCTCAAGAACATCGATATAAGGATACCCAGAAATAAATTAGTTATAGTTACCGGTGTTTCCGGTTCAGGAAAATCTTCACTCGCCTTTGATACACTTTATGCTGAAGGACAACGCAGATATGTAGAATCACTCTCCGCTTATGCTCGCCAATTCTTAGGGCAGATGGAGAAACCAAAAGTAGATTACATCGAAGGATTATCACCGGCAATTTCCATTGAGCAGAAAGCCACAAGCAAAAATCCCCGTTCAACTGTTGGAACAGTCACAGAAATTTATGATTATTTAAGAATTCTATATGCTCGAATTGGAAAACAATTCTGTTACAATTGTGGTGAACCGGTGGGATCACAAACAGTTGACCAACTAGTAGATCATATTTTAATAAATCCCGATAAAACACGTTTACAGATTCTCGCTCCGATTGTTCAAAACAGAAAAGGTGAACATAAGGATGAGTTGGAAGAAGCTCGCAATGAAGGCTTTGTACGTGTGAAGATAAATGGGATTATGCGACAACTAAGTGAGGAGATCACACTCGATAAAAAGAGTAAGCATAATATCGAAATTGTTGTCGATCGACTAGTTCTAAAAGACAGTATTCGATCAAGATTGATCGACTCGGTTGAAATAGCTCTAAAATTAACAAATGGTTTTATCAAAATAGAATATATTGATGAAGGTCGAATAGAAAATTTATCAGAAGCAAATTCCTGCCCAAGTTGTGGAATTGGTTATCCCGAACTTTCTCCGCAGCATTTCTCATTTAACAGCCCAATTGGTATGTGTAGATCTTGTAATGGACTTGGAACTAAGATGGAATTTGATCCTGATTTGATAATTCCGGATTCATCACTTTCTATAATGGAAGGAGCTGTAGTACCCTGGGGAACACTAAATAAGAAAAAAAGCAGTTGGCAGTTAAAAAAGCTAAAAGCAATTTCGCGAGAATACGGATTCTCATTAAATGAGCCCTGGAAAGAACTTTCCTTAACAACCAAAGACCTTTTGCTATTTGGTTCTAGGGGACAGAAAATCAGATTTGAGTGGAGTTCAAAAAGCGGTTCAGGATCTTTTATGTCATCATTTGAGGGCATTATTCCAACGCTAACCCGTAGAATGTCCGATACAAGATCTGAATATATGAGGAAATATTATATTAAATATATTGGCAATAAGGAATGTCCTGATTGTAAGGGTAAAAAACTCCGTAAGGAAAGTTTAGCAGTTAAGATAAATGATTTTCCGATCAATGAAATTACTTCTATGTCGATCTCAAAAGCGATAGAGTTTTTTGATACTCTTAAGCTTTCTGGCAACGATAAACTCATTGCAGAAGAAGTTCTGAAAGAAATAAATAATCGTCTATCATTCCTCGTAAATGTAGGATTGCACTATCTCACTTTAGATAGAAAGGCACCCACTCTATCTGGTGGTGAGTCGCAAAGGATAAGACTTGCAAGCCAGATAGGAAGCAGCCTTGTTGGCGTTATGTATATATTAGATGAGCCAACTATCGGATTGCATCAACGTGACAATCAACGACTAATCAATATGCTAATACATCTGCGTGATATTGGAAACACCGTTATAATTGTTGAGCATGATGAGCAAATGATAAGAACTGCAGATCAGATAATTGACATCGGTCCGCATGCAGGGATCTACGGTGGAGAGATCATCTTCCAGGGAACTATCACACAATTAATGAGATCAAAAAAATCTATGACCGGAAAATATCTATCAGGTGAATTAAGCATCAAGATGCCGGAAGAAAGATTAATACCGGACTTTCGCAAACTGCAGATCAAAGGTGCAGCACAAAATAATCTTAAAAATATCGATGTTGATATTCCAATTGGTTCATTCACATGTATTACTGGTGTTTCTGGATCGGGCAAAAGCTCTCTGATCAATCAGATATTGTTTCCGGCTATGGCAAAAGAGCTCAATAAATCCAGTAGAAAACAAGGTAATTTTGATAACATAAATGGTTTTGAATATTTTGATAAAGTAATAAATATAGACCAACAACCTATTGGAAGAACTCCTCGTTCAAATCCTGCAACTTATACTAAATTATTTGATCCTATCAGAAACTTGTTTTCCCAAACTCCTGCAGCAAAATTACGTGGCTATAAACCCGGGAGATTTTCATTTAACGTAAAAGGCGGTAGGTGTGAAGCCTGTAGCGGTGGTGGTGTGAAACAGATTGAAATGCATTTTCTTCCAGATATTTATGTTAAGTGTGAAGTTTGCAACGGTTCGCGCTATAATAAAGAAACTTTAGCAGTAAAATATAAAGGTTACAGCATTGCAGATGTACTTAAAATGGATGTTCAGGAAGCTTTTAAGATTTTTGATAAAGTTCCTAAAATATATAAAGTTCTACAAACTTTGAAAGAAGTCGGAATGGATTATGTAAAGCTTGGACAAGCCTCCACAACTCTCTCGGGTGGAGAAGCTCAAAGGATCAAACTTTCACGAGAGTTAAGCAAGACAAGTACAGGTAAAACGCTTTACATTTTGGACGAACCGACAACCGGATTGCACTTTGATGATATAAAAAAATTATTAAAAGTTCTTCACAGATTAGTTTCAATGGGAAATACTGTGATTGTTATTGAACATAACCTGGACGTTATTAAATGTGCAGATCACATTATTGATCTGGGACCCGAAGGTGGAGATGAAGGAGGAAAGGTTGTTGCAACAGGAACTCCCGAAGAAATTGCAAAAATTAAGAGATCGTTTACTGGAAGATTTTTAAAAAAGTTATTTTAAAAGAATTTCTTTCAAGAAAGAAATATTATAGGAGTTAGTTATGAGTTTAAAATCCCAAATTCTTGAACTGTATAATAAAACTAAGTTTACTGAAAAAGATAAAAAACTATTCCTCGAATTCAGAAATGGACTTAATTCCGGAGAAATTCGTGCTGCAGAGAAAGTAAATGGAAAATGGATAACAAATAAATGGGTGAAGAAAGGTATTCTTGCTGGATTCAAAATTGGTAAAGTTGTTCAATTAGGTAGTTTCATGGATAAAGAAACTTATCCCATACAAGATATTACTAATAGAAGACATATCAGAATGGCTCCCGGTGGTTCTTCTATTCGTGAAGGTGCTCATATTGGAGAGAATGTTATCATGATGCCACCTATGTACATCAATGTTGGAGCTTTTGTAGATGATGGAAGTATGATCGATTCCCACGCTCTTGTAGGCTCTTGTGCGCAAGTTGGGAAAAACGTACATCTCAGTGCTGCATCGCAGCTTGGGGGTGTATTAGAGCCCATAAGTGCAACTCCTGTGATCATCGAAGATAATGTATTCATTGGTGGGAATTGTGGAATCTATGAAGGTGTGATAATTGAACAAAATGCAATAATTGCAGCAGGAGTTACAATTACAAGCGGTACACCGATTTTTGATTCTGTAAATAATCTCTTCTTAAAAAAAGATGAGAACGGTTCATTGCATATTCCACAATGTGCAGTAGTACTTTCCGGAACACGCAAGATGAAAAGTAATGACGAGTTTTCAATTTACTGCCCAATAATTATCAAATATAGAGATGAAAAGAGTGATAGATCGGTAACCCTAGAAGATACTTTAAGATGAAATCAATAGAATATGCAGATCGGATTACCGGTATAGAAAAATCCGAATTGCGAAAACTATTTGATAAAGCCCCAACTGGTGCGATTAATCTTGGCTTAGGAGAAATCCAATTCCCAACTCCAAAAATTATTACTGAAAGAGCGATTGATATCATTAAGCAGGGGGAGATCCGGTATACTCCTAATGCAGGATTACAAGAATTACAAAAATCTATAACCGATTACTATAATATTCAACTAAATGAAAATGTATGTGTTACAACCGGTGCAGAAGAGGCAATTTTTGCATCACTTTTCAGTTTTATAAATCCAGGTGACGAAGTACTGATCGCGAATCCAACATACATTGCATATAAAATGATTATTAAGATGCTAGGGGGTGTTAGTGTCGAATTCGATCTTGATCCGTTTTCTAATTTCAAATTAGATCGTACCAATTTAACAAATAACATTACTTCTAAAACTAAAGTGCTACTATTAAATAATCCATCGAATCCAACTGGAATATGTTTTTCTGAAAGCGAGATAGATTTCATTGTTTCTACATGCAATGAGAATAATATATTAATTATTGTAGATGAGATCTATCGCGAGCTATATATAGATAAAAAACCAACTACTTTCTTAAATAAAACAGGAAAGATAATCGTAATTTCAGGTCTTTCTAAATCTC
>CAZOCS010000076.1:0-11977 GCA_964578365.1 uncultured Candidatus Cloacimonadota bacterium
AAATTCCAAAAAGAAGAATTTATGAATAATGATTTTGGCGAGATCTATCCAAATCAGTTTGTGATGTTCTGCAAAGATGAAGATGACGAAGATGGGCTTGTAGCAAGGTATTCGGTTACTAATAATGCTATTTATCCCCTCAAATATTATACCGGACAGGAAATATTTGGGATCAAAGCAAGGAACATTGAACAAACAATGTCTTTTGATCTTTTACTCGATCCTGAAGTTAAGCTTGTTAGTTTAGTGGGAAAAGCCGGAACAGGAAAGACACTTATTGCTCTAGCCGCCGGGTTAGATCAAGTTGTCGAGAAGAATAATTATAAACGTATGGTTGTATCGCGACCTGTATCTCCTCTTGGAAAAGATATCGGTTATCTTCCTGGTTCTAAAGCAGAAAAGTTCAATCCTTGGATGCAGCCAATATTTGATAATATGGAGATCTTGCTTTCTAACAGGAGTGAGAAAGAAGATAATGATAATGGTAAGATCTTTGGGAAAAAACAACCCGGATTGGAAGATTATCTGGACTTCGGGTTTATCGAACTGGAACCTCTCACCTATATTCGTGGTCGTAGTCTTCCGGATCAATTTATCGTTGTTGATGAAGCACAGAATCTTACTCCACACGAAATGAAGACTATTATTACAAGAGCCGGTGAAGGAACAAAGATAGTGCTTACAGGTGATCTGTATCAGATAGATATTCCGTATCTAGATTCAGAAAGTAACGGACTTAGTATTGCTGTCGAGAAACTGAAGAAAGAAGAGATAGTGGGACATGTAACCCTAACTAAAGGAGAACGCTCAATGCTGGCAGACCTGGCTGCAAAGTTCTTTTAGTTTGCCACAGACTCGCACTGACTAAAAGAAAAGTGGAATGAAACCCCCTTTTATTCCCCCTTACGACGGGGGACTGGAAAATGCTCCCCTCCATAAGGGGAGAAAAGAAAACGAAGTTTTCCAGAGGGGTTAAATATTGAAATGTTCAAAAAGGAATATTATGAAAAACGACAGAAGCTGGACAGAGATCGATCTTGGAAATTTTAAAAGCAATATTAAAGAACTAAAGAAGTTTTTTCATCCGCAAGCAGAATTCATGCAGATCGTCAAAGCAGATGCTTACGGTCATGGAGCTTATCAAATTGCCAAACAAGCAATTGAAAGTGGGGCTGTTTCGCTTGGAGTGGCAAACTTACAGGAAGGTCTTCTGCTTAGATATCAAGGTATTAAGATACCGATTGTTATTCTTTCACCTTCATTAGAAAATGAAATTGAACAAATTTTAGAGAATCAGCTGATTCCAACAATCTCAACACTTGATTTTGCAGAAAAACTTAATGATAAAGGAAAGTGTGAGATCCACATTAACATAGATACTGGAATGGGCAGAAGCGGCTTTAACTATTTGAATGCATTAGAAAATATTGATAAAATAAGAAAACTGGATAATCTTGAGATCAACGGGATATTCTCACACTTCTCTTCTGCAGAGGAAGATCCTGAATTCACAAAATTACAATCAGATAGATTTGAAGATATACTTTCCAAACTTGATAATTTACCAAAATTTATTCACATTTCAAATAGCAGTGGCGTACTTACCTTTCCCAATAGATATACAAATCTTGTACGGTTGGGACTGCTTTCGTATGGGATATATTCCAATACCGAAATGAAAAACAAAGTTAATTTGAAACCTGTAATGACTTTTAAAACACGTATCACTCAGGTTAAAAGTGCAAAGAAAGGTGACTCAATAGGCTATAATAGAACGTTCGTTGCACCAACAGACATGGAATATGCAATCCTGCCAGTTGGATATGCTGATGGATATGATTTTCTGCTTTCCAATAAAGGCAAGGTCGTAATTAACGATCTGGTTTGCAGTATCGTTGGTAAAGTGAGTATGGATATGATTGCAGTTGATATTTCAAAACTTGCAAAACCGGAAGTTGGAAAAGAAGTAATACTGCTGGGAGATTCCAATAAGAGTATCTCAGCGGAAAATTTGACGTCCCTTTATAGTGGTTTAAGTTACGAACTGATTTCCCAGATAGGCAGAAGAGCAAAAAGATATTATAAAGAAGATGGAAAAATAATTGATTCTTCCCCGCTTCTGCGTAGAGATTTTGTACCAAAAGATTTTTCTGACAATAAGTTGGGGAATATCATTGAGACTGCTATCGAACAAAGGCTGCAGAGCAAGGAAATAGCCAATCTGGTGCACGAAGACATCTTAAAGAGGTTATTTGCCGAAAAAGATAAAGATATTCAGTACAGGCGCAATTTTAAGCACTCGATCAAGTTCGAGAATTCGGATGAGTTCCCTAAGTATTTCTTAACTTCAACCAATCTTTCTTTCTCCAAGAAATTGCAGAACGATTTTTTTAGCGTTGCCTGTGCCAAAACTGAGAATGATCTGGAAAAATATTTTTTGCGTAATGATGTAGAGTACCGCTGGCTGCTGGATAACAGTATTGATCTTGAAGAAATGTTTTTTAATGTAACATCTGTAAAGGTGAATAATATTGAACTATACAATGAGATGAAGATAGCTGATGGTTGTATCGAAATAAAATGTTATCATCCTGATCTTAAAAGTCTGGTTGGAAAGGAAGTGGATTTTTCAATTTCTACTAAAACATATTATCCCAAAAGCTCTCATCAGCTTTCTGTTTATATCATTGAACTGACGCAGGGTGTTGATATCTCCTTTGAAAGTGAACTGAAAAACGTGGAAGCTGTACCAATATTCTCCGGCAAAAGCAAATTCCCCAAAATACTCAAAAACAAAAATAAGATCTCAATTTTAACAGATAAAGACGAATGGGTCTTCCCTACCAGTGGTGTGGTGTTTGTTTATTAGTGGGTGTTGGGTTTAAGGTTTAGGGTTTTGGGTCTAGGGTGAAAAATTTAAATAAGTGAAAATTTAGGTTAAAAATATTATGAAAACTAAAATAATTTTATTCATTTTGCTTTTGCTAATTGTAAATACTACCATTTTACTTTCATGCACCATTTTTTATGCAGCCAGAAATAACAAGATCTTAAGCGGGAATAATGAAGATTGGAGTGATCCATATACATATATGACGTTTTATCCACCTGAAGTTGAAAAGCTGGGTTGGGTAAAATTTGGCTTTCTAAATGGTTTCCCACAGGGTGGTATGAACGAGAGTGGATTATTCTGGGATGGTGCTTCTGCCCCATATCTGGCAATGCCGTATTCCGAGGAAAATAAGGAAAATTATGACGGTGCATTAATGCAAAAGGTAATTGAAGAGTGCTCTACGACACTGGAAGCATATGCTGTTTTTGAGGAATATTATTGCGATGATCTTTATAATGCCCAGTATTTAATCGGGGATTCCACTGGAACTTCTATAGTAGTAGAGGGTGATGAGATTCTTTTAGGTAATGAAGATCACCAGATAATAACTAACTTTTATCAATCTCAATATGATCCGGGGAATTATCCCTGCTGGAGATATAACACAGTAGACGAGATGCTGCACAATAGTGATGAGATTTCAGAATATTTATTCGGTTCTATTCTTTCAGCAACTCACCAGGAAGGGAATTATCCTACTCAGTACTCCAATATTTATGATAATAAAAATGGTATTATTTATCTTTTTCATTATCACAATTTAGAAGAGTACATTACCATAGATCTAAACGAAGAACTTCAAAAAAGATCACTCACATATCATATTCCATCACTTTTTTCAAAGATCGAAATGATATATCCAACTAATGAATCTGTTATTGATCCATCGTCAGTTACTTTTCACTGGAAAGGGAAAGAAACAAGTATTTATGAACTCTATTACTCCACTGATCCATATTTTACCGATTGTGAACCTATGTCATCTACTACCTCTAACATTCCTGAATATTTTGGCTTTTTTCTTTTTGGATCTATCTTTATTGGAAGTATTTTTAAAAGAAAAACCTATCTTGTATTAATCATTGTTCTGTTAGTTGTTTTTGGATTACAAAGCTGCTCACCGGAAACCACTTCTCCTTCGGGGGACAATATCATTGAATTCACGCAAACTGTTGAGGATTTACAACCGTGCACTACCTATTACTGGAAAATAATTGCTCAAGCAGAAGGAATAAATAATTTTTTCAGCGAAACGATAACCTATTCTTTTTCAACCTTTGATAGGTAACTAAACACCTATTCCAGCAGTGTTAACAGAAAATTACTTGAGATGCCCTGTTCTCAGGGCTCTGTGCTTACCCTTCCTTAGAAGAGCAACGTGAAAGACTGGTCCAGTCTACGCACAGCTTCGTCACGGCAAGCAGGATGACGCGATTTCTTAACAATTTTTTTCGCTCCTTGTGCCTTCGTGTCTTAGTGGCTAATCCTTTTTAGCAACCCATCCCTGCAGCATAACCGGTACTCCATGCGATCTGTAAATTAAATCCGCCGGTGTAGGCATCGCAATCTAATATTTCACCAGCAAAGAATAAACCGGATACAAGTTTAGATTCCATTGTTTTAGGATTTATCTGGCTCACATCTACTCCGCCTGAAGTGATTATTGCATCTGAGATCGGACGGAACTTATTTAATTGAATAGTAAGTTCTTTTAAAGATGTGATCAAGTTTGTTCTCTCTCTTCCGGTAATTTGATGGACAGGTTTTTCTTCCGGAATTCCGGATATTTGTTGAATGATCGGGATCATTTTTTTTGGTAATAAGTTTTTTAGTATATTCTTAAATTGTTTATTAGAAAATTCTTTAAAGTCACGTTGAAGCCTTTCATCAAGCTTTTCTGTAGATAGTGCAGGTTTGAGGTCAATAACAAGTTTGTGTCCATCCAGAGAGCGAATATGTGATGTGGCTGAAAGGATCATTGGTCCGGAAACTCCAAAATGAGTGAAAAGCATTTCACCAAAATCTTCATAAACTTCTTTGCCTTTTGCATTAAATATTTTAATTGCTGTGTTTTTGAGTGAAAGTCCCTGCAGATCTTTTACATTGCAGCCTTTTGAGTTTGCTGATCTTTCAAGTGGTAAAATCCTTTTGGCAATAATTGGAACTAATGATGGTTTGAATTTTGATACTGAGTGTCCAAAATTGCGAGCAAATTTATAGCCATCTCCGGTAGAACCTGTTGTTGGATACGATTTCCCACCTGTGGAAATTATTAGTTTCTCACCTTTTACTACTTCATTATTTTCTAATTTAACTGCAAATATTTTACCAAACTGCATAACTTCTAAAGCTGTACTATGTATAACATTTACCTTATGTTCATACATAAATTTAATGAGAATCTCAACAACATCAATGGCCTTATCTGAAGTTGGGAATACTCTGTTACCTCGTTCTACTTTAGTTTCTAAACCATGATCATTAAAGAAGGTAACTGTATCATAACTGCTGAATCCATAAAATGCATTTGTAAGAAATTTACCATTAACCGGAACATTTTCTATAAGTTGAGGTACATCACAATAATTTGTGATATTACATCTTCCCTTTCCGGTAATTAAGAGTTTCTTTCCCAGAACAGGATTCTTCTCAAGTAAAATTACTCTCTTCCCGTTCTTAGCTGCAGTTCCGGCAGCCATCATTCCGGCTGCACCACCACCTATTACAATTACATCGGTGTTTTCCAATAAACCTCTATTTCTTTATGAAAGTTAAATACAACGGTCTGATTGCTGTTAAAATTGCACCTACAATATAAAACCAATAATCCAAAGAGATTATCTCCGGGATCAATTTAATAATGATGATCAGAAAGAACATCGCTGCCATTTGAGCAAGTTTGATATCCCATATTGTGAAATAATTTTTCAATCGGTCATTAAAATAACTTATAAAATCCATTCCGCCCTCCTTATAATATCTCCTAAATATTTCTGCTAAAATGCTGTCTTTCTGAGGAAACCTTCGAAGAATTTTCTAACGAAGAATCTCATTTTTGCAGAGATCCTTCCAAAGAACAACATGCAAGATTCGTCAGGATGACTAATACACAAAATTTTTGATTAACTCAACAATTCGATAAATAATTCTTACTGCCTTTTATTTGCAAGTGAAAAATCATTTAATAGTATAAACTTGCAAAATATATTTGACCAAAAGACTTTCGTTTCAAAAGTTGCGTTAAATATATAAAGGGAGAAGGAACTTATGAGATATTTTATTCGAGCACATAGCAATTTTGATGGTACTACTCAGTTAAGTCTCTTTCTTTTACTCCCCTGTTAGGGGAATAACACAATTTTTACCATAAAACAAAATTAATAAATTATCAGGAGAAAATATAAATGGAATATCCTTTTGAAAAGATAGAGAAAAAATGGCAGAAGATCTGGAATGATAATAAGATATTCAATGCCAAAAACAATACAGATAAAAAGAATTACTATGTTCTTTCAATGTTTCCCTATCCATCCGGTGCACTGCATATGGGGCATGTCTCCAATTACTCTATTGCAGATGCAATTACTCGCTATAAAATGATGCAGGGATACAATGTAATGCAGCCAATGGGCTATGACTCGTTTGGTATGCCGGCAGAGAACTTTGCAATTGAACATCATTCACATCCACGCATAACCACTGACAATAACATATCCATAATGAGAAAACAATTTGATATGATGGGCTTTGGATTAGATTGGGAACGTGAAGTAAGCACTAGTCATTCCGATTATTATAAATGGGGACAGTGGTTCTTTAAGCAAATGTATGAAAAAGGACTGGCTTACAAGAAAACATCATTTCAAAATTGGTGTGATGACTGCAAGACAGTATTGGCAAATGAGCAGGTAGAAGATGGTAAATGCTGGCGATGCAGTAGTGTAGTACGGCAAAAGGAATTAGAACAATGGTTCTTTAAAATTACGGATTATGCAGAGGAACTACTGGATTTTAGTGAATTAATAGATTGGCCTGAACGTGTTAAAACAATGCAGACAAATTGGATCGGGAAAAGTTTTGGAACTGAGATCTGGTTTAAGTTGGAAAACTCGGAAGAGCTGATAAAAGTATTTACTACCAGACCTGATACGATCTTCGGTTGTACTTTCATGGCACTTCCACCTGAGCATCCGCTGGTTACAGGTTGGCTCAAAGATGAACCGGAAAATACTGTAATGCACGAATTCTGCGATAAGGTAATGAATGAAGATACAATTACCAGAACAGCAGAGGACACTACAAAAGAAGGAATTTTCACCGGTAAATTTGCTATAAATCCTGTGAATGGAGAAAAAGTTCAGATCTGGATCACAAATTATGTTTTAATGGATTACGGAACAGGTGCTGTGATGGCGGTTCCTGCTCATGATCAGCGTGATTTCGAATTCGCAAGAAAATATGACATTCCCATGAAGATAGTAATTCAAAACATGGAAGAAGATCTAGTTTTGAATGAAATGAAAGAAGCATATATCGAGCCGGGAATTCTTGTTAATTCAAGTAAATTTGATGGAATGAAGAGTGTTGAATCAATGAAATCCATTTCAAAGTGGATGACAGAAAACAGCATGGGAAGAGAGACGGTAACCTATAGACTGCGTGACTGGGGAGTTTCACGACAGCGCTATTGGGGGAATCCAATTCCAGTTATCTATTGTGAAGATTGCGGAACTGTGTTGGTTCCCGATGAAGATCTTCCCATAAAGCTTCCGGAGAACGTGGAACTAGGAAAAACTACTCAGAATCCACTTCTTTCGGTTGAAGATTGGGTTAATGTGAAGTGCCCTAAATGTGGCAAACCAGCACGTCGAGAAACCGATACGATGGATACGTTTGTTGACAGCAGTTGGTATTATGCCCGTTATGCTGATCCTAAAAATGATAAAATGCCGTTCAGTAAAGAACTTGCAGATAGTTGGCTGCCGGTAGATCAATATATTGGTGGTATCGAACATGCAGTAATGCATTTGATGTATGCTCGTTTCTTCCATAAATTCATGCGTGATCTGGGCATGGTGAACTCTAATGAGCCATTTGCCAGATTGCTTACACAGGGCATGGTAACAAAAGACGGTGCTAAGATGAGCAAATCTAAAGGTAACGTTGTTGATCCGCAATATATTATAGATCGTTACGGTGCGGATACAGTACGTGTATTCATGCTTTTTGCCTCTCCACCGGATAAAGATTCGGAATGGAGTGATGAAGGCGTGAAAGGTGCATTCCGTTTCCTGAACCGTGTTTGGAGATTGTTTGATGAACATATGGGTTTGATAAAGGAATACTCTGTCACCCTGAGTGATGCGCAGCATAGTATCGAAGGATCAGAGAATAATGTGAATGCAGAAATTAAAAAACTGCGTTTCAGTACACATTTTACAATTAAGAAGGTTCTTAACGATATCGAAAATAGAATGCAGTTCAATACAGCCATCGCTGCTGTGATGGAACATCTGAACAATATTTATTCCATTAAGAACATAGATAAATTGAATGATGCAGAGAAAGCAATATTCGCAGAAAGCTGTGTGGCAATTCCACATTTGATGTATGTTTTTGCACCTCATATAAGTGAAGAACTTTGGAATATGATCGGAAAGGGAAACTTGCTGCACGAAGCCGGACTGCCAAATTTCAATGAAAAATATCTGGTTCAGGATGAGATAACTTTTGTAATTCAGATCATGGGTAAAGTTCGTGGTAAGATCAATGTATCGGTTGATGCAACTGATGATGAAATAAAGAAACTGGCTTTGGAAGTGGAAAACGTGAAGAAATTTTTGGAAGGGAAAGAAATCCTTAAGATGATTATTGTACCGAAGAAGCTGGTGAGTATAGTTGCGAAATAGCATGTTAGCCAGTTAGCAGGTTAGCTTGTTAGCCTGTTAGCAATTGGCAAAAAATTTGTAGGGGCGATTGATGAATCGCCCTTTTTAATATTATAACAAAATATTCAAACTTGTATAAATTCATTTACTAATTATTTTATTCTTTAAGTTTTGTTTCAGGAGATTTAATGAATTTAGTTACAATAATAATAATCGCAATTGGTTTAGCGATGGATGCTTTTGCCGTATCTATTGCCAGCGGAGTTACATTAAAATGTTTTAAAGTTGGACCTGCGTTGCGTGTAGCTTTGTTTTTTGGTGGTTTTCAGGCATTAATGCCGGTGCTGGGTTGGTTAGCAGGCTCCAGTTTCCAACACTATATTGCAGCTTTTGATCACTGGATTGCATTTGGATTGCTTGCATTTATTGGCGGTAAGATGATCTATGAATCTTTCCTGATCGAAAAGGCAGAAGACAATTGTAATCCCAATAATTTAACAACGATATTCATTCTAGCTATTGCCACGAGTATTGATGCCCTAGCGGTTGGACTTAGTTTTTCTGTATTGCAAGTTCAAATCATACAACCAGTTATAATTATTGGCATAGTTACATTTTTACTCTCTTTGCTGGGAGTTTATATAGGTGGAAGATTTGGATCATTATTCGAGAGAAAGATCGAATTTATCGGTGGAATAATTCTAATTGGAATAGGATTGAGAATTCTGATCGAGCATCTGTATTTCATGTAAATTGTAAAATTGGTGCAGAAGGGGGGACTCGAACCCCCACAAGCTATTGCTCACTAGACCCTGAACCTAGCGCGTCTACCAATTCCGCCACTTCTACATTTGCAATTTAAGAAAAAAACACCTCCTTGAGAGTCAAGAAAAAAGTAAATTCAGTCCAGCTATTATTATTATTTCGATTTCATTAAGACCAGGAAGAGTCGTAATTGACAAATATAAGCTATATTGGAAATTCCAATAAGATAAATCATAAAATGAGGAATTAATGGCATATTTGATATTAGCAAGAAAATACAGACCACAAACATTTGATGAAGTCTATGCTCAAGATCATATTACCAAAATACTTAAGAATACGATCGAAATGGATAGAACAGCACAGGCATATCTTTTTACTGGTCCCAGAGGTGTTGGTAAAACTTCTTTAGCAAGGATCTTTGCAAAAAGCTTGAACTGCCTGAATGATGGTCCAACAACAACACCGTGCAATGTTTGCCAGAACTGTACTGAGATCACTCAAGGAATTTCTTCAGATGTAATTGAGATCGATGGAGCTTCCAATACAGGAGTAGAGGACATCCGTGATCTTCAAAAAGAACTGATGTATGCACCCTCAACTTCCAGGAATAAGATTTACATTATCGATGAGGTGCACATGCTTTCCAAAAATGCTTTTAATGCACTTCTTAAAACACTGGAAGAACCTCCGGAAAATGTTATTTTCATCTTTGCTACAACCGAACCTCACAAAGTTATTCCCACTATCATTTCCAGATGCCAACGCTTCGACTTCAAAAGAATTCCAATTCCTGCCATTATAGATAGATTAAGCTCCATTTGTAAGCTTGATGGAATTTCTATTGATCCCGAAGCATTATTTGCAATAGGCAAAAAGGCTGACGGCAGTATGCGTGATGCTCTTTCTTTGATGGATCAGGTTATTGCTTATGGTAAAGAATATATCTCACTTGTAGACGTACTCACGATCTTCGGTATCGTTCATACGGATGTTTTTTATAAGATCCTACTTTCTGTTACAGATAAAAATGCATCCGACATCATTGAATTGTTACACGATATCTTAGAAAAAGGAAATGATATTCAAGAATTCCTTAATGGTATGCTCGATTACATCCGCAATCTGCTTCTACTTAAACTTGATATAGAAATTCCAACCATATCAGATGCTAACAGAAAGCAAATGATGGAGATATCTGATAAATTCGAAGACGGTGACCTTTTATACATTATGACTATACTTATCAAAACCAAAATGGATATTAAAAGCAGTAGTAATCCCATTCTTATAGCGGAAATGGCATTTATAAAGATATCCCGCCTTTCAGAACTTCAATCTCTTGATAAATTAATTGATTCGATAAATACAGGTAAACCGGTTCAGATGGAACCCTCTAAGGTTCAACCAATCCGTAAGCAGCAGGTTAAGAATGAAGAAGATGAAATTTTGCCGCAACAAACTGCTACAATGCATGAAAAAACCGAGGAAGTAAAAGCTGAAATTCAAAAAGAAGCAGAACTGGAAAAGCCTAAGATAGATAAACTGACCATTGAAGTTGTAAAAGAGAATTTAGATGATATAGCAAAAATTCTTTCAAAACAGAAACCAATCGTAGCTAATTATTTTGTAAAGTGTCAAATACGGAACTTATCTAACAATTTCCTTCACTTAGCATCTGCTAATTCTTTAGCATACAATATGTTAAAGGACGAAAAAAATATCATATCTGATATTTTCACGAAACACTTCAATCTCAAGATCAAAGTTGATTTCACACTTGAAGAAGTTGAAGGAAAGAAGGTAATAACAAATCCTACTTTGGACGATATTAAACGAGAATCACCTACGATAGCAGAATTTATAGAAGATACAGATTCAATTATTAATTAATTCTGATACGGTTATAAATTTGTACCCTTGTTTAGGTAACTCATTTATAAGCATTTTAACTGCACTAATTGTAGCTTGACGGTCTATTATTTTTCCATGTTTTTCTACACCGGAATCATGTAATACAACTATTGAACCAGGTCTAACACGTTTGGAAATTCTTTTTAAGATCACATTTGGATCGTTCTCTTTAAAATCTTTTGTTGGAACATTCCACATAATTACTTTTTTATTTAAAGAAGCCAATACCGAAGATGCTGCAAACAAGATCCTACCAAAAGGTGGCCGAAAATGAATATCACCTTTTACACCAAGATCACGTAATAACCTGTCTGTCCTTTCTATTTCATTTCTTATCGTACTCTTTTTCTTAAAGATCAAATTTTTGTGCGAATATGAATGATTACCAAGCTCATGTCCTTCTGAGATCATTCTGCCGACTGTTTTGTGATGTGTTCCAATTCTACTGCCCCTAACAAATAGTGTAGCTGTGATGCCCTTTTGTGAAAATAGAGCAGTCAGTTCTTTTGTAGATAAA
>CAZOCS010000077.1:0-11884 GCA_964578365.1 uncultured Candidatus Cloacimonadota bacterium
GCAATTCTCATCTGGCAGCTCGCTGAAAATATTATTAATGACAATTTCACTCCCGATTTCGACATTCATTCTGTAAATGGTGATGCTTCCCATAAAGGAGTAGATCTGGAAGAAGCTGACGGATTACAACAGCTTGATTCTACACTTTATGGTTACAGCAGTTTCTATGGTTCAAAAGATGATTCCTACAGAGAAGGAAATAATATATATTTTGGAAAAAATTATCATAATGATATTTTTTCGACACCTATCGCGGATAGTTATTATGGTGGAATTCCTCTCGAAATAAGTAGTATAAGCAGTTCGGATTCTATCATGACCTTTTCCGTAGAATATGATTGGTCGCTTAATGCTTTCTTTCTCGGAGAAAATCCATATTCTGCTGCAACATTAGATTTTAATGGCGATGGTGAAGAGGAAATGTTCTACCTGATGCCAAACGGAAAAATGTGTTTATGGGAAGATGACGAACTCTATCCAGATTTTCCTATCTTCGTTTCTATTACTTCCCAGGTTTGTAATTATTTTGCATTTGACGAACAAACAGAAAGTATTCTGGTTCCTACTAAATCTGAAAATAACAGTACCGTATTCTTATACCAAATAGATGATGATCTAGAAAATTATCAAGAACGCATTTTATTGCTGCAAGAGCGAAGTTGGGCTGCAGCTCCGGCTATAAATCCTGATGTAAATAGTGAAAACAGGGTATTTGTTCCTTTGTATGAAAATAATTCCATAAACAGTGAAATAATTATCTTAAATGGTGATTACGAAATAATTGAAACACTGAGTTTTCCACATCATATTGCTTCGAACCTAATGTATAAAAATAACATTTTATATTTTATTGATAGTAGCTGGATAGTGCATAAAATAACCCTTCCGGGATATGATATTGATGAATTCCCATTAGATATTGAAGAAGAACTTTACCCCAAAATTTCATCCGCCTTACTTGTAGATATCGATCTTGATAATTCTGATGATTTTATTGTCATTGCCGGAGATTCAGTTCTTTATGTTTTTGATTCGTCCGGAAACAACTTAGACGGATTTCCACAGGAAATTCCGCTAAATGCTGCCGCTCTTCCATCGATCAGCGATATTGATAATAATGGTTTCCCGGAGATATTGATCGGTGGTGAAAACACTTTTGCCATTTTCAATAAAAATGGTAATGTGTTCAAACCAAGTATTGAACTTAATAATCCTGATTCTTCATTTATTGCTTCGGGTATTATTGCTCTAAATATTGATGATGATGATGAGAAAGAGATACTTGGGACGATGTCTCGCAACAGATTTTGTGTTTGGGATAATGTTAACTTTAATGATTTCGAGTTAAATAGAAATTACAATATTTCATTCGGAAGCCGAAGTTTAAATTATCCGCTGGTTTCAGCATATTTAGATGCGGAAGTAGATGCCTTTATCCCTTCTAATAACGGCACAATATATAGAGCCGGAATCACTGCTACTCAAGAAGATATAGACGCAGAAGTTTGGCAGGTGGAATATGCAAATCTCCAAAGAACGGCATCGTTACTTGTTCCATCAGGAGATCCACCGGTAAGCGGGAATAAGGTTTTCAATAAATCTCAAACATATTTTTACCCGAATCCTTTGAGTACAACTTTTAATAAAGGTATAAATTATCATTCCCTAATTCCTGAAGAGACGATAATTTTACGGATAGAAACATATCAGGATGTTGATGTAAAAATAAAAATATTTGACATTGCAGCTAACAAAATCTATGAAAACATCAGTTCTTGTGAGGTAGGATTTGATAATAAGGTCAATATTGATGCATCCGATCTGTCATCAGGTGTTTATTTTGCGGTATTGAGTGCAAAGGGGAAGGTTCTGAAGATAAAATTTGCTATCGAAAAATAGTCTTGTTCTTTTATGCAGAAGAATCTCATCCTAATTACGTGGAGGAAAAATTGTTAAAATTAAATAAGATATTGTTGATCCTGATCATTTTAAGTTTAGCTATATTGCTTTCTGCTGAAACCAGTGGAGAATATGGTTTTCAATTACTTAAAATTGCTTCAGGACCCGAAGGTGCAGCACAAGCAGGAACGGGAGCGTTCTCTTCCGGTGAGGCTTATGCTTTCATGTTGAATCCAACAGCTGGATTATTTGCAAAGCAAAGAGTTATCTCAATTGCACAAAACTATTGGATATTCGATACAAAATTGAACAGTGCCGGATACATTAATACAAACGGCAAAACATCATTCGGAGTTGCTTACCGTTATTTGGATTATGGTAAGCTTGAGAACAGAACTGATACAGGAGAGCTAATCGGCGAATTCCACCCGATGGATCTGGTTTTCTCTCTTAATTTCGGCTATCGTATTACTCCGAACCAATATGCGGGAATCAACGCAAATGCGCTTTATGAAAAGATCGATACAGCTTCCAGTTACGGATACACTTTTGATCTTGGCTATACTTACCTTTCTTTAATACAAGGACAGAAATTTAGTGCTGCCATAAAAAATCTGGGTCAAACTTCCGCAATGGAAAATGAAACAGTTGATCTTCCAATCTCCTTTGAGCTTGGAGCTATTCAAGAATTCGAGATCAATACTCTCAAGCTTTCCAGTGAGATCAAGATGATCAAACATATCGATGATGATGAACTAAGGGCTGTGTTTGGAACAAAAGTAGAGCTTAACAAAATTCTAGACCTTAAATTAGGTTATAAACTAAACTTTGATGCAGAAAGTTTCACGGCCGGTTTTGGCATTAATTTAAAGAGAATAGCATTAGATTATGCATACGTACCATTTGAATACAACATTGAAGACGTGCATGTAATAGGGTTATCATATAAATTCTAATGAGGTGGTTTTATGAAGTTGGGTTGGAACATAATTCTCATAATGGCAATTTCCATTTCTCTTTTTGGAATGGAATATGTTCCCAATCAACTTATATTTAAAACTACTTCTGTAAAACAAATATATAATAAAACGATCGGTCTGGAAAGTTTTGATAATTTTCTAGCTGAGAGAGAGATCGATAACTTAAAATCGATCCTGCCGAAATCAGAAAATAAATATTTCGTAGCAACCTTTGAAAACGATATTAACTGGGATAATATTAAGAATTACCAATTCGACGGAATTGAATATTTCCAACCTAACTATCTAAACGAATTCTATTTACATCCCAATGATCCTGAATTTCCAGATCAACAAGTACATTTTGATAATTGCAATATTCCACGAAGCTGGGACTATACGGTTGGAAACGAACAGATAATAGTTGGTGTAGTTGACTCCGGTGTACATTTCGATCATCCTGATCTGCAGAATAACATTTTTGTCAACCAGAACGAGATACCGGATGACGGAATAGATAATGATGGCAATGGTTATATTGATGATGTGCATGGCTGGGATTTCGTAGATGCTCCTGAGCTTAGCAGTATTGCACTTGGAGATTATCTTCAGCAGGATAATGATCCTGAAGACGATTTAAATCACGGCACTCATGTTGCCGGAATAATCTCTGCAGACACCAATAATGAAGAGGGTGTAAGCGGTATTTCATGGAATTCTAAATTACTTATTATTCGTTCTGGTTTTAAGACTATGAGCGGTGGTTATCTTCAGGATGATGATGCCGCCGCAGGCATAATTTATGCTGCCGATATGGGAGCTGATGTGATAAACTTAAGCTGGGGAGATACAAATTATTCTCAGATAATTGCAGATGCTTGTTATTATGCTTATAATATGGGAAGCATTATTGTAGTTGCTGCCGGTAATGAAGGTGCCACTGTCGAACATAAAGTTGTTTATCCGGCTCAACTATCCACAACTCTTGCTATTGGAGCGGTAGATAGATACAAAGAACTTGCTCCCTTCTCCAGCTATGGACCTCAAATAGATATTGTTGCACCTGGGCAACAAATTTTAAGCACTTACGACACTACGACGGAAGATCTTTATAAAGAGCAATCCGGCACTTCTATGGCGGCTCCCTTTGTGAGTGGCGCAATTGCACTGCTTTTATCTGTTGAGCCTGGTCTAGATTTTCCGGGAGTAAGAGGCCGCCTGATCTCTTCTGCTGATGATCTTGGTGAAGAAGGATTTGATCATATCTTTGGGAATGGACTTTTGGATGTTTATTCTATGCTAACCCAAATTTCCTACCCAATAATAGAGATTGCAACACCTCAAGATAATTCAGGATTAAACACAACTTTTGATATTATTGGAACTGTACAGAGTCCAAATTTTTGTCGTTATTCTGTTAAATACACTTCAGAGGAGATGCCTGTATCAACAGACTGGCTTGATGTGGATCCCAACAACTCTGATTACTTTGAACAAGTAGAAGATGATATAATTGCACAATTTGTAGTTGATGACTATGTGCCGGATGATACATATCAAATAAAAATAGAGCTTACAACTTCAGATAGTCAGCATTATAATTATTTTAGAACTGTTGTTATTGATCAAACAGCTCCGGAATTCTATGCAGAATATGCAGCAAATATGAAGCGATATTCAGCAGAAATTCCAGAATACTATATTCAGGCTTTATTTGATGAAGGTGTAAATGTTTTCCTCAGACAGCATCCTTCATCTGAATTTATCCCACACTTTGGTGATGCAGACTCACTTCAGATTATTAAAATTGATGGCCTTCCACAAAATATTCTTATTGATATAAGAGCAGAAAATATTTGTGGATTAGAAACTGTAATTGATAGTGCATACGTATTCGAAACAGATGCTCAAGCTGTTAATATTCACGGTTTCACCCAGATAGCTCTCGGTAATGAACTAGTTTCAATCCAAAAAAACTATGATTTTGACGAAAATGGAAAAAATGAGATCTTAGTCCTTGAAACAGAAGATGACTTGCAAACACTGAAAATACTTGAATTAAATAGTGAAGAATTTATAACAAAACATGAATTTTCTGTAGTTTTCTGGCCAAATGATATGGGAAATACAAATGATAGTGGAATTGAAGTTGTCGGTATCCAGCTAGACCGTCCACTGATCCTCGAAACTTCCGGTGGAACATATCCAAGTGAGCCCATTTTTGTTGATGATAATGCTCTTGGTGCCAATTTTGCGGATTATGACGATGATGGGATCGACGAAATTATCCTGGTAAAAAACGAAGATGATATTAATGGCGTTTCACATCGCGTTCTTACACTAAACCAGAGAAATGGGAACAGTTTTGACAGAGAGGAATTAATACAAAATACAACACCTGCATCTTTGAAGAATTTTTTCTCTACTAGGGTGGTTTGTGATAAACTGGATAACGATAATTATCCTGATATTTTGGCTGCCGATAAAGATGGTGATATCATGATCTTTGAACGGGAATCCGGTGAATTCGAAATGGTTTGGAATTACAGATTACCTGTTGGTAATGCTTACAATCTTTGTTCAGGAGACTTCACGGGAGATGGATTATCAGAATTTTGTGTTGGTGGTTATAACCAAGATACATCCAATCCAGAAAGATCATTTTCATTCTATGAATTTTTTAAAACCACAGGCGTAAATAATGAATATCAATCACTTGGTTATCTTGCTTTTTCGGAGATTGATACAAAAAATTCTATCGCTTCGGCCGATTTTGATGGGGATGGAGATGATGAGATCGTGATAGCTGTACCGCCCAATATCTATATCATAGATTATATCGACGGACAATTCCAACCTATATGGCAGGGACTTTCTGCAAAAACAAGTTCCAATGTTATTGCTTTTTCCGGCAAAACAGCTTCACAGGACGCTTATATAATCTCAAATATGGATGATTTTGGAGTTATAAGAAGTGCATTAATTACAGAAATGGAAGAATTCACTGGCCCTTCCTCTCCGCAATTTTTTATTGTTGCTCCTCTCGATTCTGTATCTGTACATCTATCCTGGCATCATGTGGGAGCAGAACACTTTAATATTTATCGCAAATTTGAAAATGTTGTAACTCTGGTTGCAGACAATGTACAGGATAATTATTTTACCGATATCGATCTTACAGTCGGAGATACACTTTATTACCAGGTTACGGCTGTTGATAACTCATACAATCCTGCGGAGAGTCTTCCAACTTCATGGAAAATTGCAGTTCCATTTTTTGCTCCGGAACTTCAAAATATCAGAATGATCTCACAATATGAGATAAAGCTTAAATTTGATCTGGAAGTTGATAATATTTATTCTGCTATTTTCTCTGTGGATTTTGGTAGAGAAAAAATATATCCGATCTCAGTAAATATTATCGAACAAAATACAGCTCTTATCTTAAGATTTAACACTCAATTTGATGAATATGATGATTATATTTTAGGCATATCAGGACTAACTGGTAAAACGGGTGTTCCGGTATCTCCTGGCCCTTATCCCCTCCAATTTGAAGAAGATACTTTACCACCTAAAATAATCACTGCCAGGGCTTCTAACACAAATGCTGTCAATATCATATTCAGTGAAGCACTAGACGAATCGCTGGCAGAGGATATTGGTAATTACATACTTATGCTACCTGCCGTAGACAAAGATAATGAGATAGAAAGTTTAGAATATTTTGAGGATGATTCGTGTTATGTGGCAATGCAGTTTAAAGATGAACTAAAATTCACAAATCAGCCCTATTTCTTAAAAGTGAACAACATTAAAGACTTGGCCGGCAATGTGATTTCCAATAGTGGCAATAAATGTCATTTCAGCTTGACATCTATGTTGCCCCTGAGAAATTTAAAACAAATGATAGTTTATCCGAATCCGCTTGATATCAGCGAAAGTTTGATTGATAAGGTTAACTTTATCAATCTTCCTTTTAACGTTTCGGGCAGGATCTGGATATATAATTTAGATGGGGAATTGATCTTTAAGAGTAACGTGGGACCATATAATATGAATGATCTGATGCCCTATTTCAGTTGGGGATGTGAGAATAATTCGGGTAATAGAATTTCATCCGGGATATATTTTTATCTTCTTAGAATGGGCAAGGATTCACGTAAAGGAAAGATCATAATAATTAATTAGGTTACATAAAGGAGACGACCATGATTTCATTAGATTGGCAAGAAAGATTAAAAATGGATACTCAGGATTTTGTAGAGCAAAAACTACCTAAAGGTAACTATGATATTGATATAGTTTATAATGCATATCCGCAAAGAATTGACGGAAATATTCCTAATGCCGTTATTACCCTGGTCGGAAAAACAATAGCTGCTAAAATTTATAAAAATGCTGATAAGTACTTTGATTTTTATGATTACATTTTAAAGAAAAAGGGTGAGCATGGTGGAATGATGTTTGCCTATATCATGGCTAGGGCAATAAAAAAGCAACCTGTATTATTTTTGAACTATATTGAAGATTTTTTCTTTAAAACGCGTGATCAAAAAACATGCAATTTAGTTATGGATAAAGCAATATATCCACTTCTAAAGAAAGATGCCCTAGAGCATATCGACCTGATAATCAACTGGATAAAAAAGGATAATAAGTTACTAGAAGAAAGCATAAGTAAATTATTGAATAAACTTATTGGGCAGGATGCTAAACTTATCGCACCTATCTTTAAAAAATTAGAAACTTCCTGGCTTTATGCGACTCCAAATATCATAAAGGTTAATTCAAAATTCTTAAAGGCAGCATATAAGAAAGATAAGAAATTCTATCTATCTGTATATCATAATTATCAAACAACAAGAAACCCGATATTTGCAGAGATCCTTTGTGAGGCCATTTGTTGTTATGATAATAATATTCAAACAATTTGTGATACATGGTCGCACAGTGGAAATATTAAGGTGAAAAAGATCGGTATACACGGGCAGAAATTACTAAAAAGTAAAAAAGGCAAAAATTAATGGCAAACTATATTACAAAAGAAGGAATGCTGCGCCTTAGGACGCGTCTGCGAGAGCTCATCAAGGAAAGGCCAACTGTCATTAAACAAGTGGTTACCGCACGTGAGATGGGCGATCTGAGCGAAAATGCAGAATATCATGCAGCAAGAGAAAGACAAAGATATTTAGAAAATGAATTCAATCACTTAAAAAAGAGGATAGAGCTGTTACAAGTTATTGATGCTGCAAATATCCCAAAAGATGCCGTGAGGTTCGGGGCTAAGGTTTTAGTGAAAGAGCTTAAGGATAATTCTTTGAGAAAAGTACAGCTTGTAGGTGTAGATGAGATATTTGAATCGGAAGATGAATTTGAAAGAATTTCTATTTTATCTCCCGTGGGCAAGCCAATGATCGGTAAAAAAGTAGGCGACCAATTCACCGTTATTGCACCAATCGGCAAAAGAGAATTTGAAATATTAGAAATTAAATAGGATAGAGAGGAAAGAATGAAAAAAACTGACGAACTTAAAAAGAAACTTACTTATAGAAGAAAGAACTTTTGGAATGAAGCTACAGCTAAAGAGCAAAAAGCAGCTTTAAATTTTTCCGAAGGTTACAAAAACTTCCTTGATGAATGCAAAACTGAACGTGAATCTATCGAGTATTATGTGAAGGAACTAAAAGAACAAGGTTACAAAGAAATTGATAAAGCAAAGAAAGCTAAAAAAGTTTTTCGTATCTCAAGAAATAAAAATGCCGGTATCGCCATTATCGGCAAGAAGCCGATCTCAGAAGGCGTGAATCTTATTGTATCGCACATTGATGCACCGCGGGTAGACCTTAAGCAAAACCCGCTTTTTGAAGATGGCGGCACAACTCTGGGTATGATGAGAACTCATTATTATGGTGGAATTAAAAAATATCAATGGATGTCTACACCGCTTGCTCTTCATGGAACGATCATCAAAAAGAATGGTGAAAGTATTAAGGTAACCATAGGAGAAGACGAAAAAGATCCCGTTTTTGTTATGCCCGATCTTCTTCCTCATTTAGCTAGAAAAATTCAATATACAAAAAAGATCGGCGAAGCTGTTGATGCCGAAAAAATGAACCTCATTTTCAATTCAATTCCGTATCCAAAAGATAAAGAGACCAAAGAAGCTGTTAAATTGAATGCGCTTGTTCTGCTTAATGAAAAATACGATATCGTTGAAGAAGATTTCTTAAGCGCAGAGATAGAGATAGTTCCAGCCGGGAAAGCTCGTGATGCAGGTATTGATAGAAGTTTGGTTCTTGGTTATGGGCAAGATGACAGAATTTGCGCCTATACTTCTGCCAGTGCGATATTCGATGCAAAAGATAAATTAGATAAAACTGCAATTGTATACCTGGCAGATAAAGAAGAGGTTGGCAGTGATGGAAATACAGGAGCAAAATCTATTTTTATTATTGATTTTATTGCTGACCTGCTTAAGCATAACGGTGAGGCATACGATAGCTCAACTTTAAGAAAAACACTTTTAAATAGCCAGGTTTTATCTGCTGATGTAAACGCTGGAATTAACCCGAACTTCCCCTCTGTTCACGAAAAAGAGAATGCTGTGCATATTGGTTTTGGTGTAAGCGTAACCAAATATACCGGAAGCGGCGGCAAGGGCGGATCGAACGATGCAAATGCAGAATTTAATTCTAAAATAATTGATATTTATAACAAAGAGGACGTGCGCTGGCAGACTGGTGCACTTGGTAAAGTGGATGAAGGTGGTGGTGGAACTATCGCTAAATTTATGGCTGAACATGGTGCAGAAGTTATTGATTGCGGACCTGGTGTTTTGGGAATGCACTCACTTTATGAACTTACAAGTAAGGCCGATATCTACTCATCATATAAAGCTTATAAAGCATTTTTTGAAAATGCCTAAACCGGAGAAAATTGTGAAAAAAACTTTAATCCTGATCATTGTCCTGTTCGCTCTGTTTGGATGCAGCAGTAATAAGATTTCTAAAAACATGCCTGTAGAAAAAAAGATGGAGATAGCAGATGAACTTTTTGAAAAAGAAAAATACAGCAAAGCGATTCCATTTTATACTGAGGTTGTTTTTGAACGTAATTCAGCATATACTCCAATTGCTCAAATGAAACTGGCAGATTGCTATTTTAACCAGAATAAATTCACCGAAGCAAGATTTGAATATGAAGAGCTGATTAGGCTGTTTTCTGACTACAAAGATATTGGAAGAGCTTATTTCCAACTCGGTGTATGCTATTACAATGACTCGCTGAGCCCTCATTACACACAAGATGAGACAAACCGAGCTATTTCTGCCTTCGAAACATTCATAGAAAAATTCCCCTTTGACAGCATGAAGAAGGATGCGATAGATTACATACAAAAATGCAGATATAAAATGTTGATGAAAAGTTACTATAATGGTTATGCTTATTACAAATTATATGACTACAGCGCAGCTTTGATGTATTTTGATGAAATTATAGAGTTGGGAAACAATAACGAACCGGATAGATTATCACTTTATTATGCCACAAAAATATATCTGGAACGAGATGATCTTGAGAATGCAAGACTTACAGGACAGAAACTCATCAGTCGCTATCCCCAAACAAAAGAAGCGGAAAAGATCACAACTGAATTAGAAAAGATAAAATAATGAAAATTGGATTATTGGGCGGTTCGTTCAATCCGGTGCATAATGGACATATCGAATTGGCACAGACTGCTCTTAATTCTTTTAAGCTGGATAAAATACTCTTCCTGCCCTCGGGAAATCACCCTCTAAAAAACCACAGCAACATCCCATCTGTAGAAATCAGATACGATCTGACCAAGAAAGCAATAGCTTCCAACCCCCATTTCCAAATTTCCCGTCTTGATATGGAAACCGCAAAACCAAGCTACACAAAGCTTCTTGTAATACGCCTTAATAAGAAATTCCCCAGTGATGAATTCTATTTTATTGCAGGCAGCGACATAATATCCGAACTGAAAAAATGGCACGATTATAAGTGGGTTTTGGATAATATTGAATTTATAATTGCTCACCGGCCGGACATTGATAGATCTGCGTGGAATGGGCTGGATTATATTGATAAACTTCATTTCATGGAGATGAAGCCGATAGATATTTCCTCTACAAATATAAGAAAATTGATAGCAAGTGGAAAGGATATTTCACACTTAGTTCCGGCTAATATCAAAAAAGAGTTGCTCTCGACATATTCCCGTTAAATATATTTATTAGGTTAAAGCTAACTAACCTTCTCATAATTAATAACCTTAGCGTAATCTATGTCTTGACAACAGAAAGCGCTAACAGATTTTTTACCGGAAATTATAAATTTAGGATTTTAGGAAATTAAATGATTCTGGAAATAAGCGAAGAAAGAGCTGTTGAACTAATAGAAAAGTTATCGAAGTTCATTGCCGGAAAAAGAATGGCAGCACCTGCAATAATGACCATTGAGTCTCTGCGCCCCTTGGCAAGGATCGGCAGCCAGCTTATGCATTTTTTGGCTCCCTTCGCAGAGATAATTTTCAATCCCAAAGAATACCAGGAATTTGCAGTATTATTAGAAAACGAAGAATATGTTCGGCTTCTGATAAAACGTATTGACGAAATTGATGTGGATATGTTTCGTGAGGAACGAAAAGAGAGAAAACTCAAGCGAAAAAGAAGAAATAACAAAATTATGCAGTTCTTTAAAATTAAGAAAAAGATAATAAAAATAAATTGTAAAATGGAGGAAAATATGGGCAATACTCAGAAGCTTAAGAGGATCATAGCTACCGACTGCGGCAGCACTACAACAAAATCGATCCTTATTGAGTATGTCGATGGTGAATACCGCCAAACAGTTCGGGGCGAAGCTCCCACAACTGTGGAAAAACCATTAAATGATGTAACAAGAGGTGTTGTTAATGCAGTTACGGAATTAGAAGAACTTGCACGTTTAAAATATAACGATGACAGCATCAAATTTATTAAAGATGAAGCGATCTG
>CAZOCS010000078.1:0-11713 GCA_964578365.1 uncultured Candidatus Cloacimonadota bacterium
GTTAAATACATGCTTTATAAGCACCGTCCAACATTTTTATCACTTGACTTGATAAGCAATTTAATTAAATTAGCAGATTGATTAAATAGTAACCCGATCCGGAGATGAAATGGCAAGATTATTTGGTAAAGAATATCATGAGAACTCTAATTCCTGGTTTTTTAAAAGTTCTCTCATCAGGTTGATGAAAGATGACATTATCTATAAAGATTATCTTGATGAGAACAAGAACGTTGTTTTCAGGTTTGAAGCTGTTCCAGCTAAAAAGTACACTTTTTCTGCTAAATTAGAGATCATATATGATAAAAAAAGTGAAAAAATAATTAACCACTCCTGTTCTGAATGTGATGACAAGGAATGCCGACATTATCTATCTATTATTAAGTATGCTTATAATTTTCTTTCCACCGAAATATTAGAAAAGAGTACTGTTCAAACTTATCATACAAGCTTATTAGATTACAATGAGTTCTGGCAACGAACAGTATTAAATGCAAAGATCGAGATCAGCGATATTTATAATAATAAAACCGATAAGATCCGATTTAACATGAAGAGTTATAAACCGCTCTTGATTAGAGTGATAGCTTGCATTTGTGCTGATGGAGATTTTAAAGAAGAGGATATTATTTTAATTCCTCAAGCAGAAAAACAAATGAAAGCATTATCTTCTGAAGAGCTGGAATTATTGAGATTATTATACAAAAATAAATGTTCATTTAGCCGAAAGGGCACATTTTTTACGATTTATAAGCACAAATTTGTAAACATCATCAATATTCTCAAGAATATGCAGAACAAAATTTATATCAAAGAAACTGGTGATAATATTAAATTTTCCGATGATGAATTTAGAATGAATTTTCAGGTTAGTCGATATGAATCTGATAAATATATTCTTAAATTATCTAACGCAGAACAGATCTCTGCAGTCTTCTCTGGGAAGACGACCTATATCTTTATAAAGAATGTAGTAAATTCCATAAATTTGCCTTTCAAGGTCAGTGTCTCCAAAAAAATTTTTTCCGATGGATTTATTCTGAAAAGAGCAGATCTTGTTTATCTCTATTCTGTAGTTGCAAGACAATTGGGTCTAATGAAATGCTATCTGGATGTTGATGAAGATATTGAAATTCCTGAAGTTTATCATAACACACCGATCATTACTTATAAATTATTTAAGGAAAACGAGAGGATTATTTTAAATGGGATCTTGGATTATTCCAATGGAAATGAGATACCTATGTCTGCAATTCGTCTTCCTGTTGAACTTGTACGGTATGATCAGGATGGAGAAGTCACATGGTTCTATATCCCGCCTCAGATCAAATTTGAGATATTAAATTTTGTTGAAAAGTTACCTGAATCTAAAAATCATCAATTGGAAGAAAATTCGCAACTGATCTTTGAAGGACATGAAAATATCGATGCGTTAAAAAAAATCATCTTTGAAAATGCTAATCCTTCATGGAATATTCAACTTTCAGATGAATTGAAGAAGGAATTTGTTTACAAAGTTGATCTTAATCCGGTTATAAGAACTAAACAAACAAAAAGAATAGACTGGTTTGAATACGATATCGAATATAATTACAAAGACATAAAATTTACGCATCAGGAATTAAAAGAATTTTTTGATACGAAAGAGAAATTCTTGAAATTAGAAGATGGGAGATTGCTTTATTTCGAAAATAAAAGTGCCTTCTTGGAAATTGAGAAATTGATTAATAAAAGTAAGAAAACACCAAGCGAAGCTTTTAAACTTTCTATTTATAATCTACCTTATGTTTATCAATTAAATACAATTAACAGTGGTATCAAAATTGAGGGAGATTCGTATTTGGAAGAGATGTTCACTGCAATCCTCAAGAGAAGACTGAATGAGCGAACTCCTATAACTTCAATACTCAGACCCGTAATGAGAAGTTATCAGAAAGCTGGATATCATTGGATGAAAATGCTGGAACGATTCGGACTTTCCGGAATTCTGGCAGATGAAATGGGATTGGGCAAGACTATTCAATCCATATCTGTACTTTCAGATCTTCCTGCTGATTCAAGATCTATAGTGATCTGTCCTAAAACTCTTCTTTTTAATTGGGCTGCTGAAATTAACAAATTCAATAAAAGTATTTCCTATATGTTGTATGAAGGTAATCAAAAAGAGAGGAAAAAAATTCTTGAAGACCTGAATGTGAATCTTCTATTTGCTTCGTATTCAATTATACAGAACGATATTGAGGATCTGTCTGAGATTGAGTTTGATTATATAATTTTGGATGAAGCACAGCATATAAAAAATCCTTCAGCTTTACGAACAAAGGCTGTAAAAAAGCTTAAAGGTAAACATCGTTGTGCTCTTTCGGGAACTCCTATTGAGAACAATCCAACTGAATTGTGGTCAATATTTGATTTCCTGATGCCGGGATATTTACCAAAATCACAAAACTTCATCAATAAATATAAAAATGATTCAGTTCAGCTTAAAGAAAGTAATGATAAACTAAAAATGTTTGTATCTCCATTTATATTAAGAAGAAAGAAAAATGATGTTTTAATAGAGCTTCCTGACAAGCAGGTTCAACAAATCTACTGTAAACTTACCCCTGTTCAAGAAAAAATGTATCTCCAGATCCTTGAAGAAGTGAAAAACAGATATCTGGATACAGAAAATGTTGGCAATAGTTATCTTCATATTCTAGCCGCTCTCACCAAACTACGTCAGATCTGTAATCATCCTCATCTTGTTGATAATGATCTAAAAGATAATATTGAGTTCTCGGGTAAACTTGAACTCCTGCGAGAGATCATTGTCGATGCTGTGGAAGGTGGTAAGAAACTATTGATCTTTAGTCAGTTTGTACAAATGCTTAAAATAATAAGAGAAATGTTAAAAGAAGAAAAGATCACATTTGAATATATGGATGGTTCGATAAAGAACAGGCAAAAGGTAATTGATAACTTTAATAACAACAACAATATTCGAACCTTCCTTATTAGCTTGAAAACAGGTGGTTTTGGTTTGAATCTTACGTCTGCCGATACGGTAATAATTGTTGATCCATGGTGGAATCCTATGGGTGAGAATCAAGCTATAGACAGAGCTCACAGGATTGGTCAGACAAAAAAAGTGATGGTATACAAGATCATTACAAAAGGTACAATAGAAGAGAAGATACTTGATCTTCAGCAAAATAAGAAGATGATGTTTGAAAATATAATTGAAGAAGGACAAAATGTAATAAAGAAAATGGATGCTGAACAATTACGTGAACTTCTTGAATATTAAATAATCATGAAATATTATTATTCCGTAGAAAACAATAGAGAAAAAGAACTCAAAATTAAACGATCAACCTTCATTGCTCATCTACATTATGTACAAACAATACAGGAGGCGAAAGAATACATTTCTACAATTGCAGATAAACACAAAACTGCAAATCATAATTGCTGGGCTTATATTGTAGGGGAGAAGGGAGAGACGTTTCATTCGTCTGATGCTGGAGAGCCATCCGGCACGGCAGGTCAGCCAATGCTGAATGTATTAAAAAAACATGAAATGACCAATATTGTGGCAGTAGTAACGAGGTATTTTGGTGGAGTTAAACTTGGAATTCGTGGTCTAATAGAAGCGTATGGAAAAGTGGTTGAAGCAGCAATTGAAATTTCACCACTTAAGAAGCTGATAAAACTTTGCTCATTTAATATTACTTGCGGATATGATCTTGCTGAACAATTAAAATACAAAATCGCACAGTTAAATGCTGTAGTAAGTAATATAGGTTATGGTGCAGAAGTCACAATTTCAATCTCAATTGAAGATCATTTAAAAAATGATCTGGAAAAATACCTGATTGAATTGGAAAAAGCTGGGAAACTAAAGATAATAAAGTAGGATCAATTCCCCCAATTGACCGTGTAACAAAAAACTTTTCAAGTGATTAAGTGTAATCGTTTTTACAAATATTCCCTTTATCTATACTCCTCTTTTATCTTTATCCCAGATAATTTTATGCAATTGCAGCTGCATTCTTACGGAAAGCTTGTCATCTATTATCCATTTTGCCAGATCTTTTGAATTAAGTTTTTCTGAGACAGGTGAAAAGAGTATTTCATAATCATTCAGTTGATATTTCATTATAAAGTCTTTTGCCCAATTATAATCAAAATTATTTGATAATACAAATTTGATCTCATCATTCTCTTGTTTAATGAATTCAAGATTTTCTAATAAAAAGCTATTTTCTTCACCGCTCCCCGGGCATTTTACATCAACGATTTTAATTATATATTCAGGAATATCTTTTAATGAGATCGATCCATTTGTTTCTAAAAGAATTGTGTATCCATTCTTTTGTAATGACTCAAAAAGTTGATAAACTTCTGGTTGCAGAAGTGGCTCACCACCGGTTATTTCTACTAATTTAACAGGGTGGTATTCTTTTATTTTTGTAGTAATATCATCTACAGAAAGTGAAATCTCACTTTTGTAACTATAGGTTGTATCACAATAATCACAACGTAAATTACAACCGGCTAAGCGAATGAAAATACAAGGCATTCCAGCATAGCTGGATTCACCCTGGATACTGCAGAAAATTTCTGATATATTTAGCATTTAAAAAGGTAAAAATGGAAAATCTTTTTTGTATCCAAGTTTTCTGTTAATTGAATCAGTGATCTTCTCTGGATGACCAAACACAAATCTATCATCTCCAAAGAAATAATAGTCACTTCTATTAATATTGAACTCATTTAAAAACTCAACATCACCATATATTGGAGTTCCCTGATGAATAAGAAGTTCAATATCTTCTATTTGTGTTTTAAGTAAATTCCTAAACGGATCTTCATCATGTTTGTTTATTAGAAGAAGATTAGACGTATTTTCACTAAGTGTTCCGTATTCCTTTGGAAGTTTAAGAGCTTTTGCTGCATTTGTAGTGATCATTTTGAATAACTGTTGCAGAGGAATATTCTGAAATTTCTTGTTAGCAAATTTAAGTTCCTCCAAAAGATTAATGCTTCCGGACATCGTGGAGTCAGTTCCTAAAACCACATTCACTCCATACTCCAAGCATGAGTCAATATCCAGTGTTTCACCTATCAGATAGTAATTTGAATTGGGACACCAGCAGATTGAAGTTCCAGCTTCTGCGCATTCTTTGATCTGTTCTCTTGTAAGCGCTATCCCATGAATAAGAAGAGTATTAGATTTAAGTAATTTCAACTCTTTTAATTTTGGAAAACATTTTTTTGCCAGTTCATCAATTCCTTCACCAAGATGTAAAATAAAAGGAATATTTTTGTCAGTTTTTGCATATTCTTGTTCAGCGCTGTCACCACCCCACCAGTTACCCATGGAAAGGGAGTGGTGCTGTGTATAACCCTCTAGAACATTTATAGGATTATCTTTATAATATGATGGTTTCTGTTTTGGAATATGGTCTTGTACAACAACACAACCGGAAAACAAGTTCTTATAAATACCCAATAACACGATGCTTTTTGCAGCTTTTTGGGTAAGATCAAAAGATCCATCATTTATCCAGATCTTGTTTCTCTCAAGAAATGTATCTGTTCCCTTCATATCCTCGACCCAGATATTTACATTAGGATATGTTTTACCAAAACCTGCTTTTGGGTACCAATTACTAATGAGATGATCATGGCTATTTATAAATGGAGGATAGGCAATAGAATTTGAACAATTAAATTGCTTATTGCTATTTTTTTTTAGTACTGAACTTCTGATCCTTATATTTGTGTCTTTAATTATCTTCTCAGGATTAAAAACACAAGAATCAACTTTTATCTTCATATTATCTTAGTTTTTTTGTTATTTGCGGAACTATTTCGAAAAGATCTCCAACCAATCCCAGATCTGCAACCTTAAAGATAGGAGCATCTGGATCTTTATTTATTGCGATGATGTAATCTGAGGATTGCATTCCTGCTAAATGCTGGATTGCACCTGAAATTCCAACAGCAATATAAATTTTTGGCTTTATGGTTTTTCCTGTCTGTCCAACTTGATGTGGATAGGATATCCAATCTGCATCAACAGACGCTCTAGAAGCGCCAACTGCCGCATCAAGAACTTTAGCCAGATCTTCGATAATTGCAAAATTATCCTTGCTCTTCAAACCTCTACCACCGGTGATCACAAGGTCAGCTTCTACAAGATTAATTGTTTGTGATTCGTCATTAACAAATTCTAAAAACTTTGTATCATCTCTCAGAACTGAAAAATCAATGGCCTCTTTGATAACTGTTCCTTCTTTTGTATCATCTCTTTCTAATGAGTCCATTACTTTATGACGGACAGTTGCCATTTGTGGAAGATGGTTTGGTGTTACAATTGTTGCCAGAATATTACCACCGAAAGCTGGTCGGGTTTGCAATAAATTATTTGTGTCGGGATCAATTTCCAAACCTGTACAGTCAGCAGTTAAGCCGGTGTGTAATTCCACAGCAACTCTTGGAATAAACGAACGGCCTATCACAGACGCACCCGAAAGTATGATCTCCGGTTTATATTTATCTGCAAGTTCTGTTAGTGCTTTGGTATATGGAAGATCCAAAAAATCCTTTAATTTCGGATCATCAACTACAATAACCTCATCCGCGCCATAAACAATAAGTTCTGCTGCAAGGTCTTCAATATTGTGTCCCATAAGAATAGCAACCAGGTCGCATTCACGCTGATCTGCCAGTTCTCTTCCCTTTCCTAATAGTTCGAAAACAACTGGAGCTATTTCATTATTTTTTTGTTCAGCAAAAATCCAAATATTCTTATATTTACTTCTATCAATTGCTTCTTGACCAAATTTACGAATAATAATAGCATCAAATGGACATGCACTAACACAGGCACCACACAGCGTGCATTTATCCATAACGATCTCTGCGATTTTATCTTTAATTACAATTGCATCATACGCACAAGCCTTTAAACAAAGCTCACATCCTATACATTTATCACGAATTACTTCTATCATATTTACATTTCCCATTTCTTAAAATTTAAATGAAAGATAAAATTGTCATTTCTCACGTCAAGTTTAAATTTATTACAATTCTTTATGAACAGTAATTGATTGACACAGAAGCCCTCTCACAAGTTTTTGATTTAAATGATGATAGATCTAAAGGATGGAAAAAGTGTCGGATAAACAGGAACTGATAAGAAATTTTTGTATTATTGCGCATATTGATCATGGTAAATCTACACTTGCAGATAGAATGCTGGAAGTTACTGATGTGATTGATATGGGTTCACATGATGCCTTGGTTCTTGATGACATGGAGTTGGAAAAAGAACGTGGAATTACAATAAAATCTCATGCGATCCGAATGGAATACGAAAAAGATGGAAAAAAATATATTCTTAATCTTATAGATACTCCTGGTCACGTAGATTTCTCATACGAAGTTTCACGTAGTCTAGCCTCATGTGATGGAGCTCTTCTCATAGTTGATGCCTCTCAAGGTATTGAAGCTCAGACGATGAGTAATATGTATCTGGCAATGGAGAATGATCTTGAGATAATTCCTGTGATAAACAAGATCGATCTGCCTAAGGCTGATGTGGAAGGAACAGAACACGATATAGTAGAAAATATCGGAGTTTTGCAAGATCATATTTATAAGATCAGCGCTAAAACGGGAGAGGGAGTTGAAGAACTTATTGATGGTCTAATTGGGGATATCCCTCATCCAACAGGTGCTGCAGATAAACCGACTAAAGCTCTAATATTTGATTCATATTTTGATAAATACCGAGGTGTGATCATTCTGGTTAGGATATTTGATGGTAATTTGAATAAGGGTGATAATATACGATTACTTTCTACAAATAAAGAATATGCAATTGAAGAGATAGGTTACCTGGGATTGAAGCAAATTCCAACAAGAGGACTAAAAACTGGTGAAGTTGGATACATTATTGCCAATATAAAAAATATTTCTGATGCCCGGGTTGGTGACACATTAACAACTGTTGAGAATGGTTGTACTGAAGTTCTGCCGGGATTTGAAGAACCAAAGCCAATGGTTTATAGTGGTGTTTTTCCACTCGATAAAGATGATCATGAAAACCTGCGAGATGCTCTTGGAAAATTAAGTTTGAACGATGCATCACTTACTTATGAACCGGAAAGTTCATTAGCATTAGGGTTTGGTTTTCGTTGTGGCTTCTTGGGTATGCTGCATTTGGAGATCGTGAAGGAAAGATTATCACGTGAATATAATGTTCTGATAATTACAACAACTCCAAGTGTAAAATTTCTGATAAATATGGAAAACGGTACACAGAAAATTATCTATAATCCGGTTGATATGCCAGATCCTGCCGGAATTGCAAATATTGAAGAACCAATTATGGATATTGAAGTTATTGTTCCAAGTGAATATGTTGGGAACATCATGAATTTAGTTCAGGAACGACGCGGTATTCAAAAAGATATGCAGTATATTGATGAAAAAAGAATGTCTATTCACTATGAAATGCCTTTGATCGAGATCATTTTTGATTTTTATGACAGGCTGAAATCTCTTAGCCGTGGTTATGCATCTTTAGATTATTCGTTTAAAGAATTCAGAGTTGCAGATGTTGTGAAAGTGGATATGATGATCAATAGCGAACGTGTTGATGCAATGTCTTTTATCTGTCATGCCGATAAAGCTTATAACTGGGGAAAAAGTATAACAGAAAAACTAAAGGAAGTTATTCCTAAACAGCAGTTCAAAGTAGCACTGCAGGCAAGTATCGGTGCAAAGATCATTGCCAGAAGTACTATCAATGCACTCCGAAAAAATGTGACTGCCAAATGTTATGGTGGTGATATTACCCGGAAACGAAAGTTACTTGAGAAGCAGAAAGAAGGAAAGAAACGCATGAAAGAGATCGGTTCTGTACAAGTTCCGCAAGAAGCGTTTTTGGAAGTTCTCAAAGCAGACCGAGGATAACGAACAAAGAATGAACAGCTAAGATCGCGAAGGACGCAAAGAGAAAAAGAAGCAAAGATGCAAAGATGCAAAGAAAGGAGAGGTTAAATGAAAATTAAAACATTGATAATCCTATTGTTATTGATTGTGTTTACGATAGTTCTTTTTCAAAATTTGGAAGTTGTTTCAGTCCAATTGCTTTTCTGGAAATTCGAAATTCCTCGAATAATCTTGTTTCCCCTTACTTTATTTCTTGGTGTTATTATTGGTTTTCTGCTTTCCAGTACAAGAAAGAAAAAGAGACAACAACCGAAGGATGATATTACACAGTGATCACATAATTCTGGAAACGGATCACCTATAACGCTTTCTCAATTGCCTGGATGATTTTTTCACTTTCCGGTTTATCTTTAGAACCAAATCGATTTATTATCTTACCTTCTTTTGAAATTAAGAATTTATTGAAATTCCAACTGATCTTACCACCAAATTCGGGATTTGTCTCTTTGGAAGTGAGATATTGATAAAATGGATGTATGTCCTTTCCTCTAACTGATATCTTGCTGAACATGGGAAATGTTACTCCATAATTTGTGCTGCAAAAAGTAGCTATTTCTTCATCTGTCCCGGGTTCCTGTTTTAAAAAATTATTAGCCGGGAATCCTAATATCACAAAACCTATATCTTTATAGGTTTTATAAAGTTTTTCCAAACCTTCATATTGATAAGTAAAACCACATTTACTAGCAGTGTTCACGATTAACAGTACTTTCCCTGTATATTCACTAAGTTGAAGAGTATCACCTAGTATATCTACCACTTTAAAATCATAAATGCTGTTCATATTTTGCTCCTCAGCCTGTATAACTGTTATTACAATTAACAAGATTGTTATTAGTATTATTCTTTTCATTCTACCTCTGCCCATATTTATTCAAATAGAAATCTCGCATAAAATCGATATCATTTTGAGAAAGTTCCACAGCTCCACCCAGAGATTTCGCATAAATTACAGCTTGAGCAGATTTCTCTACAATCCGAGCTATTTTGTATGCCTCATTTAAATTATCTGCCACAGTTATTAATCCATGATTTGCCATAATGCAGGCGCTTTTATTATCAAGTGCAGAAGCAACAGAATCAGCTAATTCTTTTGAACCTGGAAGAAAATATTCTGCAACATCAACCTGCCCACCCACAATTTGGATCATATCTTCACAAGTAACAGGAATTGGTTTTCTGGCAATGGCAAAAGCAGTACTATAAACGCTATGAGTATGAACGATTGCATTTATTTCTTTTTTTGCTTTATAAATAGTAGAATGTAGGGGAAGCTCGATCGATGGCTTTTTACTTCCATTAATAATTGTTCCTGTCTGATCAACAACAACGATATCTTCAGCTGTCATGGTTTCATAAGCAACTCCCGATGGAGTTATTGCGAAGTGGTTTTCATTAATTCTGGCAGAGATATTCCCCCATGTTCCTAAGTTAAAACCAGAAGCTGCGATCTCCTTCCCCAACTTAGCAATATCATTTCTAATTTTTTCAAATATCATAAATTCCTCTATTTCAGTTTTAGAATATTATCTTTAAAGGGTTGATCTATTATTCCCTTTTCAGTTATAATTGCTGTGATATTTTCGTTCGGTGTTACATCAAAAGCGGGATTGTATACCTCGATATTATCAGGTGCAACTTGAACACCTCTAATATGTGTTACCTCTTTTGATGAACGTTCTTCAATTTCAATCTCATCACCAGTTTCAATGTCAAAATCTATAGTTGTTGTAGGAGCAACAATATAAAATGGAACATCATAAGCTTTTGCGATAACAGACAGCATAAACGTGCCGATCTTATTTGCACTATCCCCATTTGTAGCGATCCGGTCTGCACCAACCAATATCAGATCGATCTTGCCGTCACGTATCAATGTCGCCGCTACATTATCTGCAATGAGTTTGGCAGGAATTCCCTCTTGAACCAGTTCCCATGCAGTAAGTCTTGCTCCCTGCAAACGAGGTCTGGTCTCATCCGCATAAACAAATATTTCCTTTCCAGCATTAAACGCTGAGCGTACAACTCCTAGAGCTGTTCCATATTCCACAGTAGCAAGTGCTCCAGTGTTACAATGAGTTAGGATAGTAGCTTTTTTGGGAATAAGTGAATTCCCAAACTGTCCCATCTTCTTATTAGTTTTCACATCTTCATCAGCAATTTTATCTGCTTCTGCATTTAAATTATGCAAGATATCTGAGGGAGTACTATTTTCAACTAATAATGTTTTCATGCGTTTAATTGCCCACATAAGATTCACAGCAGTTGGACGAGATCTATTAATAATATCACAAGCTTTCTGCATCTGTTGCAAGAATTGTTTAGTTGGAAGCTCAATAAATTCAAGAGCTGCAAGAACAACTCCATAAGCCGCAGTTACACCAATTGCAGGAGCTCCTCTAACCACCATATCGGCAATTGCAAATTCAACGTCTTTATAATTCTCGCAAATAAATTGTTGGTATTTCTGCGGCAAAACTCTCTGATCTATCAGATATAATTTGTTGTTTTTAAATTCTAATGAACGAATCGGGTGTTTCATACTCATCCTCAAATTCTATAACTTTTAAAAGTAGTAGATCGAATAGTGATTATGATGTCAAATAAATTATTAGAATTGTAGTTACTAAATTATATTGTAAAAGAAAAAATTGATTATAAAATTAGTTTTGTGCCCCTAATTTATTCTCTTATAAGAACT
>CAZOCS010000079.1:0-3316 GCA_964578365.1 uncultured Candidatus Cloacimonadota bacterium
ACCGAAGTTGCATCAATAATATTCGGTGAAATAATGGGAATATTTTCCGGACGAATTAGTGGATTATTTGTATATCTCCTCAAATTTGCTCCTTTTTTATTTTTATCTAATTTTAAATGAAAATATCGAAATATAAAGTCAAGTGAAAATGAATTTGCGATTATTTATCTTAAATAATTGACCAATTGATCTAAAAAGAATGTGTTGATTTTATATATTCATTTTGTCTTGGTGAGAACAAAACATTGAGATGAAGATAGTAATGGAGGTAAAAAAATGAATATAATTCCGCAACCTGTTAATTTTATCAGAAGATCTGGTTTCTATAAATTAGGTAAAACCATAACAGTAAAACAAAGTAATAATATTGAAAAGATCATTGAAGTTTTTAGAAAAGAGCTGCTGAAATTAACCGGTTTGAAAATAGAGCTTACTAGTAAAGAAGATGCTGATCTACAATTAATAATTGATAATCAAATTTCAAATTCAGAAGGTTACTTTCTATCTGTGAACTCAGATGGTATTCAAATATCTGCCAGCAAAAAGGCAGGACTTTTTTACGGATGCATCACTCTACTTCAGATCATTACCGATCAAGGAGTATCTTTTTGTGAGATCGAAGATAAACCTCGTTTTAAATGGCGGGGAATGCATCTTGATGTGAGCCGTCATTTTTTTTCGATAAAATTTATCAAGCGTTATATCGATCTTTTGGCCTTGCATAAACTAAATGTTTTTCACTGGCATCTTACTGACGATAACGGTTGGAGAATTGAAATAAAAAAATATCCGCAACTCACTGAAATTTGTAGCTGGCGTAGAAATTTGGAGCATATTCCTTGGAATGAAAGAAATAATTCTAATGAAACTGGAGATGGGAATTACGGTGGCTTCTATACTCAAGAAGAGATCAAAGATATTGTCAAATATGCAGCCGAAAGGTTTATTATAGTTGTTCCAGAAATTGAAATGCCGGGGCATACGAGTGAAATCTTTGCAGCTTTTCCACAGTTTTCTTGCCAAGAGAAAGAATTGGAAGTTGCCACAGGTGGATATTGGCCAAATCTCGATATTTTCTGTGCAGGTAAAGAAGAAACCTTCATCTTCTTGAAAGACATCCTTACCGAAATTATTCAGCTTTTTCCGTCACCATACATTCATATTGGTGGAGACGAAGCAAACAAAACAAGATGGAAGGAATGTCCAAATTGTCAGAATAGAATTGCTGATGAAAATTTGAAAGATGAAAATGAACTGCAAAGTTATTTTATTAAAAGGATTTCTACATTTCTTTTGGAAAACGGGAAAATCCCCATTGGCTGGGATGAGATTATCGAAGGTGGTTTGGCAAAAGATATTATTGTAATGTGTTGGCGCGGAGATGGAAAAGATGCCTTAGATAATGCAATATCTGCCGGTAACAAAGCTATCTTGTGCCCTAATCCTGTTTTGTATTTCGATTGGAAACAGGATGAAGATTCTCAGGGAGCTTTTGGTGTAACCACTTTAATGCAAGTTTATGATTATGAACCTGTACATGAAGGAATCTCCAAGGAAAATGAGCAGTTGGTTCTTGGTGCCCAGGCAAACGTATGGACTGAATGGATGCAAACTAACAAAGATGTGGAATTTATGGCATTTCCACGAATGTGTGCTCTTGCTGAAGTGGTATGGCGGCAGCATAATAAAAAAGATTGGAACAATTTTCTTTTGCGTTTAACAAAATTTAAATATATTCTTGATAAGTATGATGTTAATTATTATGATAAATAAGACGCGATTTAAAAAGAAGAATTGAGGTAGAAGTCCCAAATATTATAAACAATTTGACAAAGATACAATTTAAGCTTCTTCTTACTTAGTGTTCAAACTATTAAATTTGTAACTAAAAGTTAGGAGGTACCGTGTTTAGTTTTACAAAAACTATATTGTTAATATTTATTTCTATTATTTTTTCTTCATTTCTCAATTCTATCATTCTAAATGTTCCCGATTCTTTCCCAACGATACAAGCAGGGATCGATGCAGCTGTTAATGCCGATACGGTACTTGTACAACCCGGAACGTATGTAGAAAATATTAACTTCAATGGAAAAAACATTACAGTAGCGTCTATATTTTTAACCACCCAAGATACAATCTATATTTCACAGACCATTATTGATGGAGATAGTATTGATATTGTTGTAAAATTTGAGAATGGAGAAGATCCTTCAACACTACTAACAGGATTCACAATCACCAATGGCAATTCTCCGGTAGATGGAGGTGGAATTTATTGCAGTAATTCCTCACCTAATTTAGAAAATTTAATAATAATAGATAATATCACTTATCATCACGGTGGAGGAATAGGCTGCGAAAACTCCAATCCGAATCTACAGAATGTAAGAATAATAGATAATTATGCTGGTTACGCAGGTGGTGGTATAAGTTGTGAAAGCTCCTCCAGTCCAAGTCTGCAGAAAGTAATAATAATAGGTAATAATACCGGTTATGCTGGTGGTGGCATAAGCTGCGAGAATTCTAATCCTAATTTGGAAAATGTAACGATATCAGATAATTCTGCTGGCAGTTATGGTGGTGGAGTTTGGAGCAGTGGTTCAAGTACGAGTTTAGTAAATTCAATCTTGTGGAATGACTCACCAGATGAGATCTATATTTCTTCCGGCTCAGTTATAGTAACCTATTCAGATATACAGGGCGGCTGGGAAGGGACAGGTAATATTGATAGTGACCCATTATTTGTAGATCCAGAAAATGGAGATTATCATTTAACCGAAGATTCCCCCTGTATCGATGCCGGAGATCCAAACTCACCATTAGACCCGGATGGTACAGTTACAGATATGGGAGCTTGGTTCTATAATCAGGGGAGTGTAATTGAGGATAATGAAATTGAGAATGTAAAATTCAACTTATCGAATCATCCTAATCCCTTCAATCCCGAAACAAATATCCAATTTGATATTAAGGAAAATGAAACAGGTACCTTAACAATATTCAATATGAAAGGACAAGTAGTTGTATCTCAACACTTCAATTCCGGAAAGCATAATTATTTATGGAATGCAGGAAATTGCAGCTCAGGTGTTTACCTATACAAATTACAAACAGAGAAGACTATTATCAATAAGAAGATGCTACTGTTGAAGTAGACACAAATATCTTTCAGTACATTTAGAGAAACAGACAAATAAACGCCCCGAGTGATCAGGGCGTTTATTACAAACTATGAATTACTTCATAAGTTTTGGAAAGCTGCCCTTCCGAAATAAATCGTCAGGGCAAATTCCTCTTACTTCATAAGAACTGA
>CAZOCS010000079.1:3416-11654 GCA_964578365.1 uncultured Candidatus Cloacimonadota bacterium
AAAGCTGCCCTTCCGAAACAAATCGTCAGGGCAAATTCCTCTTACTTCATAAGAACTGAAAAGCTGCCCTTCCGAAACAAATCGTCAGGGCAAATTCCTCTTACTTCATAAGAATCATTTTCTTGGTTGCTGTGTAGTTTCCTGATTTCATTTTGTAGAAATATACACCACTGGATACAGATTTACCTTTATTATCTGTACCATTCCAACTCGCTGTATATTCACCCGCTTCTTTTATATCATTAACAAGAGTCTTAACAAGTTGACCTCTTAAGTTGTAAATATCAAGATCAACATTGCCTGTTTCTACTATCGAGTAAGAAATAGTTGTAACAGGATTAAATGGATTTGGATAATTGCCATGAAGCTTTGTGGCTGCCACAATTACATCTCCTGCAATTGTTCCCTCATATAAGAAAGTGATATCAGCTATTTCAGATATTCCTTCATCATATACCGCTTCTACTCCGGCTATATATTCAACACCATTCTCAAGACCCGTAAATTCCCAGAATAGATCAGAGGTATAACCTTCCTGGTTGCTATCTAGATAAACATTGTATCCCAAAAGGTCACGAGAACTACCAATATTGTGATCAACATCCTCAACAGAGTTTCTCGTTGCTGGTGCCTCCCAGGTGAATGTTGCAAAATCATCACCAGGATCGCTGACTACTGCCAGATTTACAGGAGGATCTAGAACTAGTACCGGATCATATATAAAACTAACTTCAATTATCTCAGATTCACCGGTATCGTAAAGTGCAGAAACACCAGCTATATATTCGGTACCACCAACCAGATCAGAATAGGTATATTCATATACATCAGCACCAACTGTTGCAACAGAATTCACCATATCATCAAGATATACATTGTATCCGGTTAGCTCTCTAGTTGCAGGAATGGATATTACTACATCATCAATATAGAACATTGGGGTATCTGTTGTAGTTGAATTTGCACCTCCCCAGATGTTTACTCCGCCAAATTGAAGAAGGCCAGGAGTTCCAAAACATCCAAGAGTCCATTGATATCCTATCATTTCTATATCATTGAAATAGTAGGTTGCCCAGTCACTATCCAAATCTACGATCACCTTAAGATCCATCCACTCGTCGTGGTTGAATGCATGAGTAACAGCACCGGCACCACCAGCATCTGCTAAAGCTGTTCCATCTGTCTGGTAGTAGATCTGGAAGGCCCACTCTTCACCAGGAGTACTTGATTTCTGCAGGTTAAAATAGCCGCAATAGCCTGTAGGTACAAACATCTTCATATCAAATTGATATATTCCTGTTGTATAGTCTTCCATAATAAGTAAAATATCTTGATTCTCTTCTATAACTACTGAGTTAGATGGGCTTGCTGCTTCTACATCAGTAACCAGTGCATCTTCAGCTCCTCCTGGTGCATTAGACCAGGTTGTCCAGTTCTCACCAACTACAGCTATATAATCACCTACATTAAAGCTATCAAAATTTTCATAGATAATTGGTTCTCCAATGGGAGCAGACCAAGATATTGTACCCGTTGCATCATCAACAGTAACCCCAAGTGGAGGATTATGTACAGCACCACTTTCACCTTCAACAAAATAGATGAATCGAGCATTCACACCACTCATCTTTGTAGAAATAATTGTATTATTCCTGTCTATCTCATATACACCGGTCCCATTTGTTACCAGAATATTACCATTGCCCAGTTCGTATGCGCCTCGCATACCACCTATAACATCATAATAAGCCACATAAGCACCTGTGCTAGTATACTCATAACATCCTGCAGGAGTACTGAATCCGGCAACTAATAGATTGCCGGAAGGGGTTTCTGTAACCTGTTCCGGGAAATTGATCCCCGAAACCAGATCTCCAACATAATTACCGGCATTATCATATTGATGTACCGCATCGCTGCTGCTGGCTGTAACCAGATAATCATCTTGTGTCTCTCTGTAGAGAACGCAGAAAGGTCCTTCCATTCCACCTGCACCGGAGGCAATAAAATTACCAATAAGATTACCGGATGCATCAAATTCTACAATACAATCAGGATTTCCTGTTCCGCCATCATTGCATACCAAGATATTGCCATCAGCCTTCAAATCCCAACCTCGAACATTATCCAGGATGCTGGTGTTCACACCACCTGCCGGTGCAAACCAGCCCATGAAATTTCCATCAAGGTCATACTGAATAAGACCATCATTCATTTGATCTGACACTAAGATACTATTTCCATCCGGATGCAAAGCTGCAGCGATTGGAGTAGTGAGGTTTACATCATCCGATGGGATAAAATCTGCATCATATAGATCACCGGTAATAGGATCAAAAGCCATCACCCGGTCCAAACCGGAATCCGGGATCAATAACAATCCACCCTCCGGAATATCACGTGTCCTACGTACTCCTGAAACTGTAGTATGAGAATTTGTATCAATTCCCATTTCTTCGTTGTGTTCAGCCAGAATATCGGCAGCCAATAGGGCAATGAACAACAACATAACTAAACATAAATAAACTCTTTTCATTTTCTCCTCCTTTGTATATGGTTATTTAAAATCAATTTCTATATTTTATAACAACTTATAACTCAATCCCAAACCAAGTGTCTCTTTAAATTGAATATCTTCAGATTGCATTTTATTATATAGTAATTGAACATATAATTTTAAATTAACCAATTTTGTTAAGCTGATATCAACATCATGCTGCCAGTTCATTCTAACCTGTTTCCAATCATCATTCAAAGCTTCATCAGACTCAGAATAAAAGAACGGTTTATAGAGATTCATATTTGTTGAATACTTGATCATATTCTCACTGAGTGGTTTAGTGTAAATACCAACAAATTCCACACCACCATCATTCTTGCTTTCGTCCCAATAGCTATTGAAATATTGTTTGAAAGCACCACCCAGTCTCATACTAAGTTCTTGTGTATCATCTTTTATGAATACCTTGGCTAAACCAAAGGTCTCTGTTGTGGTATTGGGATTGAAGATCTTTGTATCTTCACCAAGAGCTTCTCCACTCTCATCCAAGAACTGTGACTCATCCCTGAAACTGGCAAAAGGATCTACAAAGACACCGAGTGTGAAACGGAACATCGATTCAAAATCAACCAGATCAGTGGATTTATCCGGTTTTGCCCAATATTTTTCTCCCAACTCATCCAGCATCTGATTATGAGTTTGACCAAAAGCAAGTTTGAGTGTGTTCTTATTGTGCACTTTTGCAGTTAATTGTTTTTCTGCCAAAAAATTTGCATTGAATACCCAGGAGATCGAACCCTTCTCCTCACCTGTCCAATTATCACTGTAGGCATTTTGGTTCATTGTAAGAGAAATATCCGCTGCTGTGTTCCAATCTTCTGCTGTTAATCCTATGCTTACTAACATAACTATCATTACTAAAATTATTTTTTTCATTGTTTCATTCCTCTTATATTTTATTAAAAGTAATATCTTACCCCGATTGCCGCATTCAAACCAAAATCTGTAGCAGGCACAAGGTCCAGCAGAGGAACGATCTCTAAGAATAGATCAAATGGTGCTTTCACAAATTGATAAGCCACTCCCACAGGAATACGAACTCCCAATTTTGATTTATCCTCCAGTTTGATCCTGACACCGAGACCATAATAGACCGGCATAGAACCTTGTGAAACAGCGATCAGATCAGGATTATGCAACAGCATGTCACCATGCAGATGCAGTGCATCCTCATTTCCGAAAGACCAGGCTATTGCTCCATCAAATGCAGTTAATGTACCTGTCCAATATTTAAGACTTATCCCGGTCGGCTCACCTACTATTATGCCTGCACCCAGTCCTGAATTCTGAGCAAACAAACCAGTTGCAGCTGCAACTACGATCAATACTACTATTATCTTTTTCATATTACCCCCACTTATTCTTTGATCATATGAACATCCATCTGCGGATATGGAATGCTTATATTTGCTTTATCAAATTCCTCTTTTGCACTTTCTGTCAGATCAAAATAGACAGTCCAATAATCTTCGGTCTTGGTCCAGACACGAACTGTGAAATCGATCGAGCTGTCACCCAGACTACCTAATCTTACAAAAGGTTCCGGATCTTTCAAGATCAGTTCATGTTTACTAATTATATTATTCAATATATCCTTAACTTTACTTATGTCTGCTTCATAACCTACACCAAAAGTAAGATCAACACGCCTTGTCTTCTCAGCAGTATAGTTTGTAATTGTTCCGTTCATGATTTGCGCATTGGGTACGATTATCTTTTTATTATCGACCGTATTGATATCAGTTGTGAATACACTGATCTTACTGACGCTACCTGATACACCACCGGCTTCCACATAATCACCCAATTTAAAGGGTCTGAACAAGATTATCAGAAATCCGGCAGCAAAATTGGAGAGTGAACCCTGAAGAGCCAGACCAATAGCCAAACCGGCTGCACCGATAATTGCCATAAATGAAGTAGTTTGTATACCAACCTGCGACAGAGCAGCCAGAATTACAAATATGTATAAGCCGCTAAAAGTAAGAGATGAGATAAAAGATGAGATAGTTTTATCAACTTTTCTTTTATCCATCACTTTTACAATTAATTTACGAATACTTTTCGCAACAATGCGGCCAATTACTAAAATAGCAATTGCTGCTATCAGTTTCAATCCGAAAGCTGAACCCCATTCTAATAGTTTTGGTATAAGCTCTTCCATTATTACTCCTCCATTTACTAATAATCTATAATACGAAGAAAATAATTTGGTTTATTATCTTGCAAGAAATTTCTTGGTTCAAATAGATATTTCTCTTTACATTAATTTCGGCTTATCTTTTTTTTTAAAAGAAAATAAAATCGTTTTAACTTTTTAGAAGCGAGGTTGAAAGTGAAGACAAAAAAGATCATTTTAATGATTTTTATTCTTAATATTACTGTTTTATTCAGTATTAGTATTTACGATATTCAATATACTACGGATCCTGGACCAAACGGTACTTATCCGTCTCCTTATGAAGGTCAGATCGTAACAACAGGTGGAATTGTAAATGCTATAGATTTTAATGATGGAAGATTCTTCATTATATCTTCTTGGGGTAGTATTTCGGAATGGCAGGGAATTTATGTTTATGATAACAACCAGAATGTTGCTGTTGGTGACAGTGTCATCATAGAAGCGGAAGTTTATGAATATTGGGGATTCACCGAGCTTAGTAATTTAATTTCTTGTGAAATAGTATCTTCAGGAAATCCTATGCCTGCAACTCTTGTTACTTCAATTTCCAATGCAATAAACGAAGCTAGAGAAAGTACCCGAGCTGGTATTGGTTATTCTTCTTTATCAATTACACAAACTTATGATGAATGGGGGCAATGGAAAGTTGCTGATGGAAGTGGAGAATGTACAATCAGTACTGGTTTTATGAATATGCAGGAAATGGGCATCCCACTTTTAGTGGGATATCCATTAAGCGTAATAGATGGCTTTGTTACCTATTTTTGGGAAGAGTATCAGCTCAATCCCATTAGTTTGTATTCCATTTCATCAGCTCCGGATAATCATATTATTTCAATTCAAGAACAATTATTATTCTCTCCGGAAGAATTTGAAATTCCCATATATCACACTGTTTTCAATAGTGGGCAAGTTCAATCTTATCAATTTGAATTACAGTATAATCCTGATGTGATAGAGTATGTTGATTATGAAACAAGTGGAACACTTTCGGCAAATGGAACAATTGAAGTTGAGCAGGTGGGAAATGGAAATATTACTCTTTCCTACAATGGGGATTTTTCTTTTGTAAATATGGAGACCCTTATCAAATTAAATTTTTCCGGTGTAGAAACCGGCAGCGCAGATCTGGAATTTTTCGATTTTGTGATTGATGATAACTCAGTAGAATACTTTTCGCTCGAGGATATAATCCTGCAATTGGAATCTATCCCGATCGGTGATACTCTCACAGTTATTCAAAGACCAATTATGAATATCCCACAGATCACGATCCCCAATGAAGAATTTACTATTGAGTGTTTGGCAGAAGAGGCAACTACCGGCTGGTCGGCAGAGCTAAAGCATTTTAATAAAGTTATCCCATTGAATATTACAAATACTTTTTTTGATCCCGATATACAGAGATGGAATCTAACCGTTTCTACCCCCACTCCCGATATTTATGAGCTTTATGATTTGATCGTAAGTGCAGATGGGATCATTACAGATACAACCAAAAATGCTGTTCATCTTATTCCTGAGCTAAAGACAAATTATTCATTTATACATATTACAGATTCCCATCTTCCAACCCATATCTATTATCCCGATCCCGCCTCTTTAACAGATTCCACAGAGGTGGAAGATCTGCGGCAAGTGATCAATGACATCAATCTGATAAATCCTGAATTTGTTCTGTTTACGGGTGATCTGGTAAACGAAGGAGAGATGGAAGAGTTTGAGAATCGAAGGGTTTACACTAAAGCCCAAAAACTGCTGGAAGAGTTGGAAGTTCCCTTCTATTTAACTTCGGGGAATCATGATATTGGCGGGTGGGATAGTTCCCCGCCATCGCAGGGTACAGCCAGGCGTAACTGGTGGAATTTCTTCGGCTGGAGCTGGTTGCAGGATCCCCCACTCTCTGATCCTTACTATACTCAGAATTATAGTTTCGATTACGGACCAATTCATTTTATCGGAATGGAAGCTTATCTAAACTACGATAGTTATCTGTTCAATATTTATGGAGCAGAAAGTTTCACTGATCTACAAATGCAGTGGCTTGAAGATGATCTTACCCAAGCAACTGGAAGCGAATCACAAGTTATTTTCTACCACTACGATTTTTCCGAACAGATCGATCTGGATATTCTGGAGATCGAGATGGCACTTTATGGACATATCCATTCCAACTCCGGAAATATAAACTCTGCTCCCTACGATCTTGCCACAGCTGCAACCTGCGATGGAAACAGAGCCTATAGGGTAATTAATGTTAATGCCAATACTCTAGAACCTACCAATACGATCTATTCAGGATGGGATGGAGAAGAGCTTAACACTACCTTTACTCCAGAAAACAATGGGGCTGCCGATAGTCTATTTTGCTACATAGAGAACTACCAGGATCTAAGTTTTACAGATGCGCAACTGAAGTTTATGATGCCAGCAGATGCTTTAGAATATCTTGTATATAATGGAACTTTAACTCAAATTGATAATTCGGGTGAATTTACAATTTGTTATGTCTCACTTAATATCCCGGCAAATGGAAATATCTCTGTATCGGTAGTGGCAGACTTTGATGTTCCAGCAGGAGATATACTACAGCCCCACGACCTGCAGCTGACCAATTATCCCAATCCCTTCAATCCAGCCACAACGATCTCGTTCAAATTAAGCCCGGAAGACAGTGAAAATGCTGAAGTAACAATCTATAATTTGAAGGGACAAAAGGTGAGGGATCTTTTAATTGATCAATTAATCAACTCTGCAGATTATCAGATCATATGGGACGGTAAAGATAATAAAGGAATTAGAGTAACATCCGGGATCTATTTTATCAAATTAATAAATGGAGATCAGGAAAGCTCTAAAAAGATAATGTTATTGAAATAAGTATATAGGAGTTGAACATGAACCGTTGTCCCTGGGGAACAGCCGACGAATTATATGTCCTTTATCATGATGATGAATGGGGAGTACCCGTTTTTGATGATCAAAAGCAATTTGAATTTCTGGTATTGGAATCTGCCCAAGCCGGGCTCAGCTGGCACACTATCCTGAAGAAAAGAGAGAACTACCGTGCAGCTTATGATGGTTTTAATGTGCAGAAAGTTGCCAAATATAATGAGAAAAAGATCGAAGAACTGATGCAGAATGCCGGCATTATCCGTAACCGCCGTAAGATCGTAGCTTCTATTAATAATGCCAGGTTATTTATCAAAATCCAAAAAGAGTTCGGCAGTTTTTGTAACTATTTATGGGGATTTGTGGATGGTAAACCACTTATAAACAACTGGAAAGATATATCTCAAATACCGGCTCAAACGGAGTTATCTGATCGTGTAAGTAAAGATATGAAAAAACGCGGTTTCAAATTCCTGGGTTCTATCACTCTCTATTCACATCTGCAGGCGACAGGACTGGTTAATGATCATCTGAAAAGCTGCTTCCGTTGGAAAAAGTGTCAGCTGATTGGGTAAAAACCAAGATAAATTATTTGACACACTCT